>NZ_JAUOES010000010.1:0-189832 GCF_031932065.1 Shewanella scandinavica
GTGCCCGAACTCATTGTGTATTCTGGATGCCCCGTATGTTCATCTAACTGCTCGCTGACCACGTTAAAACCTTGGGACAAGTAGAACTGGTAACTGGCCTGATTTTCCTTATATACCGAAAGAGTCAGAATCGATCTTTGATTTTTTGCGTGATTCAGCAATTGCTTACCGATACTTTTACCTTGCAGCTCGGGAGCTACAAATATGGCAGCTAAACGACTTTCATACAGAGCGAAAAATCCAATAACTTTAGAGTCTATTTCGTAAACGTAGACCTCTGAAGCTGGGATATAAATATTACGCATGCTCTCTACTTGAGATTCCCAAAACTCAGCCAAGATAAAATCATGAGCTTTAATCGACGCATTCAGCCAGATTTCAAGAACTGAATCCAAGTCATTTTTGTTGTACTTTCTTATCATTTTTAGACTCTGAGTTGTCAAATTTATCAGGGGCAATATAACGTATTAGTATTTATGCTAATTTCTATCAACTACCCTAGCACGACTAAAACCACTACCTCTATGAAAGTCTATAGAACCAAAGAACTTCGGTGACTGTACAAACCAAACAGTATCCAAGAACTCCAAAGCTTTTTTATAGCTTTCACAATTTTCTAAAGACCTTTGAGCCATGAAATCTTTTTCGTGCTTTGGAGGCTGTACAAACCTGTCTCCAAACTGCTCAAGACCGATTAGTTTTCTTTCTTCCTCGAAATCAATGCTTTTAGAGTGAACCACAGAATTCCTAAATGAAACCATATCAGCAATAGTTTCACGGTGAGGCTCAACCAATTCTTCGGCATCAACTCCAAGTCGAGAAAGTAGCCAGTCGAATTTACCTTGAATAGTTGCGTTACTATAGAGTTTTAACTCTGATTTTTTAGTAAACACCTCTTTTCCAAAGGTATTTAACTTTGACTCCATGGCAAAACAATAAAATGTCATTGCAGGGACTAGCTTTTTGAAACGATATCCGTCCTTTTCAACTTTTGCTTCATTGTATAAGGCTATGGCGATCGACTCCAAATAACGGTCGTTTACAATCGAGCCTTCTATTTTAGTCATTGCCTATACTTCCTCGATTAGCCTTACACTTTATAGAAATAGACAGATTTCCCCCGCATTTATATTTCGTCTATTTTGTATTTAATCATTATTAAACTCAAGCAATATCAAACTATTGTGTGTGAGTTGAAGAGGCATTACAGGAAGAAAGTACCGAAGGTTTCCGTATAAGTTCTTAATGCATTGATTAGAAAATGTCGGGCAACCTGAACACGCTCGATTCGTTAAGAGCATCTACTTTAAATGGTTTCGGGGCAATAGCTTTTTAGCTAATCGAACAGCGATAGGGTTAGTGAGGATTGGCATTGTTGCAACTGTGACCGTTGGCGGCATGGATGCCGCCGTCGAGCCTATAGGGATGCTTCTTTTGAAAGAAATAGACGGCGAGTCACTGGGGAAACAATGACAATTCATGCTGCACTATTGACGACAAAGTTATCTTGCTTTGGTGCAAGAGCTTTTTAGCTAAACGAACTGCGAAAGTGATAGTTAGGATTGGCATTGCAGCTACAGTGATAGTTGACATGATGGGTGTCGCCGTCGAGCCCAAAGGGATACTTCTTATTAAATAAAAAATCGGCGAGTCACTGGGAAACAATGACAATTAATACAGCAGAACTAGCTTTGCGCATCAGTTCTTTATGTTGTAATTCGTCATTAAGAACTTGCCTAAGATAGGTATTGCCCTACCTGTGACGATCTAAAAGGATATTTTAGTCGCGCACTTAGGTGTTGTGCTGGACAGGCAAAATAGCCAAAGCATTTTATTTACTGGGTATGAAAGGGCATAATGCGGCGCTTACTATTTGTTTAAGATACAAGGAATAACCATGAAGTACCTGGTTAGCGTAGTTGCATGCTGTTTATTATCGGCCTGTTCTTTTGGGGATGCTGATGTTGAGTTCACACCTGAGAAAGGGGAAGAGCGCTCGTATCAGTTGTATAGCACCACCAACATCACTGTAGACAATGGTCAGCGTACCGAAACGCTTAATACTAGCTCACATCAATTGCTGCGTTATAAGGTCCTCGAGACAGGCCAAAACAGTCGGTTTCAAGTGCACGTCGATTACATGAACATGCGCGATGGTCAAGGGAGCGGCGTCAGTAGTGGCCAGCGGGCCGATCGTAATCCAGAAATGCACGCTATTTTCTCGCAGGGGTTTGAATTTACATTAAATCTAGAAGATGGCAGCGTTAAAGAATTCAGTGCATTGAACAAACCGGTATGGCAGGCGCTGCTGGCTGAACGCGGCGCAGAGCTTGAGCAGGAACTGAAAAAACTCTTTAGCTCATCGGCCTTCCTTAGCACCATACCCGCCAAAGCGGGGGCGGTCGTCGCGCTTCCTACCTATCAAGGCCACGCCAATGCCAAACTTACTGTATTGCAAGTCACTGATACGCATGTATTAGCCAAAGTTGAAAGTGACGGCGAGCAAGCCAAAATATACGGTCAGCTGATGTTAGAACGTGAGCGGGGTTGGTTAGCGCAGTTAGCTTTAGTGGCAGAAGCGCCGTTTGAGCGTTACGGCTATAAGGGCACAGTGCGCAGCAACGTTATTATGTTGCCGCAGCAGCGCCAGTTGGGTGATTTAACACAGCGTTTAGGTTTTGATTATGATTTTCCAGCCTTTGAGTATCAAAAACAGCCTGACTTTGTGCTGGATGACATCAATAAGACCTTAGGCCTTGATGCTGTGTTTGCCTATGATGCGGGTTACTTTTACCAGCAAGATGATCTATTAAATCTAACCTATCATCATGACTTTTCAGGTTTTAAACCCGAAGGCGGATTTAGCTTAACCGATATCACGGCACACAGCGCGGATGGCACTGTGCTGCCACTGCAACTGAGCAAGGTGGGCAGTTACAGTTATCCAGAACAGGATGGTTTCCATCAATCTGTGCAGCAAAATCTGCTTATTGGCTGGAATGCACCAAATGACCTCTTAGCTCAGGTTGCTGAGTTTCGCGCGACTGCCCATTATCATGGTGCGAAACTGGTCAAACTTAACCTGACACCTGATCCCAGTAAAACTGTGAGCTTGCAGTATGAAGATTTACAGCTGGAACTCTCGCCAATCCCAGATCAACCATTCCGTTATTTACTGAAATCGCGAGGCGGCGCTGACAAAACTTGGTTGTACCGGCGCTATGACGGTGCCGAAGGCGCTATGGTGCACTATCTTTCACCGCCAGCCACTGGACCGGATTGGCTAACGTCGGCAGAGCAAAATATGCTGTCGCTGGCTTCATCGGCGCAATATGAAACGATTACACAGTTTACCTTTGCCGCCGCGCCGTCAACACTGACACTCTATGTGAATACTGCGGTTGACAGCGGCGAACTGACTAAGAATATTCGTTTTATTCCAACCCTAGATTACGCGCAAAATGTCGACTATCCGCCGGCGCAGCAGCAACTGCTTTACAGCGATGATATGTATGCGTCCTATGATAATCAGCCGCAACCTAGCACACCTGTCGATCCTGCCTTACTCGAGCCGCAAATCGTCGCCAAATACGGCGTTAGTATGCTGTTAACGTCCGAGCAGGCAGCGGTGTGCACCCTCAGTGTGGTCGATGCCCCTAAGGTAAACGGGCACACACTGCAATGGACAAACACTAACGCCAGCAGCAACACGGGTTTTGGTGCTGGGCTAGATAAGTTTGTGCTGTACCAACTGAGTAGCGCCGATGGGATCCGCCGCAATTTTTACGACATCAATGTCAGCAGCACCTTGGCCTGTACTGGAACGCCTCAATGGCAAGCACTCGCATATCATCCCGAGCAAAGTTGGTTGATTGATGTCAGTCAGCTGCCAGATTTGGATACCACTCAAACCGTGGCCGAATTTATGCGGCACTATCGTTTTCTAAATGCGCAGAATTTACCCCTTGCGCCTGCTATGCAAGGTGACAGTAGTGATTTTTATCAACGTCCGTTGCAGCAAGTATTACGTGAGCAACGCTGGTTTGTGCTGGCGGGGCGCGCAGCACAGATAGAACAGCTGACGATAAGCGGGGAACCTGTAAATAAACAGTGGGTTAATACATTCCCTGCGTTACCTTAAGGAGCAGAAAATGCGAGTCTTATTACTATTATCTGCGCTACTTATGTCGTTTAATTTGTCGGCTGAGCGAATTTTACTCGACCAAGAATGGCGGCTTAGCGATGTGCCGGGCGAAGCCATTTATTATCTGGAGCAAGCGCCGACAGAACAAAATGGCGAGTGGCCAGTGCAGCTATTTTATTTAGAAACGGATAAACCGGTTTTTAAGGGCAGTGTCAACAATCCCAATTTAGTCGAGAGTTTTATCGTTGGCGATTTCGAGTTTTTCTACCCCGACGGTCAATTGTCTCGCAAGGGCAGCAGCGATGCGCAAGGACATTATCAGGGCACGCATCTGCATTATTGGGAAGACGGAGCGCTCTCGGGAGAGTACCACTACCAGAATGGCCAACTGAACGGCGAGCAGAAAAGCTATTATCAAAATGGCCAACTGCAGCGCCATGAGCATCGCGTGAATGGGGCTGAATTAGGCTTATCGCAAAGTTATCATGCCAACGGCCTGCTGGCATCGCGCACAAACTATGGCGCAAACGGTATGGAAGGGCGATATGAAAGCTTCTATGACAATGGTAAGCCAGAGCAAAGCGTGAATATGGTGGCGGGAAAATACCAAGGTGAGCGACTGTATTGGACTAAAGAGGGCTGGTTATACACCAAAGAGTTTTACCTGAATGGAAAAATGCACGGAGAAGTGTTGAGTTATCAGGCCGCAGATATTCTGCAAGAGATCAAACATTATCAGCATGGCAAGCAGGTAGGAAACCAGCAGCGTTTTAAAGGGCCAGGGCTGTTAGCCATGCAGCAAGAGTACGATAATGATGGCCGTGAAATACAGAATATTACCTATGATAATGCTGGCAATGTCGCCACTCAAACCGATACTCAATATCTTGCAAAAGGCCGGATTAGCACTGAACAGCGCTTCGATGCCACTGGAAAGTTAACCCATCAATATCAGCGTGATACTGCGAAAAACTGGAGTTTACGTCAGCGCTTCGACTCTGCAGGTGAATTGATTGAACGCGATGAACAACTCAAGGGGCAATATGAAGGCTTGTATATTGGGATTGGCTGGAATGGCGCTGTCCAACGTGCGAGCTATAGCAAAGGTCAAATGCACGGTGCCTATCGGGAAGATAATGTAGAGGACGGCAGTTTTGTCAGCGGCCAATACCACTTAGGTTTAAAGGTCGGCAAGTGGGTCACGCAAAACCGTGACACGACGCGCAATGAGCAGTTTAACCAACAAGGTGAGCTGAGTGGCGAACAAACAGAAATCGCAGCCGATGGCACGATAATGCGCCGAGAGTTTTATAAAAACGCTAAGTTACATGGCGCGTATTTGCTGCGTGGTTTTGATAAACAGCTGCAAGCCCAAGGTCAGTATGTTAACGGTCAACGCGAAGGCCAATGGCTGCTGCAAGATGAAAGCAGCTATAGCATGGTTAAGCTCTGGCATGGTCACTATAAAGCAGGACACGAAGTGGGTCACTGGCAAGCCTTTTCCGCCAACGGCCATTTATTAGGGCAGACTCAGTATGATGATAAAGGTCAATTGCAGGGTAAAGGTTACAGTTTTAACGAAGATGGCAGCCTGCTACAAAGTGATGAGTATCTTGATAATCAACTGCACGGCAGGTCAGTGTATTACTTTAATGGCGAACCCTCATCTGAGTATCGCTATCAAAATGGTCAGATGATCAGCGAGTAGCAGGTTATCGCGTAATCAACTTATCGCGCAATAAAACAGAAACCGGCAGACTATGCCGGTTTTTTACTTTTGTCTTTTAAATGTATAGCTTGCATATTTTTGCTTGTCTTGCTGTAACGCTTCGCCATACACAGTACCCGTTATTAGCGTGGCATAGCGACACTTCAATTCTACAACCCTCACTTCTAACCCCCTTACTTCCCAAACCCTCGTTTCGCAATTGCGAGCTGGTCTGAACAAACACAATCCCAGCGTTGAACGTCAACGAGTCCTCATACTTCTGCAACTTTCACCGCGGTGTTTTGTTAAATGAACAATGCAGGCAGCGGCATGAGCCGATTTTCAGCTAAAAGCATTATATTCATTAGGGAGGGATAGTTTTATTTTTCAAACTCTTGAAAATAATTATTTATTGTGTAAAGTAGCCAGCCTTGCTATTTTGTAACAAAATGATACAGAGTTGCTGTTGTATTTGTCCATTTATTGGATATCCCTTTGCGTATGTCGCCCGACACAGCTAACTGCAGTCTTGTTAGCTGTTTTTTTTGCCTAAAATAAAATATCGTTTGTTTTTTGCTCTATAGATCCATAGGTTAACACTTAGCCTTCGGATAATTGCGGCTATGCTTAATCCAATAACAGGCTTGTGTGCAATGCAAAAGGGGCGTGAGATGAAGCGTGTATTGATAAGTTTAACGGGTAAAGTGCAAGGTGTGGGTTGTCGGCATGCGACCTTGACTAAGGCCAGAGCCTTGGGCGTGACAGGCTATGTCACCAATTGCCGTGATGGCAGTGTCGAAGTGTTAGCCCAAGGCAGTGATATTGCGGTGAATAACTTGATTGCTTGGTGCGAAGTGGGCGTGCCTTGTACCGAGGGATTAACGGTCACTGTGGGAGAAGACGAAGCCGATGATATCTACCTCGACTTCTCCATAGTGCAGTCTTAAACAGCAGTACAGTCTAAGTCATTCATTTTAGAGTACGACTTAAGCCTTTCGCTGTTTACTTGCTGACTCAGTATTGCCCAACCGTTTGTATCGATTCGGCATTCTGACTTTTTTGCTGTGCACTAGGTTGTGCCATCTTACGAATTTGGATCACCATGCCCATTTCGGGGTGATCTAAATAATGGATCTCCTCACTCTTCACCCGGCGGTTTTGCTCCAAAGGCACTGACATTAAAAACGGTGTCATGACTTTAGGCGCCGTGAGTGTTGCGCTGGTATCGGCGGCATCGCTTGGCATTGCTGGTAATAGTTTTCTGCCTTCTTTGCGCATATTCAGTGCGGTTTCAATATACAAATAGTGGCTCAAGTAGATATTTAATGTGCCATCTAATTCCCAAACCGGCGAGACCACAGGCGCAAGCATAGGCGTGCCATCTGCATTGATCATAGGTTCTGTTTGAGTTGGCGTAACGATTTTTCTGCCATCAAAATGGTAGGTATCCGAGAAATCTTTACCCGCAAATAAACGAATAGGCACTGAACCACTTTTGCCGCGCATCGGTTGTTGCCACGCCATGTGCAGTAAACTGCGCGTGCCGCGTTCACGGGAGATACTATTGATAATGCTCGCGAACTGGCTTTGGCTGCGTGCTAATAACACTGGGCCACCATTGGCGCTGGCATAGCTGGTCGTTGCGCTGCTGATTTCTGATGGGATCACTGGCGGATAGCGAAATTCGACACTGGTCGGCGCGGCGGCTATAGGCTCAGACGTTGGCTCACCGTTTAAGCTTTCAGCGCAGTGGCTATTGGCATCGGCATCAAATACTAAGGTACAAGGCGCCGACTCACTCGCCATTGGGGTAACGACTTGTGCAACCGCTGGAGAGATCAAGTCTATCGCTTTATCGGTTTTTGTCTTGATCGGCGTATCTGGCCATTGCTCAGTTGACTGACTTTGGCGTTCAAATACATAGACTTCAACTTCGAACCAAGCTTCAGCTTGGACCACCTGACTGTGCGATAGTGCAATGAGGGTAGCGATAGAGACCGCGAGTTTACGTAACACTATTTATCTCCAAGACGATGTTGCGATTGATGTTGAGATAGTTGTTCGAGCAAGAGTTTCACTAAAGCGAGCCTGTCTTTGCTGGTTTCGGCCGCAAGGCTGAACTTTAACTTATTCGGTCCTTCCATTCGATAGATTTGTGGCTGGCTTTGGAGTAATCCAATAATAAACATAGGATCGATGACGTGATCATGACTAAATTCGATGCTGCCACCTTTACTGTGCACTTCTATTTTAGTCGCCCCTAAGCGAGTCGCCTCATGTTTATAGAGGGTCATTTCCATTAAGTTGCGCGTCGGTTCGGGCAATAGGCCAAAACGGTCGATCAATTCGACTTTTAACTCATCCAGCGCCGCTTCGGTTTCGCAACCTGCGATGCGTTTATAGAGGGATAGACGAATATTCACGTCGCTCACATAGGCCTCAGGCAGTAGGGCGGGGATACGCAGTTCAATTTCACATTGTTGATTCAGCATTTGCGCCAGCGATGGCTCTTTGCCTTGTTTTAAAGCTTTGACTGCCGCTTCGAGCATTTCCATGTATAAGCTAAAACCAATTTTCGAAATATGGCCGCTCTGCTCATCACCTAAGAGTTCACCTGCACCGCGGATCTCCAAATCTTGGGTCGCGAGCATAAAGCCTGCACCGAGATCTTCAAGGGCATCAATGGCTTCTAAACGCTTACGCGCATCGGGAGTCATACGTTTAGGATGCGGCGTCATCAAATAGGCATAAGCCTGATGGTGCGAGCGTCCGACGCGGCCGCGTAATTGGTGTAACTGCGCCAGACCAAAGGTATCGGCGCGCTCAATAATAATGGTGTTGGCACTCGGGACGTCGATACCAGTTTCGATAATAGTAGTACAGACTAACACGTTGAATCTTTGGTGATAAAAGTCAGACATCACCCGCTCAAGGTCGCGTTCACGCATTTGACCGTGGGCGACGACTACCCGCGCTTCTGGCAGTAAATCGATAATGCCTTGGGCACATTTTTCAATACTTTCAACATTATTGTGCAGGTAATACACTTGGCCGCCACGGAGAATTTCCCGCAAAATGGCCTCGCGCACGGTTGCAGGATCGGATTCGCGCACAAAGGTTTTTACCGCTAAACGTTTGGCGGGCGGGGTGGCGATAATAGATAAATCGCGCATGCCCGACATGGCCATATTTAAGGTCCGTGGAATAGGCGTTGCCGTCAGAGTTAGGATATCCACGTTCGCACGCAGTGCCTTGATTTTCTCTTTCTGACGCACACCGAATCTGTGTTCTTCGTCGATGATCAGCAGGCCTAAGTTTTCAAACTTGGCCTCAGATTGCAATAACTTGTGAGTACCGATAACGATATCGACTTTGCCTTCTTCCAATTGCTGCAGCACTTGAGTCTGCTCTTTAGCGGTGCGAAAGCGTGACATCACTTCGGTGACTACGGGCCAGTCGGCAAACCTGTCTTTAAAGTTTTCATAGTGTTGCTGGGCAAGCAATGTGGTCGGGACCAGCACGACCACTTGCTTACCGGCGTTGACGGCCACAAAGGCGGCGCGCATGGCGACTTCGGTTTTACCAAAGCCCACATCGCCACAGACTAATCTGTCCATTGCGGTCGGCGATTGCATATCGGCTAACACGGCGATAATGGCGCTTTCTTGATCGACGGTTTCCTCGAAGGGGAAACCGCGAGCGAATTGGGCGTATTCTTCTTCGTCAATCTCGCAGCTTTCGCCGGGACGAGATTGGCGACGGGCATATACATCGAGCAGCTCGGCCGCGACGTCGCGGATTTTTTCAATGGCTTTTTTCTTGGCTTTAGCCCAGGTCTCATTGCCGAGTTTATTTAAGTGGGCGTCTTCGTCGGCGCCAACACTGTAGCGGCTGATAAGGTGCAATGAAGACACTGGCACATACAGTTTATCGCCGCCGGCGTATTCCAATTGCAGGTATTCGGCGACCAGTCCGCCTGTATCTAGCGTGACTAAGCCTTTATAGAGGGCAACACCGTGTTCTAAATGCACAATGGGCTGGCCGACTTTGAGTTCGGCCAAGTTTTTAATCAGGGCATCGTTACTGATCTGACGCTGTTTTTCACGGCGACGTTGCTGGGAAATTCGATGGCCGAAGAGCTCAGTTTCACAAATGATACTGATGCCATCTTTAGCGCTGATCTGCAGTAAACAACCGCGTGACAGCGGCGACACGATGAGCCCTAACTTGGCATCACTTTGAATAAATTCATCAAAATGGTTAAACAGCGCAGGTTTTAACTGAATTTTTGCGAGCAATTCAAGCAGCGCTTCGCGGCGACCCTCGGACTCGGCACTAAACAACATGCGTTTGGCGCTGCTGGCATAATCTTGCAGCGCTAACAGTGGTTGCTTTAATTTATGGTTGGCGCTGATGTCGGGCAGGGTGCTGGCGGCAATCACCAAAGCTTTTGTCGCTTCAGCGCCATCCGTCGGCACGTGCATCTGGTAACGTGGCAGCGGTTTAAAGGCGGCAAATAACTCTTCGATGAGTAAATACAGCTCTTTAGGTGCCAGTAGCGGCCGCAGTGGATCGACGCGCCTGTCTTGATAGCGGTGTTCGACTTCTTGCAGATGCGCGCGCGCCGACTTTTCGATATCCCCTAAAGTGACTAACTGAGTGTCCTTGGGCAAGTAATCGAATAGGGTCGCTGTGTCATCAAAAAACAGCGGGAGGTAGTTTTCAATCCCCGCCGGCATCAAGTTACGGCTCACCAGCTGATAAACCGACTCTGGCTCTTTGACTATGACCTCAAAACTGCGACGGTATCTTTGTCTAAACCCTTCGATGGCTGAGCTGTCGGTCGGAAATTCCTTCGCGGGCAATAGGCGAATTGAGTCGACAGGTTGCAATGAACGTTGGGTTTCGGGATCAAAATGGCGGATGGTTTCCACTTCTTCATCGAATAGCTCGATGCGCAGTGGCATATTCATCCCAGTGGGGAAGATATCCAGAATCGAGCCGCGAATGGCAAACTCGCCGTGTTCATACACTTGCTCAACTGAATGGTAGCCAGTGTCGGTTAAATGCTGGCGTACATCGTGTAATTTGTAGCTATCACCTTTTTTCAGCACAAACACGTTAGCGCTTAAATAGGCCTTAGGTGGCAGGCGCATCATTAAGGTTGTGACGGGCACGATAACGATGTTTTGCTCTATCTGAGACAGCTGCGACAGGGTTTCGAGTCGCTGGGAGATCAAATCCTGATGGGGCGAAAAACTGTCGTAGGGCAAGGTTTCGCGATCAGGGAATAATCTGACCTTAATGCCTGTTTTACTGAGCAAATAACTCAGTTCTAGCTCTAAGCTTAATGCGCTTGGCGTATCACTGGTGACAACTAAGGTCGTCCCCTTATGTTGACGTGCTAAACTGGCGAGTGTAACGGCTTGGCAAACGCCGCCCACGGTGGACAGAGTCTGAATTTGATTGCCATTTTTGACGGCTGGCGGCGTTAGGGCTGATATGTGAGTCATTGGCGTGCGATAAACTGATTCATTCACAAAGAGTTGCAGACATTGTAGAGACTTGATGGCGCAGGTGCCAGTGAAAAGTCAGCGGCTATTGACGCTCGTCTCTGGCGAGTTTACGTAACTTGAGTTGTTTCTGCTGCACATTGAGGCTGGCTTTGACTAATTGCTCGACGTCAGCTTCGAGAATTTGACTGAACTCAAAGTCGGTTTGCCATTGCGGGGCAGGAGAGTGAAGTTCCGCCTGAGTATTGAACTCGGGGCTTTGTGTGTCACCGCTATTGGCGCTGCTCTCGGTAGATAGCGTTTTTTGCGCGGTAGAGCTGGTCACTTTGCCAAAACAGAGAATGGCGACTAGCTCGTCGTGAATAAACAGGGTGATTTTATAGTTTGAGCCGATGTCCAAAGCTGTGGGTGTGAGCAGTCTTAGGCCGCTGCCACCAAACTGATTGCCAATGCATTTATCGCCTTCTTGGGTTTCTTTCTCTAATACATGCTGCAGCACTAAATCCACTTTGCGGGATTGCAGCTTTAAAAAGTCCACCACCACTTTAGCGTCGTTGTCTAAATGGCGCAGTTGCAGCAAGCAATTGGCTTCGAGCGTTTTCACTTCGCTGAGTAGCTGAATACCCAATGATTGCATTGATCTTAATGCCATTTCAGAGGGTAATGGCTCGGAACTCGGCCACAGACTTAAGTAGGCGGTAAAAGGGTGAGGCACACTAAAATACGGATTGGTGTCAGTGAACAAGGCTTGCCTCTTTATTTATAGGACCAATACCCCTATTATCGTGCCCATCTTCATGATTTAGCAAGTTCAGCACACAGGACGCAACCCTCTTTCAATGAATCCAGGATTTCCTTTCTATATTGGTTACCGTTATTGGCGGGCCAGAAAAGCGAACGCGTTCGCGTCGTTCATTACTCTATTTGCCGTTTCGGGCATTTTTTTAGGCGTTGCCGCGCTCATTGTCGTGAGCTCTGTGATGAATGGTCTCGAAGGCCAACTCAAGCAACGTATCTTAGGCGCAGTACCGCAATTAACCCTTTATAGTGAAGCGCCTTTAGTCGATTGGACTGAGCAGGCGAGTGCGCTTAAAGCCTTACCTGGCGTATTAGGCGTGACGCCGAGCGTGTCGACGCAGGCCATGGTGCAATCGGCGGCGAGTATTCGTGCTGTACAGGTTTATGGCGTGTTCCCCGAGTTAGCGGAAAAGTTATCTTCGGTTGCCCAGCACACTTATTCAGGTGCATTTGAGCAGCTGACGAGCGGCGACTACAAGGTGATTTTAGGCTCTGAGCTGGCAAGGCAACTTAAAGTCGCCCCTGGTGATACGGTGCGATTACTGAGTGGCGATGGCGTGGTGTATTCGCCCTTAGGTCCAGTGCCGAGTCAACGTAAGTTTTTGGTCTCAGGCATTTTTGAAATGGGCTCTCAGGTCGATGCGGGCGTGGCGTATATCCATTATCAAGATGCGAAACGGCTGATGCGTCAACCCAGTGAGGCTATTGATCAGCTTAGACTCTATTTAGCCGATCCCTTTAGCGCACCGGCTTTAGCGCCTAAAGTGCAGGATATATTAGCTAAACAAGGCATTAAGGCGACAACCAGCGATTGGCGTGATACCTATGGCCACTTGTTCGGCGCGGTCAAAATGGAAAAGAACATGATGTCGCTAATGTTGAGTCTGATTGTGGCCGTGGCCGCATTCAATATCGTCTCGGCGCTGGTGATGATGGTGGTCGATAAAACCACAGATGTGGCGGTGCTCAAAACTCAAGGCGTGACCACATCCGCCGTGATGGGCATTTTTGTGGTGCAAGGGTCGCTTAATGCAGTGCTCGGTTTAGTGCTGGGGCTGGCGGTTGGGATACTCATCACCTTGAATCTGAATGGTATTATGACCACTTTAGGGATTTCTATTCTAGGCGTAGGGCAACGTTTGCCGGTGAAACTGGAATTGATGCAGTTGTCTGTGATCGTGATTGGTACGCTACTGGTGACCCTGCTGGCGACCTTATATCCCGCACTGCGCGCCGCCAATGTGCAACCCGCGACTGCGCTCAGGTACGAGTAAAGAGATACGAGTAACTGGATACGAATACAGAAATACGAGTAAATACGCCAATAGCTGCACACCGTCGCCACTGTTGAATTGAGCGACGGTTTAGCAAGATGCGAATAATTAAATGCATTGATTTGATGACATAAATCGATGCCAAAGCCTGTTTAAGAGAGAACTTCAATGCAAGACGTGTTACTGCAAGTGCAGAGTGTCAGTAAGAGTTACCATGATGGCGCCGTGACCACGCAAGTGTTGTCTAATGTTGATCTGCACGTGTTTAAGGGCGAGCAGTTGGCGATTGTCGGCAGTTCAGGCTCAGGTAAGAGTACCTTGCTGCACATCATGGGCACGTTGGATGAACCAACCGCAGGTAAAGTCTTGCTGTTAGGCGAAGATTTATATCAAGTGTCCAGTGCGCGTCAAGCGCAGATCCGTAACCAAGATTTGGGTTTTATCTATCAATTCCATCATTTATTGCCTGAATTTACCGCGTTAGAAAACGTCGCTATGCCGGCATTTATTCAAGGTAAAGATCGTAAGCTGGCGCTCGCCGATGCTAAAGCCTTGTTGGAGCGGGTCGGGTTAGGGCATCGCATGACGCACATTCCCGCCGAGTTATCGGGCGGCGAACGTCAGCGTGTGGCTATCGCAAGGGCCTTGATTAATAAACCAAAGTTAGTGCTGGCCGATGAACCTACGGGTAACTTAGATGCCAACAGTGGCGATGCGGTTTATGAGTTGATCCGCGAGTTGGCCGAACAACTGGGTACAGCGTTTGTGGTGGTGACCCATGATCATAAATTGGCTGCCCGTATGGACCGTCAGCTGATGATGAAGAACGGCTTCCTGCAATTAGCGGCGGAAACCCAAGTATGAAAGGACCGTTAGCCTTATCCATTGGTTGGCGTTTTTATCGCGCCCGCCAATCCAACAGCTTTATTAGCTTTATTTCCTTCGCATCGACAGCGGGCATCGCCTTAGGCGTGGCGGTATTGATCATCGTCCTGTCGGCAATGAACGGTTTTGAGCGCGAGTTAGAACATAGATTACTTGGTGTCGTGCCACAGGCGGACATAGTCGGTGTGAGCGAGCCTATCGCGAACTGGCAGAGTGTTGCAGAGGGCGCGCTGTTAATTGAAGGCATTCGCGGCGCTGCGCCTTTTATCCGCATGCAAGGTTTAGTGCAAAAGCCCGGCGGTTTTCAAGGCTTAGCTGTCGTGGGGATCGATCCAAAAGAAGAAATCAAGGTATCGACACTGGCGCAATTTATGAGCGATGCCAGCTGGCAGAGTCTAGGCCAAGATGAAAATCACATCGTCCTCGGGCAGAGTTTGTTGACCAAGTTGGGGCTTGAGGTTGGCGATACGCTGGCCTTATATGTGCAGGATATGGATCCAGAAGCGGCGGGCAGTTTACGCGCGGCGAAGAGCCATCGTTTTGTGGTGTCTGGCGCCTATAATCTTGGCGGCGAGCTTGAGCTGACTACGGCTTATATTCCTATGCAGTACGCGGCGCAGATTTTGAACATGAAGAGCGGCGTGACTGGCGTGCGTATTAGCGTCGATAAAGTGTTTGATGCACCCGTCAAAGTGCGCGAGCTTGGTTATGCGCAAAAGCAGTCGGTGTATATCAGTGACTGGACCCGTACCCAAGGGCATTTATATCAAGACATTCAGTTGGTTCGCACTGTTATGTACTTAGTGCTTGTGCTGGTGATTGGTGTCGCTTGCTTTAATATCGTTTCCACCTTAGTGATGGCAGTGCGGGATAAAGCCTCTGAGATTGCGATTTTGATGACTATGGGCCTGAGCCGCCTTGCTGTAATGGGGATTTTCATGGTGCAGGGCGCCTTGAATGGTCTGCTTGGCTGTGGTCTTGGTGGGATTATTGGCGTGAGTGTGGCACTAAATTTAAGTGCGATTGCCAGTACTATGGAGCAGTTACTCGGTATTCAACTGCTTTCAGCCGATGTGTACTTTGTCGACTTTTTACCGTCTGAGTTACATGGCTCAGATGCGGTGTTGGTGATTGTGATGGCGTTTGTGATGAGCTTAATCGCCACGCTTTATCCTGCTTGGAAAGCCAGCCAGATTGCGCCAGCGCAAGCCTTAGCGGGTAGATAACTCAATTAGTGGTTGTACGTCCTGTTAGCCGATTGGTGCTGAAACCAGTGCTGACGCTTGCAGGACACTCCTTTTGTTGTTAATCACTATGTCTCAATGATTATACTATTTCTCAAATACTATGTTTTGGCGACTGAGGATGTGAGGACTTGATGACTCGAGTACTGAAGGATTTAGAATGAAAGCCACATAAACAAAAAGGCCAGTGGGCGCTCTTAGAAGAGACTGCCACTGGCCTTTTTTTGTCTAACGTTTTGTGTCTATGCGTTTTGGAAAGCTAAGTGTTAATCGAGGCTAACGCTTCGAGACTAACGCTTCGAGATTAACGCCTACAATTAACGCTTTAAAGCTTCGTTCAACAATGGACGCATGATTTTAACTAATTCTGTGGTTACTTTAGGTGAACCTGCAACGATGTTACCAGAAATCAAATAGTTATGGTTACCAGTAAAATCAGTAACCGTACCGCCCGCTTCGCGGCAGATAAGATCGCCAGCAGCGATGTCCCATGGCTTTAAGCCGATTTCGAAGAAACCGTCTAAACGACCCGCAGCAACATAGGCTAAATCTAATGCGGCAGAACCTGCGCGACGTAAGTCAGCACATTGGCCGAAGACTTCGCCGAAAATAGCCATATAAGTTTCAGTGTGTTGACGCGCCTTGAATGGGAAGCCAGTACCAATCATAGTTGGGGCTAATTCATTCACGTTAGTAACACGCAGACGGAAATCATTGAGTTTTGCGCCTTTACCACGGACGGCGGTAAAGAGTTCTTCACGGACAGGATCGTAAACAACTGCAACTTCAGTTTTACCTTTATGTTGCAGAGCGATAGAAATCGCGAAGTGGGGAATGCCTCTAACAAAGTTGTTAGTGCCATCCAGAGGGTCAACGATCCAAACGTAGTCGTTATTCTCACCGCGGTTTTCGCCTTTCTCTTCACCCACGATAGTGTGATCAGGGTAAGATTTACGAATTTGGTAAGTAATTGTCGCTTCTGCTTCCTTGTCTACACTGGTAACAAAATCGTTGATACCTTTTGAACTGACTTCAATACGGTCAAGTTCGGTATAGGCGCGCATAATATTTTGGCCGGCCGCGCGGGCAGCGCGTACAGCAATCGTCAGCATCGGATGCATTGCAATCCCCTGGATGTTAAAGAACGTTAAAATAGCGGGCGGCATTATACCCGATTTGATAGTTATATCAAATACCGATTTTCATATAAGCATTCGGCAATGGCTGTGATAATATTCGTCCCCAACGTTTTATGAATTAAATTAAGTTGTTTCATGCTAAGTAATATTCGAGTGGTTTTAGTGGGGACTTCGCACCCCGGCAATATTGGTTCCACTGCCAGAGCGATGAAGACTATGGGTCTGTCAAATCTGTACCTTGCAGAACCGCGTGTTGAACCCGATGGGCATTCCATTGCATTAGCCGCGGGTGCATCGGATATTCTGAAACATCTTGTGAAAGTGGATTCACTCGCTGAAGCGATTGCCGATTGCAGCCTCGTGATTGCAACCAGCGCGCGCAGTCGCACCTTAGATTGGCCGATGTTAGAGCCAAGAGAAGCTGGGGTGAGATTAGCGACCGAGGCACTTAAAGGCCCCGTTGCAATCGTGTTTGGCCGTGAGAACCACGGGTTGAGCAATGAAGAGTTGCAACAGTGCACTTATCATGTGGCGATTCCTGCAAATCCTGAATACAGCTCGCTCAATCTTGCGCAAGCCGTACAAATCATTTGTTATGAAACCCGTGTTGCTCACCTCGCACAAAAAGAAGTGGCCGAAGAAGAGCTGACTGAGTATCCCTTGGCCGCCGATCAGGAACGTTTCTTTGCACACCTTGAGACGACACTGCTATCAACCGGATTTATCATTAAGAATCATCCCGGACAAGTGATGATGAAACTGCGCCGCTTGTTTAGCCGCGCACGGATTGAGAGTCAGGAGATGAATATCCTCAGGGGTATTTTGACCTCTATTGAGAAAGTGACGGGTTCTAAAGACAAATAGCCAAATCCTAATCATCAATAATTACCGTACAGAATGACCGTAAAGGGATAAACAATGGGCGTGATAGCTAGGCTAAAAGAAGACATTGAATCTATATATCACCGTGATCCTGCGGCGCGCAGCGCGTTTGAGATCTTGGTTAACTATCCGGGCATGCATGCCATTTGGTTGCATCGGATAAGCCATAAGCTATGGAAGCGCGATTGGCGCTTAACTGCACGTTGTTTATCGACTTTTTCCCGTTGGTTGACGGGCGTTGAAATCCATCCAGGTGCGACCATAGGTCATCGATTTTTTATCGACCATGGTATGGGCGTGGTGATTGGTGAAACGGCTGAAATTGGCGATGATTGCACCCTTTATCACGGTGTAACGCTTGGCGGAACCACATGGCAGGCGGGTAAACGTCACCCTACGTTAGCCAATAACGTGGTGGTGGGCGCGGGAGCAAAAATCCTCGGTCCTATTACCATGCACGATGGTGCGCGTGTGGGTTCAAACTCAGTTGTGGTGAAAGATGTGCCAAAAGATACCACAGTAGTCGGTATTCCTGGGCGCGTGGTGGCATCACCGTCACCGCAATCGAAAGAGAAAACCGAACGCCGCAGCGCGATGGCGAAAAAATACGGTTTTGATGCGTACGCAGTATCACCGGATAATCCCGATCCTGTTGCCAATGCGATAGGACAGATGCTGGATCATATGCATCTGATGGACTCGAAAGTTCAAGAGTTGTGTCAAGCCATTCAAGGGCTAGGTGGTAATGTCTGCACCGAAAAACTCCCAGAGCTGGATATGGGCGAGTTTAATGATGCAGAGAAAGCCGCCGCCGATAAGCGACAAAATGCCATCGATGAGTTTGATCCGAGTATTTAGCTTTAACGTAATGGTCTAAGTGACTTAAAAGTCTAGTTTCAACGGTTCTACTTTAGCGGATCTTGTTATAAAGGCTCATACAGCGGTCAAACCTTAGTTTGACCGCGCCATAGTGTACTGATCACTTTTATCCTGGGTTTATATCGTGCTAGATGTCGATTAATTGGCGCTCTAGCATTGAATCTTAAGCAGGAAAAAGGTTAAATACCCCACCAAGATGAAAGGGTATTGGTTATGTGCGCACTCAATACTTGAGTGTTTTAGTAGGTTTTAATACTTGACTGATTTACTCGGGTATGTTGAAATAAAGCATACCTCTTCGGGAGCTATGGTAGTTATGAAACTTACATCAAAAGGTCGTTATGCAGTAACCGCTATGCTAGATGTGGCCATCCACTCAGCATCGGGACCAGTTCCCTTAGCGGACATCTCTGAGAGACAAGGGATTTCGCTTTCTTATCTGGAACAACTCTTCGCTAAGCTAAGAAAACACGGTTTAGTTGCCAGTGTACGTGGACCGGGCGGTGGTTATCGCTTAGGCCTAGAAGCCAATGATATTTCAGTCGGCATGGTTGTCCATGCTGTAGACGAGTCTGTCGATGCGACTCGTTGCCAAGGACTTGGCAATTGTCAGAGTGGAACTCGCTGCTTAACCCATTCACTTTGGGGCGATTTAAGCAAACAAATTTCAGATTTTTTAGATGGTATCAGTCTTGCTGGCTTGATGCAGAAACGAGATGTGCAATTTATCTCGCTTAAGCAAGACACTATGCAAAAGGAACAAAGAGTCAGTTTATAACTGAACTTTGTTATACGATAAAAATAATTTTTGTACGTTGTATGTAGCCTCGGCAGAGACTGCTCAGTACGGAGTGTGTTATGAAGCTTCCTATCTATTTAGATTATGCCGCCACCACGCCTGTTGATCCAAGAGTCGCGGAAAAGATGTTCCAATGCATGACAATGGACGGCATCTTTGGTAATCCAGCCTCACGTTCACATCGCTACGGCTGGCAAGCTGAAGAAGCGGTGGATATTGCTCGCAATCAAATTGCCGAGTTAATTAACGCCGATCACCGCGAAATTGTGTTTACCTCTGGCGCGACGGAATCGAACAACTTAGCGATTAAAGGTGTTGCTCATTTCTATCACAAGAAAGGCAAGCACATCATCACCAGTAAGACTGAACATAAAGCCGTTCTTGATACCTGTCGCCAATTAGAGCGTGAAGGTTTCGAAGTGACTTATTTAGAGCCAGCGGCTAACGGCATCATTCCGATGGAACGTTTAGAAGCGGCAATGCGTGACGACACTATCCTTGTCAGCATCATGCACGTGAACAACGAAATCGGTGTGATCCACGATATCGATGCAATCGGTGAGCTGTGCCGTTCAAAAGGCATTATTTTCCACATGGATGCAGCGCAAAGTGCAGGCAAAGTGCCTATCGATGTGCAAGCCACTAAAGTGGATTTGATCTCGATTTCTGGTCACAAAATGTATGGCCCTAAAGGTATCGGCGCGCTATATGTTCGTCGTAAGCCACGCATTCGCTTAGAAGCGCAAATGCACGGTGGTGGTCATGAGCGTGGTATGCGTAGCGGTACGTTACCAACGCATCAAATCGTAGGTTTAGGTGAAGCTGCTGCAATCGCAAAAGCGGAAATGGCCTCTGATGACGCTCGTATCGGTGCATTACGTGACAAATTATGGAATGGCATCAAGCACATTGAAGAAACCTATATCAATGGTGATGCGATTGAGCGTGTTAGCGGTAGCCTCAACGTCAGCTTCAACTATGTTGAAGGCGAGTCGTTAATGATGGCACTGAAAGATTTAGCGGTTTCATCGGGTTCGGCTTGTACCTCAGCCAGCCTAGAGCCTAGCTACGTATTACGTGCGCTTGGCTTAAACGATGAAATGGCACATAGCTCGATTCGTTTCTCTATCGGCCGTTTCACAACCGAAGAAGAAATCGATCACGCTATCGAAGTAATTACTCAATCTATTGATAAATTAAGAGAAATGTCTCCTTTGTGGGAAATGTTTAAAGATGGAATCGACCTGAACCAAGTTCAATGGGCACATCATTAATTCTGACCTTTACAATAGATAATTTTGGAGCAGTACCATGGCTTACAGTGAAAAAGTGATAGATCATTATGAGAACCCACGTAACGTTGGTTCTTTTGATAAAAACGATCCTTCGGTCGTGACCGGTATGGTAGGCGCGCCTGCTTGCGGTGACGTGATGAAACTTCAGTTGAAAATTGGTGCTGATGGCATCATTCAAGACGCTAAGTTCAAAACTTACGGTTGTGGTAGCGCGATTGCGTCTAGCTCACTGGTAACTGAGTGGGTTAAAGGCAAGACTATCGAACAAGCTGCGGCGATTAAGAACACAGATATCGCTGAAGAATTGGCATTGCCACCGGTGAAGATCCACTGTTCAATTTTGGCTGAAGATGCCATTAAAGCTGCTATCGACGAGTACAAATCGAAACAAGCTAAGTAACATCTGGAGTTAAGATGGCGATTACAATGACCCCAGCGGCAGCCGATCGTGTCAGATCTTTCTTAGTCAACCGAGGCAAAGGTGTAGGCCTGCGTCTCGGCTTAAGAACATCAGGCTGTTCTGGTATGGCTTATGTACTTGAGTTCGTTGATTCTTTAAATGATGACGATGAAGTGTTTGATATCGAAGATGTGAAAATCATCATCGATGCTAAGAGCCTCATCTATCTTCAAGGGATCGAGCTGGATTTTGTTAAAGAAGGGCTGAATGAAGGCTTCCAATTTAACAATCCTAACGCAAAAGGTGAGTGTGGTTGCGGTGAGAGTTTCACTGTTTAACCGCTAAAGTTGACGCATGAATTATTTCGAGCTGTTTAAATTTTCCCCTGCCTTCGATATTGATACCGCCTTACTTGCAGAACGCTATCGCGAACTGCAACGGGCGGTTCATCCCGATAAATTTGCCAATGATACTGAGCAGCAAAAATTGCTGTCGGTGCAGCGCACGGCGCAAGTCAATGATGGTTTTCAAACCTTAAAAGATCCCATTCGCCGCGCCGAGCATATGCTGTCGCTGCGTGGCATTGAACTAAGCCATGAAACCACGACAGTGAAAGATACTGGCTTCTTGATGCAGCAAATGGAATGGCGTGAGGCGTTGGAAGACATACGCGATAGTGCCGATCCTCAAGCGAGTATTGACGAGCTATATCAATCGTTTGCAGAGTACCGCGCGCAACTCACTCAGCAATTGACTCAACTGTTAACCAGTGAGCAGGCTGAAGATACATTGTTAGCGGCGGATCAAGTTCGCAAACTCAAATTTATGGCAAAATTACACGACGAGTTAACCAGAGTCGAAGACGCTCTGTTAGATTGATTTTCCGTGTTTATGTTACTTTGCTGACTCAAGCACGCTTGAGTTGGCATTACTAAGTTGGATATATATGGCCCTTTTGCAGATAGCTGAGCCCGGTCAAAGTGCCGCGCCGCACCAACATAGACTTGCCGTTGGCATCGATTTAGGTACGACCAATTCTTTGGTGGCGGCTGTTCGAAGTGGAGAGACGGCAACCCTGCCGGACGAACTTGGACAGCATTCATTACCTTCTATCGTGCGTTATACCCAAGATTCAGTCGAAGTTGGCGCCCTTGCGGCGTTGAGTTCGGCGCAGGATCCGCAAAACACGATCGTTTCGGTTAAGCGTTTTATGGGCCGCAGCCTGGCTGATATCAAAGCCGGCGAGCAATCATTCCCCTACGAGTTTGCCGAAAGCGAAAACGGTTTACCTTTATTCGTGACTCCCCAAGGCCAAGTGAATCCCGTGCAAGTGTCTGCGGAGATTTTACGTCCGCTGATTGCCCGTGCTGAAAAAACCTTAGGTGGCGAGCTGCAAGGTGTGGTGATAACCGTACCGGCTTATTTTGATGATGCCCAGCGCCAAGGCACGAAAGATGCCGCAGCTTTGCTGGGTGTTAAAGTGCTACGTCTGTTGAATGAACCGACGGCTGCTGCGATTGCCTACGGCTTAGATTCTAAGCAAGAGGGCGTAATTGCCATCTATGACTTAGGCGGCGGTACCTTCGATATTTCTATTTTGCGTTTGAATCGCGGTGTATTCGAAGTGTTAGCCACCGGTGGTGATTCAGCGCTTGGCGGCGATGATTTCGATCATTTACTGCAAGCACATATGCAACAAGTGTGGCAGCTTAGCGACATCGACTCACAATTAAGCCGTCAGCTGTTAATTGAATCGCGTCGAGTCAAAGAAGCCTTAACGGATGCAGCAGAAACTGAAGCAAAAGTGATCCTTGCCGATGGGACTGAACTCACGCAAATCGTTACTAAAGCTGAATTTGATGCCATGATTGCGGCGTTGGTTAAGAAGACCATTGCTAGCTGTCGCCGTACCCTGCGTGATGCGGGCGTAACGACAGATGAAGTGCTTGAAACTGTGATGGTTGGCGGTTCAACGCGCGTGCCATTAGTGCGTGAACAGGTTGAAGCTTTCTTCGGTAAACCACCACTGACGTCTATCGATCCCGACCGTGTTGTCGCCATTGGTGCAGCTATTCAAGCCGACATTTTAGTGGGTAATAAACCCGAATCTGATTTGCTACTCCTCGATGTGATCCCTTTGTCATTAGGCATAGAGACCATGGGCGGTTTAGTGGAAAAAGTGGTGTCGCGTAATACGACGATTCCGGTTGCGCGAGCACAGGAATTTACCACCTTTAAAGACGGTCAAACGGCCATGGCATTTCATGTGGTGCAGGGCGAGCGTGAGCTCGTTGCCGATTGCCGCTCACTGGCGCGTTTTACTCTAAAAGGTATTCCGCCGTTAGCTGCAGGCGCTGCGCACATTCGTGTGACTTTCCAAGTGGATGCCGATGGTTTACTCAGCGTGACAGCGATGGAGAAATCCACCGGCGTGCAATCTAGCATTCAAGTTAAGCCATCTTTTGGTTTATCGGATACTGAAATTGCCACTATGCTGAAAGATTCGATGAAGTATGCCAAAGACGATATCGGTCGTCGTATGCTGGCCGAGCAGCAAGTGGAGGCGGCTAGGGTGCTCGAGTCTTTACATGCCGCGTTAGCGAAAGATGGTGACTTGCTGAATGCCGATGAGCGTGGACAAATCGATGCCACTATGGCCAATGTGGCGCAAGTTGCCGCGGGCGATGATGCCGATGCGATTAAGCTCGCGATTGAAAAACTGGATGAGCAAACCCAAGATTTTGCTGCCAGACGTATGGACAATTCTATTCGAGTGGCATTCAAAGGCCAGTCGATCGACAACATATAGGTGATGTAATGCCCCAATTAGTCTTTCTTCCCCATGCCGAGTTGTGCCCAGATGGTGCAGTGCTTGAGGCGAATGTTGGTGAGACCATTCTTGATGTTGCGCTGCGTAATGGCATCAATATCGAGCATGCATGTGAAAAGTCCTGTGCTTGCACGACGTGTCACTGTATCGTGCGTGAAGGCTTTAATGATCTTGAGCCAAGTGATGAGCTAGAAGATGACATGTTAGACAAAGCTTGGGGACTTGAGCCCGAAAGCCGTCTATCTTGTCAGGCGAAAGTGGTCGACACTGACATGGTGATTGAGATCCCTAAATACACGGTTAACATGGTCAGCGAAGGCAATTAATGCTGCCGCGATAATTGTTAAAACCAGTCCACGTGACTGGTTTTTTGCTTTTGGCGTTGAGCATTTGTGCAACTAATCTTGTCTATGCCTCTAGTTGTTTGATTTATCCCTGCGCAGGCGTATTATGCGCTCAAAATTAATGGTTGCCGGAGACCAGAATGAGAATAGCGATCTTATCGCAAGGGCCTGAGTTATATTCAACGAAGCGACTCGTTGAAGCGGCTCAATTACGTGGTCATGAAGTACACGTAATCAATCCCCTTGAATGTTATATGAATATCAACATGCGGCAATCGAGTATCCACATTGGTGGGCGAGAGTTACCCGCATTTGATGCTGTGATCCCCCGCATTGGGGCGTCGATTACCTTTTATGGCTCGGCGGTTTTGCGTCAGTTTGAGATGATGGGCGTATATGCTTTAAATGATTCTGTTGGGATCTCGCGCTCACGTGACAAATTGCGTTCTATGCAGTTGATGTCACGCCGCGGCATTGGCTTACCCATTACTGGATTTGCCAATAAACCGAGTGATATCCCCGACTTGATTGATATGGTGGGTGGCGCGCCTCTGGTGATTAAATTACTCGAAGGCACCCAAGGCATTGGCGTGGTATTAGCCGAGACCCGTAAAGCGGCTGAGAGCGTGATTGAAGCCTTTATGGGCCTTAAAGCCAACATCATGGTGCAGGAATATATTAAAGAAGCCAATGGCGCAGACATTCGCTGCTTTGTGCTCGGCGATAAAGTGATTGCCGCCATGAAGCGTCAAGCTATGCCCGGTGAGTTCCGCTCTAACTTGCACCGTGGTGGCACGGCAAGTTTAGTCAAATTAACCCCTGAGGAACGCTCAGTCGCCATTCGTGCGGCTAAGACCATGGGGCTCAATGTCGCTGGCGTTGACTTGCTACGCTCAAACCATGGTCCTGTCATCATGGAAGTTAACTCTTCACCTGGTCTTGAAGGAATTGAAGGCGCCACCACGAAAGATGTGGCGGGTGCTATTATTGATTTTGTTGAAAAAAATGCGATTAAAGTGAAAAAGGTGACGCAAGCACAGGGTTAGTGCCCTTGCTGTCGAGTATTGACTACGGAATATCAACACTTGATTCACCTCCTTATGGGTAACGTCTTTTAGCAATCGCTTACCCATTAAAGCGAACCGAATAGGGGAAAACGATGACATTAACCTGGATAGATTCGTTAGATATTGCGTTGGAATTACTCGAAGCACACCCAGAGGTGAATCCTACTCAGCTGCATTTCACCCAATTGTATGAGTGGGTGTTAGCCTTGGATGATTTTGCGGATGATCCCAAGCACTGTAATGAAAAAATACTGGAAGCGATTCAGCAGTGTTGGATTGATGAAAAGTAGTGAGCACAGCGGTGATACGGCTTTTTATGTGAGGCATCTTGTCCTTTTGACGTTTAACTAAGGTGATTTACCTCATGTATTTGCAGTGGCGCAGAGAATATTTGGCGAGAGTTTGATCACAGTCAAGTTCATTTTTAGCGGATATCGTACCTTGTTGTATATTGGTTAAGGCATTTAAATGGCTTAACTTTGTTATCGCAACTGCAAGGATGTTCACATGAAACTTTTGCTTGTATTGTTATGTATGCTTGTCCCTTCAATGGCTTGGGCTCATCCAGGGCATGGCGGTGTCGGTTTATTCCACCACTTGTTAGATCTTGCTCCCGCAGTCATTTTAGTCGCTTCGATTGCTTGGGCAGGTATTTGGGCAAAAAATAGAAAATAATCCCATTTTTTAATGAGTTAATGGACCCTGCTGAGGATTTATCCTCCTAGCGGGGTCTTTTGCGTGATCAAGCTGATTACGAATAAAGCGAATGTGCGCAATATCTCAGACTAATTTGCTATAAAGATAGGATTTAGCTTTTAAATTTCGTATAATCCGCGCGAATTTTTTAAACTTGCTGACAAAGGAAGCTAGTTATGGCGATCGAACGCACATTTTCTATTATCAAACCTGATGCTGTTGCAAAAAACCACATCGGTGCTATCTACAATCGTTTTGAAACTGCTGGTCTTAAGATCGTTGCATCAAAAATGTTACACCTGACTAAAGAACAAGCTGAAGGTTTCTATGCTGAGCATAGCGAGCGCGGCTTCTTCGGTGCTCTGGTTGCATTCATGACTTCTGGTCCTATCATGGTCCAAGTATTAGAAGGCGAAAACGCTGTTTTAGCTCACCGTGAAATTTTAGGTGCAACTAACCCAGCTCAAGCGGCTCCTGGTACTATCCGTGCTGATTTCGCTGAAAGCATTGACGAAAACGCGGCTCACGGCTCTGATGCTGTTGAATCTGCTGCTCGTGAAATTGCTTACTTCTTCAGCGCTGAAGAACTGTGTCCACGCACTCGTTAATTCGATGCTAAGACTGAAAAAGGAGCCCTAGGCTCCTTTTTTATTGGCTGCAATTTAGCGAATACAGCTTGCCGTGCGCAATGAATCTAATGCAGCGATACCAATCACGTCTCGCTTCACCGTTTTAAAGTTGAATTAGCGTTTGTTTTTATTGGTCTTTTAAAGTTCTGCACATTTTTTTAATTTTCTTGCTTGAAATTTTCTCTCCCGTCCTTATATCTATTTCAGGATCGCTCGATGAGGGTCCTAGTGTGAATTCTGTGCCGTAAGGACAGAAGATTTAATTCGGCAGACTCTACAACCGTTTTCATCCTGAAAACAGTCCGCCAATTCTCCATATTGCTTAAGACAAGGATATGAATATGCGTACTTATGATTTAACACCACTTTACCGCAGTGCCATTGGTTTTGACCGTTTAGCGCAATTGGCAGAACATGCCGCTGCCAATAATGGCAACTCAGGTTATCCTCCATATAACATCGAATTACTCGGCGAAAATCGTTATCGCATAACGATGGCCGTAGCCGGATTCTCAATGGATGAACTTGAGATCAGCAGTGAAGGTGAAAAATTACTGGTGAAAGGCAATAAAGCTGAAAGCCAAACCGAGCGTAAATACCTGTATCAAGGCATAGCTGAACGCGGTTTTGAGCGTACTTTCCAGCTGGCAGACTATGTCACTGTGCTCGGTGCAAGTTTAGAAAATGGCTTACTCAATGTTGATTTAGTGCGTGAAATTCCTGAAGCATTGAAACCACGTAAAATTGAAATCACCTCATCGCGCTTGTTAGACAGCCAGTCATAATTGACGCTGTGATAACCGCCTAAAAATAAGGGGAGCATTATGCTCCCCTTGATGTTTTTGTGCTTATGCGAAAATGTCCGCGAGATTTCCGAGGGAAAGCTAGGCCTTCATGGCCTTTTCGCCGCGGGCCAAACCCACCACGCCGGAGCGTGAGACTTCGACCAGTTTGGTGACTTCTCCCAGCGCATGAATAAACGCATCGAGTTTATCTGACGTGCCCACCATTTGGATGGTGTATAAATTGGCGGTGACATCGACAATTTGACCGCGGAAAATATCCGCCATACGTTTTACTTCTTCCCTAAATTCACCTTGGGCGCGTACCTTAACAAGGGCGAGTTCGCGTTCAATATAAGCAGACTCAGTAATATTCGATACTTTTAACACATCGATTAACTTATGTAGCTGCTTCTCTATCTGCTCTAATACCATTTCGTCGGCAACGACTGTGATATTAAGCCGCGACAGGGTGATATCGTCCGTTGGCGCCACTGTTAAACTTTCAATGTTATAACCGCGCTGTGAAAACAAACCGACCACACGAGACAGGGCGCCGGACTGGTTTTCTAATAATACAGATATAATTCGACGCATTAGCATTTCTCCGTCTTGGTCAGCCACATTTCATTCATCGCACCACCGCGGATCAACATGGGGTACACGTGCTCAGTTTCATCCACCATGATATCGATAAAGACCAGCCTGTCTTTCATCGCCAGTGCTTCAGCCATTTTTGACTCAAGCTCGGCAGGATCGCTGATCGTCATGCCAACATGACCATAGGCCTCGGCAATTTTGGCAAAATTTGGCACTGAATCCATATAGGAATGTGAGTGACGGCCAGAGTAAATCATGTCCTGCCATTGTTTTACCATGCCAAGGAAACGATTGTTTAAGTTGATGATTTTTACTGGCGTATCATATTGCAGTGCGGTCGAAAGCTCTTGAATGTTCATCTGGATAGAACCATCACCCGTGACGCACACAACGGTGGCATCCGGCATCGCCATTTTAACGCCCATTGCGGCGGGCAGGCCAAAACCCATAGTCCCTAAGCCACCTGAGTTGATCCAGCGGCGCGGTTTATCGAACGGATAGTACAAGGCGGCAAACATTTGGTGCTGGCCAACATCTGAGGCGACATAGGCATCGCCATTAGTCAGTTTATACAAGGTTTCAATCACTTGCTGTGGCTTAATGCGGCCACTGCTTTTGTCATAGGCCAGACAATCGCGGCTGCGCCATTGTTCAATATCATTCCACCAAGTGGCAATGGCATCGTTGTCGTTGTGTTCGTTCGATTCATCTAACAGTGCCAACATGCTGTCTAAAATACTGTCGGCCGAACCCACGATAGGAATATCCACGTGGATAGTTTTCGAAATAGAAGAGGGATCGATGTCGATGTGCAAAATGGTCGCGTTCGGACAGTATTTTTCCACATTATTGGTGGTTCTATCGTCGAAGCGTACACCAATACCGAAGATCAAATCGCAGTTATGCATTGTCATGTTGGCTTCGTAGCGACCGTGCATCCCAAGCATGCCTAAACTGTTTTTGTGGGTGCTTGGAAAAGCGCCAAGCCCCATCAGCGTGCTGACGACGGGAATATTTAATCTCTCAGCTAATTGCAGAATTTGCTTATCACAACCTGAGATAATTGCGCCGCCACCGACATAAAGTACCGGTTTTTTCGCGGCTAACAGGGCTTGAAGACCACGGCGGATCTGACCTTTATGGCCTGATGTCGTTGGATTGTATGAGCGCATTTTGACGCTTTCTGGGTAGCAATATTCGTGCAGCAGGGCGGGGTTTAAACAATCTTTTGGCAGATCGACAACCACAGGACCGGGACGGCCAGTAGAGGCAATGTAAAAAGCCTTTTTAATAATTTCAGGAATTTCAGTCGGATCTTTGACTAAAAAGCTGTGTTTCACCACAGGGCGAGAGATACCGATCATGTCGCATTCTTGGAAGGCATCGTTGCCGATAAGATTGCTCGGGACTTGACCCGATAACACCACAAGGGGAATAGAATCCATGTAAGCGGTGGCAATACCGGTAATCGCGTTGGTGGCACCGGGCCCTGAGGTGACTAATACCACGCCCACTTTACCCGTGGCACGGGCGTAGCCATCGGCCATGTGTACGGCGGCTTGTTCGTGGCGAACGAGTATGTGTTCAATACCGGGGATAACGTGCAGGGCGTCGTAGATATCTAAAACTGAACCGCCAGGATAGCCAAAAATGTGCTTTACGCCTTCATCGATCAAAGAACGCACTATCATGCTGGCGCCGGATAACATCTCCATGTGGAACTCCTATTGCATAGTACCGTTACGGTAAACAGTATCTTGTTACAGCGACGGTAATCGCTCTAAAAATTAAGCCTGAAGGGTAATTCAGACTCCGAAATGCTGAACTGACTTCGTCGAAGACAAGTGACTCATCCCTTAGGATGCAGCAACTGTTGCAATGAACAGAATTTCATCATATTCAAAAAAAACAACATTTCAAGCCTTTTATGTAAAAAATAACCAACTTGAAACAATTTCACGTTTGAATGACTCGATAACTTGCTTGAATCGCCAAGTAACCTAGGCTGGTTTATGGGCTTATCTTATATTTTTCAGATTGTTAGATGCTTAAAAAGCAAAAACGGCACTAAAAGTGCCGTTTTGGTGTTGGAGGTTAGATAAGCAGATACTTAACTGTCGCGATTAAATATTACTTATTTGCTACATTCGAGTATGCCAATGCGCTGTTTTATGCGATCAAACATGTGTTGCCTATGTGGCATTGGTAGCCATGGCTCTTAGAAATAGACCCTTAAAAATAGATCTTTAAAAAGAGCGCCTTAAACCGTCGGTTGGATTTGATGCTTAGGACGATTGAATTGGCAAATACCGACTAACACAACAGAGCCTAACATGAGGGCAGAGAAGGGCACGGCAGTGCCATCGTAAAACACCGCCAATAATGGCCCCGCCAGTGCGCCACAGCCAAATCTTAAGGTGCCAATAACTGCGGTTGCGGTTCCTGTTTCTTGTTTAAACTTCATCAGTACTATCGCATCGGCATTGACTGACATCACCCCTAGGCTGCCCATCAAAGGAATAAGCATGATCACGGTAAAGTGATAGCTCATCTCCAGCAGGTTGACGGTTAATAAACCGGCCCCAGCAATTGCCCCGAAAAAGGTCGACACATGCAACATACGGAGCGAACCATAACGGCCCACGATGCGCGTATTAATGATATTAGCCAACATCAAGGCGCCGACGTTAGTGCTAAACAAGATGGCAAAATAGGATTTATCTAAGGCAAAGACTTCCATGTAAACGAAGGGCGATGCAGTGAGATAACAGAAAAATGAAAAAGACGTTAACACGCCACTGGCAATGTTTAGCTTAACGCCAGGGCGGGAAAATACGGTCGCATAGGCGCCAAGAAACGATTTCTGGCTGCGGGTATCTATATCTTTATCGCTGGGCATTTTTAGCGCAAACAGCACCAGTAATAACAGGGTTGCGGCATAGGCGGATTGAATGAAGAAGATTAAATGCCAATCACCGAGTTCGAGGATCACGCTGCCAATGCTAGGTGCGAGTAATGGCGCTAACATCATGATTAAACTCACGTATGACATACCCTTGGCGGTATTATCACCATAGACTTCTTTGATGTATCCCGGTACCACCACAGTCGCAGCCGCGCCGATAAAAGCCTGCAAAAAACGTAGTCCAAGAAAGACTTCGACTTGACCCGCAAACCCTATCAGTAAGCTGGTGAGCATAAATCCACTCAGTCCCAATATCACCATAGGGCGACGACCAATGCGGTCGGCTAGGGGGCCGAAACATAACATGCCCAGCGCGTAACCCGCTAAGTAGATACTCAGGGACTGCTGCACTGTCGTGACATCGGTATGAAAACTGAGTGCCAATGTCGACATCGCAGGTAAGTACATGTCGATGGCCAATGGCGTGATCGCGACAATCGCCGCAAGCATGGGAATAAGCAGCGCTAAATTCGGTATACGTCTGCCGTTATGGGCAGAAGGTTGTGATTGTGGGTCCACTGTTACCTCGGGTGGCGAAAGAATTGAAAGCGTATTTCACAGGTTTATGCGGTGTGGTTTAAATTGTACTAGGACAATTCACGATTAATCCGCCATTTTGAAGCCAGTTCCTGCGCTACCAGTTTCTACACTAAGAGCGAGAGCACATGATCAAGATCATTGGCGGGGTTAAGGCAAAAGTGAATTGCGGTATTGTCTATTTGCACAGTTCAGACAGTAAGCAATAGCATAGTAAAGTGCTCGGACAAATAAACCAATCTTTGCGCTGATTTCTTTACTGTATTTTACCGATTAAATTGTAACTAAGTGGTAAGTTTGATTATCGAGGCATCACTTTAGTGGATTGAGCCGTTATCTTCACAAGATTCTTCATTTAAATCTTTCTTATCAAGTCTTTCTTATCAAATCGTAGCCCTTTGTAACTCTGTTCTTTACACCTTAGTCCTTCACATCCTTATGGTTCAAACTGACTCATTCTAAAGTGCGAGCTGTCATCTGAGTGTCACGGCTTTGTCATCCCAGCGTCTTTTATGCTGACTAGTTTAGTGGGCTTTAGCTTCACCCTACTAAAAATAAAATATTCAGGAATGACACGATGAAAACACAACGACTTGCGCTAGCCGCAGCCATTATGGCGAGCTTATTACTTGGAGCCTGCAGCGGTGATGATGGCGCAGCAGGTGATAAAGGCGACAACGGCTTAAATTCACTGGTTAAAGTGACGGCATTGAATATCGGTGATGCACATTGTCCCGCCGGTGGTCAGCGAATCGATACCGGATTAGATGCTAATAATAATGGACAATTAGATGACAACGAAATTGCAGCAGCGCAAACCCAATATGTTTGCCAGCCACAAACTGCAGGCTTAAAAGCTGAGTTAATTGGTCGTCATCAGACTGGCGTTTATGGCTTAAGTGCCGCCGAAATCGTTGAATATCACAGTGCATCTAACCGTATTTTTGTGGTCAATGCCATTAGCGGCAAAGTGGACATTATAAATGGCAGTTTATTAGCAACGGCATCCAATGCCGCTGATCCGTTAGCATTGAATAATCTCGAAAAATTTGGCGAACTTGATGTGGCTAAAGACGTTGGCCAAACCTTTATGGGTAGCGTTAACAGTGTGAGTATTTCAGGCAACTTGTTAGCGGCTGCGATTGAACGTGGCGATGCTGCCGGCAATAAAACCCAAGCCAATGGTTTTGTCGCTTTTTATCAGCTTAACGGCATAGATGCACCGCAGTTTATCAGCGCGGTAGAAGTCGGCGCTTTACCCGATAACCTGGCATTTACCCACGATGGTAAAACCTTATTAGTAGCCAATGAAGGCGAGCCAAATCCAGCCTATACCTTAGATCCTGAAGGCAGTGTGGCGCTGATTGCAATTACTGACGGTAAGCCTGCAGCCACTGCGACTATTATCGGTTTTAGTGAATTTAATCAGGGCGGTGCACGTGCCAGTGAGATCACGCCAGACATTAAAATCAATGGTCCAATGGCGAGTGTGGCGCAGGATTTAGAACCTGAATATATCGCGATTAGCCAAGATAACCGCCGTGCGTTTGTCAGTTTGCAAGAGAACAATGCCATTGCCGTAATTGATATCGCCAATGCCAAAGTCGCCAAGATTTTACCACTAGGCCTTAAGGATTATGGACTTGAGGTGAATAAAATTGATGCGAGTGATAAAGACAATCTTGTCAACCTGCAAAGCTACACAGGCGTCTATGGTATGTATCAACCCGATACTGTCGCGACCTACCGTTGGAACAATACCGACTTTATCGTTACGGCCAACGAAGGTGATTCCCGTGATTATGCAGGCTTTTCTGAGGAAGCCCGCGCAGGGGATTTAGTGCTCGACCCAAATCATCCACAATTTGCCGCTGCAAAAGATAAAACGCAGTTAGCACGCCTTAAAGTAACTACTAGCATGGGGGATGACGATAAGGACGGCGATTACGACAAGATAGTCAGCTTCGGTGCTCGCTCATTCTCGATTTGGAGCGCAGACGGTCAGCAAGTCTTTGACAGTGCGAGTGATTTTGAACGTATTACCGCGGCACTTTTAGGCAGTAACTTCAACAATAATAACGAAGAAAATAAAGGTGATAGCCGCAGCGATGACAAAGGACCAGAGCCAGAAGCCTTAGCCCTAGGTCAAATTGGTCAACGACTATATGCCTTTGTTGGTTTGGAGCGTACTTCAGGCTTTATGATCTATGACGTGACCAATCCCTTCGATGTGCATTTTATCGACTATGTTGTGAATCGTGATTTTGATGCCGACTTTGTTATCGATACTGATACGGGTGAAGTCAAAGGGGATGCAACAATGGCGGGTGATTTAGGGCCAGAAGGGATGAAGTTTGTCAGTGCCGATAAAAGTCCTAACGGTAATCCTTTGTTAATCATAGGCAATGAAGTCAGCGGCACGACGAGTGTTTACCAACTAAAGATTAAATAATGGTGCGCTAGTGGTTTATAACTAATTACTTGTTCATCAAGCTTGTCAGTCACATCAGCGCCACTAGCATACATGCTACTGGCGCTTTTTTATGCTCTCTAATTTTATGAATTAGCCATTTAATGTGAATTAACTTCATCTGATATGGCGCATAAAAATTGGCTGAGTTCGGAGGTTTTTAAGCGCGATTACACCACTGAATAGGCATTTTGTACCAGGGAGTGAATAGTCGCCTCGATACACTCAATCGCATGTTGAAATTGACTGTCGTTTTCGGCGCCGCCAAGGCTCAAGCGAATAAAATTGTCATGGCAATTAAAGTCATCTCCATTACGGATCAAAATGCCTTTGGCAGCTAGCGCAGTGACGAGGTGATGGGCCTTGATATCTTCTGGCAGATGTAGCCAACCGTTCAGTCCTCGCCAAGTTTGGGTTAATCCCAGTCGTTCGCCCATGGCGATACAGAGACGTTGGCGTTGGCGAACTATGGTATCGCGATCGGCAGTGATTTGGCCTTTCTTAATCAACTGACAGGCTATTTCAATGTTCAGCGGTGATACCATCCAGCATTGGCTATGAATCGCGAGTCGCACTTGGGCGATAAGTGGTTCAGGCACCAGAATAAAACCTTGCCTTAGGCCGCCAGAAAACAATTTGGACAGGCTAGAAATATAAATCACCCGTGGGATAGCCAGCTGTTTTGCTAATTGCCACAGGGGCGAATGCCACTCTTCGGGTAAACAATAATTCACATCATCTTCAATGATATAAAACTGATACTGCTCGGCCAAATCGAGGAGTTTTTGTCGCTGTGAATCACTGTATTGAATACAGGTAGGGTTTTGATTATTCAGGGTTAGATAGACTAACTTGGGGTGATGGATTTGCACTAACGCCTCAAAGCGGGCGAGATCCACACCTTCATGGGTGAGGGGCACTCCAATGCTAGTCACGCCGAGTTGCTTAGCGCAAATTCTCACGCCGGGATAACTGTACTGTTCGTGCAGCAGCGCATCGCCCGTCGATAAAAATGCACTTAAACAAGCAAAAATAGCTTGCTGGCCGCCGTGGGTAAAGATCAGTTGCTCAGGCGTTTGTTGTATGCCGCGTTGGTTAAGCCATTGGTGAAACACTTGTTGATGTTGATCTAATGGACTGGCGCGATAACCTAGTAACTGGCTGAGCTTTGTCGGGTCTTTTGCTAATTGGCTGAGGCAATCACTGAGGGTGCTAATTTGATCTGTGAGTGGCTGCTGGCAGGTCGCCATATTCAATTGTACTTTACCGATCTCTGGTACTGGGGAGGCGTTGACATAGGTGCCATCACCGACGCGCGCTTCGACGTAACCCCTTTGTTCCGCCAATGCATAGGCGCGGGTCACAGTACCAATAGTGATGCCTAAGGCATCGGCTAAACGGCGCTGCGGTGGCAGTTTACTGCCTTGGGTTAACACCTTCTGCAAAATGCCTTGTTCTATCGCACTGACTAAGCGCTGATATTTAGGGCCTGAAAAAGCGTTTAGGTCTGGAGTCCAGATTGTACCCATGACAATAAATCCATTGATCTCTAATATTCTCCGTATATTATTTATTGCATCTGTTTATGTCAACAAATGTATGCATACAATTTAAGGTGAATATGAATACCGCATTACTCTACGATCCACAATTATGGACTTTGATGGCCTCGACTGCGCTGTTTTGCGCCACTATGTCAATGACGCCCGGACCAAACAATGTGCTATTGGCCAGTTCCGGTGCGCATTTTGGTGTGATGCGCACTGTGCCGCACATTGCAGGGATCCGCTTGGGTTCGACTTCTTTACACCTTGCGGTGTTATTTGGGCTTGGAACCTTGTTTGAAGCATTACCGGTATTGCACCAAGTATTGAAATATTTCGCTTTGGCGTATTTGCTGTATCTCGCGTACAAATTAGTGACATCGCCAGTGCAGAGCACGCATCTTGATGACGGCCGAAAACCTATGACCCTGATTGAGGCCGCCTTATTCCAATGGATTAACCCTAAGTCTTGGATGTCGACAATTACCCTGTGCAGCGCATTCACATTAGGCGGCGATGGCTTTTGGCTCAGTGCCTTTCTTGGGGTATTAACCTTTAACTTAGTGGGATTTCCGGCGTCATTTACTTGGGTGTTTGTCGGTGCGGCGATCAGTAAGAAACTCAATACGGATAGACGTAAGCGTCATTTTAATTGGTTTATGGGCAGTTTACTTTTAGTGTCACTGCCGATGATATTGCGCTAACTTAGTGTTTATTCAGCGCCTAACTCCATAAATATTCTGAGGAAAATACTCGCGTAATGATTGGCTTTATGCCATAACCAACATACTATTGCGGGCTTTTAGGTAATGACCTTTTCGCTGAATATTTTCAGTCTCGGTTATACTGATTATGCTTATCTTGATGGTGTGTATGGAGGTTGCCGAGTGAAGTTCCCTAGTTTGATTTCGTTTATGCCGGGATTGGCGCAATTATTACAATATGAAAAGCAATGGCTTAGGGATGATGTGCGCGCAGGCTTGTCCGTTGCCGCTGTGGCACTCCCTGTTGCTATTGCCTATGCCCAGCTCACAGGCGTCAATGCTGCTGTGGGTTTATACTCCTGCGTATTGCCTATGCTGGTATACGCGCTATTTGGTACTTCAAAGCAATTAATCGTGGGTCCAGATGCGGCGACCTGCGCCGTTATCGCCGCCGTTGTTACGCCTCTTGCGGCGGGCGATAGCATGAAGCATTGGCAGTTAGTCATGACCATGACAGCCATGACAGGCTTTTGGTGCTTGATTGCGAGCCGTTTTAAGCTGGGTGTGCTAGCTGACTTTCTGTCAAAGCCGATTTTGATGGGATTGCTGAACGGGGTCGCGATCACCATTATCGTCGGACAATTTTCGAAGATTTTTGGTTTTACCTTCGACGAGCGCTATTTAATCGAACGCCTCAGCGGCGCCCCTTCTTACTTATCAAAAACCCATTGGCCGACCTTGACTATGGGGATTGTGACACTGGCGACCTATGCCTTAGTGAAACGGTTTCGTCCCCAATGGCCCGCATCTATGTGCGCGATGGCGATGGCGGCGTTCCTTGTTTGGGTATTTAACCTGACGAGCTTTGACATTAGCGTTGTCGGAGAGGTGACCTCTGGATTACCTTCATTCCAAGCACCGGCTTTTGATTTGGGGATCGCCCGTGAGTTGGTGGTGCCTGCGCTCAACTTAGCCATGGTGAGCTTTGTGAGCATGATGCTGACGGCCCGAAGTTTTGCGGCAAAAAATGGTTACGATATAGATGCAGATAAAGAATTTAGGGCGTTAGGTTTAGCCAATATCGCATCCGCCATCTCCCAAGGGTTTGCCGTGAGCGGCGCCGATTCCCGCACTGCGGTGAACGATGCCAATGGCGGTAAGAGTCAGTTAGTGTCCATCATAGCGGCGGTATTGATTGGCGTTGTCGCGCTGTTTTTTACTGCGCCGTTGAAGTACATCCCTAGCGCAGCATTAGGGGTGGTATTGGTGATTGCCTCTATTTCGCTTATCGATCTTAAGTCGCTGTGGAATCTGCGCGTGCGCGATAAGTCAGCTTTCTTGCTTGCGTGTATTACCTTGTTCTCCGTGCTGTTCATTGGGGTGATTCCTGGGATCACTTTGGCCGTGTTACTGGGGTTATTCCAGTTCCTTGCGACGGTAATGCGCCCCACGGATCAAGTGCTTGGTTTAGATCATAAGGGCGTTATCCGCAGCGTCGATGATTCGGGTAAAGCTAAATCTGTGCCTGGCGTGTTTATGTATCGCTTTAATTCACCGTTAACTTACTTTAATGCGACGTATTTTAAGCGCCGTTTACTGGAAAAGTTTATTCGGGAATCTGAGCCGGTCGATTGCATCATTATTGATGCCGTGCCTTGCTTTACCCATTTAGATTTAAGCGTGATGGCCATGCTGGCAGATTTACATCAATTGCTTAAAAAGCGTGGAGTACGCTTAGTGCTTGCGGGACGTAAACGACAGATGCTGAGTTGGTTCGAGCAAGCGGGCATGCAGACAGGGGAAGGCGGCATTCTGATCCGGCCGGATTTGTATCTCGCCCTTAAAATGAATCAAAGCTATAAACAAGCCTTGGCAGAAGGGCAAGCGCCTGTAATCCAAAAAGTCCCCGATGATGCTGTGCTGTTGCATAGCCATTTATAGCGAATGATTTAAATTTTAAGATTGTGTAAAAGAGGGGTCATTAAAATAGCGCAGCCTAAGCTTGCGCTATTTTTTTGCGTGTTTCAGTACTTGTTTAAGTTCTTGTAAGTATTTGTTGAAATGCTTATTTATGTGCTTTGACTCGTATTGAAATGAGTCTTTGAATTAGGCGGGTCAATGATGCCGTAGCAAGTTTTATCGCCCAATGTGATGGTGTTTGACGGCTTAGTCTTTGAGAATTCTATCGAGGGGAATAAAACCGTGATAACCGTAATATCCCATTGGGCCGAGGATCAAACTGAGTAGGCACCATAACCATTTTTTGTTGGTGCTGAGATCCACTTTACTCTTGAAGGCTCGAAGGGCGAAAAGAAAATGCAGTAGCATCAGGCCCCCAAGCATAATAATGATATTGATATCCATATGTTCCAACTGCCTTATCCTTGTGTTCTATCATTCACGCCTTTGAAAGACATTAAGCGCGGTTACATTTATCTTGAGAAGCTTGCCTAGTGATCTGTAGCTAAATTAGCGACCTCACTAACTGTCAAATACCTTACTCGAATATTTTACCGATGGCTATAACATAAAATAAAAATAATCTTTAAATCTTATTGGGTTACATGTCTCCTAACAAGCAAGTTGGAGAATGGCTAGCGTCCCAGATCACATATTTTTCCATCGCACGAATAAATATTTCACTCGAAATGAGGTTTTCTAGCCAAGCGGCGAGTCGCGGAAAATCATCGCTCAGTGCACGTTTAAGATCCACTGCGGCAAATTGGCGTATAAAAGGCACGATGGCGTAGTCCGCAAGTCGAGGTGTATCGGCGACTAAAAAGGAGTGTTGTCCTAAGCATGCTTCAAGTTGAGTGAGGAAATGGCTCGCTTGCTGATAATAGTCAGATTGCGTTTGCTCAGGGTAACGGTCAGCATATTTATAGCGGTCGAGCCATGGCTTAAATTGCTGATCATTTTGCGCAATAAGTTGCGCCATTTTATCTGTAATTACAGGGCTTTGCTGACATAGCAGATCTAAAGGATCAGCTTGCGTGAGTGCCCAGCGCATGATCTCAATACTTTCGGCAATCACTTCGCCATTGGCTAGCACTAATACCGGCACAGTCCCTTTGGGTGAAGCGGCCAGCATTTGCGCTGGTTTAGCTTTAAGGGTGATTTCGCGGACTTCAACATTGCATTGGGCTAACAAGAGTCCTAAACGTGCTCGCATTGCATAGGGGCAACGGCGGAAGGTGTATAAGACGGCAAGAGTCATTCGGATTTCCTCTACTGTACGGCGCTAATGCGATGGAAGTTGATGCGACTAAAGCTGATGTCAGCGTGTCATGCTTATTGACGACGCGAGTATGCCAATGCAAATGTTGTGTGCCAATCATGCAGTGTGCAAAGGGCGCAGATGGTAACGCTTTCATATTGAAATTTCTGCTTAATTTGCCAGCAGAAAATAATTTTTCTCACCACTGTGCGTAAAGAATTAAAGACCCTGCATTTTATCTGTGTTTATCTTGCTGTGACTCAGGTAAAATTCCGCGCTATTTTGGGATCTGTAGCCAGTCTACAGATGATTGATTTGTTTATGCACTGGAAATTAAGTTCCAGCCAGCAAAGAGGGTGTTATGACTAAAGTTGTCGTGTGTGCGTTATATAAATTCGTGTCTTTACCGCATTTTGAATCTATTCGAGCGCCACTGCTCGCCATGATGGAACAGGCCGAGATCAAAGGCACTCTGCTCCTCGCAAGCGAAGGGATTAATGGCACAGTTGCCGGCACCCAAGAAGCGATCGAAGCATTATTGGTTTGGCTTAATAGCCAAAACGGCCTAGACAATATTGTTCACAAATTGTCATTCGACGATGAAATGCCGTTCTACCGCACTAAAGTCAAACTGAAAAACGAAATCGTCACTATGGGCGTTGAAGGAATTGATCCACTTAAAGTGGTTGGCACCTATGTTAAGCCTCAAGATTGGAATGCGCTGATTTCTGATCCTGACGTGATTTTAGTCGACACCCGTAATGACTATGAAGTGCAAATCGGCACCTTCAAAAATGCCGTTAACCCTGTGACTGAAACCTTCAGAGAATTCCCTGAATATGTGAAGCAGAATCTTGATCCTGCTAAACATAAAAAGGTTGCCATGTTCTGTACAGGTGGTATTCGCTGTGAGAAATCAACCGCGTATTTGAAAGAGCAAGGCTTTGACGAGGTGTATCATCTCGAAGGTGGCATTCTTAAATACCTTGAAGAAGTCAAAGCAGAAGAAAGTCTGTGGGAAGGCGAGTGCTTCGTGTTCGATAACCGCGTCGCGGTTAACCATGACTTGAAGAAAGGTCAATACGATCAATGTAATGCTTGCCGCATGCCAATCACTGAAGCTGAAAAACAGAGCCCTGCCTATGTGCAAGGTGTCAGTTGTCCACATTGTATCGATAAAATTTCTGACGAGCAGCGTAAACGTTTTGTTGAGCGTGAGCGCCAAGTGAATCTGGCAAAAGCCCGTAACGAAGCGCATATCGGCAGCGATGTGAATCAAGTGATTGAAGCGCGCCGCGAGAAAAAAGAAGCGCAGCGTCGACTCGCCGCCGAGAAAAATAACGCGAAAAAATCGCAAGTGCTTTAACTTTATATTTCATTGTATTAGCTGCGAGTTAGTCATGAGTTTGCACTGAGTTCGTTTCTCGTTCAGGCAGCTCATACATTGCTCTCGATTTGAATATGGTTGCACTATGGCCCGACTCGTTCGGGCCATTTTTTTATGCCGATTTTGTTTTAGTGTGAATGTGCATTAACCCATTATTTAACTCATTATTTATCATAGCGCTATGCCGAAAATCTTAAATTTATGATAACTTTCAGTCGCTAGTATTAAAAAAATAAAGTCGAGTGCCATCAAACTAGGGAGCAATTCAGTGCAAGGTAGGCAAAGCGCATGAGCATTTGGAAAGAGCTATACGATATTTTCGATAAGGAACGCAGTCGCTGGCAGCAATCGAGCGCCAGTAAGCAGGCGATTGCCTTTGAGTTAAAAGCCAATTTGGGTTTTCTGGCCGATGCCTTAAGCAGCGGTTTATCGCAAAGCGCGATCGCCAGCGGTTTAGAATGCAGTATTTTTGAGGCAAAACTGAAAGAGGGCGTTGCACTCACTGCGTTAAATCGCCGTAAAGTGACCCTGAAGTTTATTGGCGAATTTGCCGAGTTTGCTAAGTATGTCGGTAAAGAGAACGACGCTTTAGTCGAGAATGCTTACTCTAAAATTAAATCACTGCAGAAATTAGTCGCAGCTGAGCCCAATAAAAGCCACGATCTGAGGATTAAATCCCTGTTTCGCTTCTTAGTCTTTTTAGTGGCGCACCTTGAGGAGCAGCCATTAAGTCGCACATCAGCGAAAAAAGCTTAAGGTCGATGCGTGGACGAGCTTGTGATTAATATGATTGGTATAAGAGGTAAAAAAGGCGCTTATGGCGCCTTTTCTATGTTTGCGAACATCATTGCTAGCTTTTTAGCGCAGTCTATAAGAGGCGAGTTCACGAGTCATCTTCAGATTACTCTTAAAGCCACCGTTGAGTTTAGCCCTTAGGTGGCTCATCTGTTTTATTGGCTTCTGAGTCCGCAGAACTTGGCTTGTTTGAAGCATCATCAGCGTCATTCTCAGCTGCCGAAGGCTCGGCAGTAGGCTTTATCTGCTTATCTTTACCATGTTGGCCGAACTGCGGCAGTTTGAACTTAGCACTGTACTTCAACGCGGCAAGATTGCTGGCGATGACACCGACGATCAAAATAATAATGATCCAGACTTCTAAGGTCGACATACTCAGCTCCTGTTTCGAATAGACTCGCGCACGATTTAGCTCTGATTAATCAACCGCTAAACGTTGCTCACATTTACGAATATCTTCTGGCGTATCAACTTCAATAGAATCAAAGGCGCTAATGGCGATTTTGATTTTATGCCCGTATTCTAATGCACGTAATTGCTCGAGTTTTTCCAGATCTTCTAGACGTCCTAATGGCAGGGCGGCGAAGGCTTGGACGAATTTGCGGGTATAAGCATACACACCTAAGTGCTTATAAACGGGGTAATCTTGTGTGTCGCGGCCAAAAGGAATACGCGAACGAGAGAAATACAAGGCATAGTTGTTGTTATCGAACACCATCTTCACATGCATAGGATCGTCAAGCTCGGCTTCATTCACGATTTCAAAGCCTAAGGTGGCCATTTCAAACTCACCTGGGTGACGCTCGAAGAGGCTGATGACTTGCTCTATGGATGTTGGGTCAATTAGGGGTTGATCGCCCTGTAGGTTGATCACTAAGTCGTCATCTTTCAGTCCCAGTTGGTTTATCGCATCATTGATACGATCTGTACCCGATGCCGCTTCTGGGCTGGTCATGACCACTTTGCCGCCAAAACCTTCAACGGCTGCTTTAATGCGGTCATCATCGGTAGCGACATAAATATTGGTGAGGCCTTTGGCTAACGACGCGCGTTCATACACGTGTTGGATCATTGGCTTGCCGTTAATCGGGGCTAAGGGTTTGCCCGGGAAGCGGCTTGAACCGTAACGAGCCGGGATTAACAGAGTCACATTCATCAAATTATCCTACTTTTATCAAAGATATACAGTGTAGATATACAATGCATATAGACAAAAGGGCTCAAGATTGAGCCCTTTTAACATGTGTTAGAGCTTAGATGCGACGGAACAGGGCAGTCAACATTTCGTCTGTGACTTTCTCTTCCCAACCCGCGCCATAAACGTTAGCCCATAGTGGACCCATGCTCTTAGTCACGGCAACCATTTTAGCGATGGTTTCGTCTGGCAGATCTTTACAGATGTTCTTCGGCAGTGTGATGTTGTGTTTCTTCATCATCAAACGGAACTCTTCAACACCTTCTGGATAGAATTCTTCTAACACGTCAAAGGCGATACAGTTGCCGATACCGTGGTGGTAACCCAGGATATAAGACAGACCGTAAGAAACCGCGTGACAGGCACCCACTTGGCTGTAAGCGATACTCATACCGCCCATGAAAGACGCCATCATCAGCTTGTCGTCTTTTTCTACGTGGTCGTCTAAGTACACTTGGCGACATAAATCCATGGCTTTTTCAGCGTAGGATTTAGAGAACTCGTTTAAGAAGGTACCTTGTAACGATTCAACACAGTGGATATAGCAATCCATACCTGTGTAGAACCATTGGTCCGTTTCCACGCCTTCGATTAACTCAGAATCCATGATGATTTGATCGAATACTGTGTAATCTGAGTTCAGACCTAGCTTACGCACTGGACCACATAATACGGCAGTGCGTGACGCTTCTGCACCCGTACCAGAAATCGTTGGGATACCAATGTGGTGTACCGCTGGGTTCTTGATCAAGTCCCAACCTTGGTACATGGCAGAGCCACCTGGGTTTGTCAGCATCAGCGATACCGCTTTAGCCACGTCCATGGTTGAACCGCCACCTAAACCCACTACGCTGACAGGCAGTTTGCTATTAAAAGCTTGAACTTGCTCTGTTAACGTGTCGATTTGAATGGTGCTTGGCTCTTCATCAACGTTAACCCAAATCACCATGTCTTGTGCTTTAGCTGGGATGCGGCCTTCAAGGGCTTTGCCTTGATGCACGTCATCGACTAAAAATACCACGAAGTCGTCGACGGTTTTACGTTCCGCAGCTAACACTTCATCCAATTGGACGAATGAGCCACGGCCGAAGATCATTTTTTCAACTACTTTAAAATTCTTAAAACTCATTGCAACAAACTCCCGTAGAATTATTGGGCAAATGCTTTCTTGATGTTTTCGATACGCTCAGCGATCTGAGCATCGGTCCAAGACAACTTGATGAGCATAGAAATGGTGCGGCTCATAATGGCATCGGATTTAGGCACAGAAACTTGAGTATAGTCAGGTCTATCGGCGATTAATGTGATTGGTAACGCAGCAGATGCCTTAAGCTCCTGAATGTGTTTCCAGTTTTTCAAATAATGCCAGTTGTTTACATACCAGTAGAAGCAGCCATCGACGCCGTTTTCAGCCAGTTTTTTGCTCACTTCTTGCGTGCGCGCTTCGGTTGGCAACATAAAGGTTAAGAAGCCCGCTGAGTCGCCTTCTGGATCGGGGATCAGGCGGAAAGTTACTTCAGGGATAGCTGCGGCCATTGCATCTTTAATGGTTTTTTTGTTTTTACGTTGGATATCGATAATGGTATCGAGTTTACGTAATTGCGCTAACCCTAAGGCGGCGTTCATTTCCGAAATTCGGAAGTTCAAGCCAATGATAGGGTGTGACTCAGCGCCGCGGTCTTTACCAATGTGGTCATGGCCGTGATCGGAGAACATGTGCGCGTTGTTGTAGATTTCAGTGTTATTGGTAATCACAGCGCCACCTTCACCACAGGTGATGGTTTTGACTGAATCGAATGAGTAACAACCCACATCACCGATAGTACCTAGGGCTTGGCCCTTGTAGCTGCCACCAATGGCTTGGCAAGCATCTTCTAAAATCTTGATGTTATGTTTTGCACAGATGGCTTTAATTTCATCCATCTTCGCCATAGAACCACACATGTGCACTAAGTTAATCGCTTTAGTGCGTGGGGTAATCGCGGCTTCAATACCTTCTGGGGATAAACACAGTGTCTCGTCGATTTCGGCAAAAATGGGGATCGCGCCTGCCATAAAAATCGCTTCAACTGAGGCAACAAAGGTAAAAGGTGGCACGATAACTTCGTCGCCAGCGCCAATGCCCGCAGCCATCATGGCCGTTTGCAGTGCAGCGGTACCGCTTGATAAAAGGTGAGCATGCTTCACGTTCATTTTCTCGCAGAGCAGTTGCTCCATATCGCGAGTCTTCCAGCGATCATTACGCATATGGTCGAAGTTGTAACGGAAGGTAAAACCGTTTTCCATAACGTCAGCGACTTCCTGCTTCTCTTCAGGACCAAATAATTCAAAACCGGGCATGGAAGGTATCTCCTTAGAATATGTCGCGCATAGGTCGCGCTGCAATTAACTGGCGGATTATAACTGGGGTAATAGACCCTTGCGATGTTTTATTGCTGAAAATTGCCATGTAAAAAGAAAAACCTGCACAGGGGCAGGTTTTATCTGAGCATTGATGACACTCAGCTAAGGGTTAAAAGCCTATATTCAGGCCGTTAGCGTGGATTAGCTAAACCATGTTCACGGTCAACCGTGACATCTAAATCTGTCAGTAAACCGTTATCAATGCCGTAAATCCAGCCGTGTACTGCGACTTCTTGGCCGCGATCCCAGGCTTCTTGCACTATGGTTGAACTGGTCACATTAGCAACCTGTTCAATCACGTTGAGTTCGCACAGGCGATCAAAACGTTTAGCTTCATCCATCTGTTGTAATTCTTCCTGATAAATACGGTAGATATCACGTAAATGCCCGAGCCAGTTATCGATTAATCCCAAACGTTGCTGACCCATTGCCGCGCGCACACCACCACAGCCGTAGTGACCCACTACCATAATATGCTTCACCTTGAGTACATCTACGGCGTATTGCAGCACAGATAAGCAGTTAAGATCGGTATGGATAACCATGTTGGCGATATTACGGTGAACAAAGACTTCACCCGGCATAAGATCAATGATTTGGTTAGAAGGTACGCGACTATCCGAGCAGCCAATCCACAGGTATTCAGGATGTTGCTGTTTCGCTAATTGCTCGAAAAAATCAGGGTTCTCTTGGCGTATACGTCCGGCCCAGCGGCGGTTGTTGTCGAATAAAGGTTTGAGTAGTTTCATTTTAACCTATTGTTTTATTGACATATAAAATGTCTTCTCATGCTCTAATTCATGCAAGCAGCACATTTTTAGCAAGAGTATACCAGCAAAATTGGCTCTGCTGGTCTATCCAATTAAGGTTTGAATCGGGATATTGAGGAATCGAGATTATTTTTTATTAATAGTTCTGCAAATGAATTGGTTCCCTCTGTGGATCTAAGCGCCATTTGTTAGCGTGTTTGGGGGTGATATTGCACTAAAGCTGAGTGAACGCCTTGTCCGCTAAAAATTAAGGCGGACAAGGATGATGTGTTATGGGTTAGAACTTACTGATCACTTTTACGCTATCGTTCACTTCGCTGACGTCAACAAACCCGATCATATTCGGATTGGCGGCAATCAATGAGAGCATTTCAGCGCTCGAGTCGACGACTTTGGGTGGTTGACCTTGGCCTGAAAAGACCAGTTTTGACCAATAGGCTTTGAGCTGACTCTCAGTTTTATTGAGGATTTGCTTCACGAAGGCATCACGAGCGGGTGAGCCTTCGGGCTGATCGAGCGCAACCACAGTCCCTCCATTGGGGAAAGACTTGAGTTTACCTAAATAGATACGTGAAATATCCGCAGCACTAATTTCGGATGTATTTGAAGGATGTACCACGACGGCAACTTCGGCTTGCACATAGGCACTGCCAAGTAAAAGTGCACTAGCAACTAAGGTTTTCATCATCAACCGAGATCTTATTAATAGTTTCATGTTTAACTCCTTAAAAAACTAAGTCTATTGCCATACTCAGCAACTGTTCATCGGAGGACGGTTTGTCATTGCTGTAGTTGGTGTACTCCAGTTTTAGTGCGGCCGAGGGATGGAAATCCCAGCGTGTTCCTATGATGTAGTAGGCGCTGTCTTCTTGCTGTGCTTCAAGCGCTGCTTTTGTACCGAAAACCAGAGGCGCTAACGCAGCTTGGTTTGCTGGTGGCAGACTATTGTATAGCGGTAACATGCCGTCATAGGCATTGTATTGTGGATCACCTTTGTCAATACCGTAGGTTAAGTGAAAAGTGAAATCTTTATAGCGGATCCCGCCGGAAACAAAGGCTGAATCTTGGATGTTAAAACTGCTAGGGTCGACGTCAATTCGGGTGTATTCAGCCAAGATAAACCATTTACCCGCATCATATTTAACGTTAGCGCCTATGAGTAACGCGCTGTCGTTAATGGGTAAAAGATCATCGACCACTTGCTGACTAAATAACCCAGTTTGGGCAATCGCATCGCCTAGGCCCAGCAGAGCAGGTAACTCGTAGGAGAAATCGGTCACTATGCCGATATTCAAGCCGTACTCAAACCCTGAGGTCACAAAGTTAAAGTTCATTATGTGGCCCTCGGCAGAGAAGGGCGCGGGAGGTGTTGATGAACCTATAGGCGCATAGTCAGAAACAGAAGTCGTAATATACTTATAGGTCAAACCGACTTCGGTATCGCCCCATAAATCGGAATATACTAAGCCGACACCTTCACCTGAATTAAATGGCAGTGAATAAACGCCGCGGGGCGGGGTGATCCAGTGATAGGCATAGCCTACGTCAATATAATCTGAATATTTATAGAGGTTAAAGCGTTGACGGCCCGCCATCAGCATAAGTTTGTCGCTGATGTCGTAAGAGATATAAGCCCATTCGAATTCGGCACTGTAATCGTTATTGCCTCTGGATAGCACTTGCGCCGTGGCTCTTAGGCCACTACCCAGATCGGCGGTAAATTGTAAGGCAACTTTAGAATCATTATTAAAGTTGATTTCTTTGTCATAACCATAATAGCTTTTATCGTCACTGAGACTCGAGCCCGCGACAATAGAGGCAAATCCATTTATTTGAACATCGGCATAAAGAGACGGCATATAAAGTGTGCTGAGCACGCAGAGGGCAACTGTACTTTTTCTCATGGCAGAATACCTTGTTGAGGGAATACAGTAATAAAGGTAGTTGATAAATGGTAGATTTCACCTTTATGCAACATTTTTTGAGACGTTGACATCAAAATGGTGATTTATACTTGTTAATGCTGATTTAGCGGGGGATTCTTAGGGAATTTGGCGAGTTAACCTGTGGTGCTAAATCAAGTAAAGCCTAATATATTCATGGGTTAAACAGGGGGGAACGTGGATTTGGTATTGAGGGTATGGGTTAAGCTGAATAGCTATCTTCAAGATGCGCATGCCCACACCTTGAAGATTTATTTCGCAACAGTATTTAGTGACAGATTAATGATGTTTAGCGAGAAAATCGGCTAAGTGTTGATTGATAAATTCGGCTTGTTCAAGGGTCGAGATATGTCCCGCCGCAGGAATGTGCACCAGCTGACTGCCATCGATGGCATCACTCATCAGGTAGCTTTCTAGCACACTGCGCGCTTTATCCTCAACGCCCGCCATGATGAGGCAGGGGAGTGTAAATTGCTCCGCACATTCCATGGTATCGCGGCGACCAAAAATCATTCGTCCCAGTTTCACTATCGTGGGAATTTTTTCTGCTGAGATTGTGGCAAGTGAGTGTTCAAAGTCAGTGACCAGTTCAGGTGTGTTTTGCGCGGCATTGTTTGCGAAGAACAAAGGTGAAATCGCACTGATAAGCGGCGCAGGAATCGCCTTAGCGGCGGTAATCATATCCAGCATGCCATCATATTTCGCGCGGGTCACTTCGGGTTCGAAACCGATAAAACTGTTGAGCATCACGAGGGTTTTAACTCTTGTTGGTGCTTTCAGTACCAATTCTGCGCCCCACATAGCACCAACAGATTGTCCGATAACACTAAAGTCAGTGATATTGAGGGCATCCATTAAGGCCAACATGTGATCGGCAATATCGAGTAGCGTTTTACCATCATCGGGCAGTAAATCTGACTGACCATGACCCCACAGTTCTGGCACGATACAGCGGTAATGGGCACTTAGCGCGGCAATTTGAGGCGCCCACATGGCGCTATCCCACAAATAACTGTGACCAAACAACAATATAGGGCCTGTACCTACATCAAGGTAACTTAATTTACGATCGGCAATCATGAGCTGCTGACGGTGTGAAGAAAAATCCATAAAGCCTACTTAACCAAATATATCGTTATGTTAAGCCGTATTCTGGCGCCAATTTGGGCGATAGATCGCTGGGCTTAACCTTTACAAAAATCTGCGGCGAATATCCCACAGCTAAGGCTGAGCGATACGCAGCACGTATTCATCCACTAGATAGTCTAATCGTGCTAGTACCGCATCTTTTAGCAACATATCACTGTTTTCTAACAAGGTTGCCAGTTCGGCACGATCGAATTGCGGCAACAATAATTGCGCAACAGGGAAATAGCTTATGTGCCAAGGCTCAGGACTGACCGCGCTTTGTCCCTGTTGAAACGGGAAATAAAAGCCAAAATCATGGGCATTCTCCATTAGCCAAGCATGCAGTTTGGCGCAGGGGCCAGCTTGGACATATTCAGCTTCAACAAGACGCAGGGCTTTGACATCAATTTGATTCGCATCGAACACATCGAGATCTGTGCCCCAGTGGTGACGTGAAGCACCGGGCAGCGCCGACCAGAGCAAAATCAAGTCGACGATGGCATCGTCACTCAGTCCCTTAATACTCATCGCTTGCTCGTTGGCATCTAATACCGCGCGTTTACCGCTGGCCTTGGCATTCCAAATTGCCAGTTGTCGCTCAAAAGGGCGATGGGCAGAGCAGATGGCGAGTGCTATGCCCGCCTCTTTGGCTTTTTCCGCCATCGCATTAAAGGCGATGGCGGTGTTCGCTTCGAGCCAAAAGCTATGATACCCATGGTGATACGGACTTAAATATTCCACTAATTCAGTGGCGTTTAAGCCGTAAAGCCTCGCGGTTTCGGGGCGGATCTCAAGGTGTGTTAGCACAATAGTTGTTCCAAAATCACTTCATAACACAGGGCTAGCTGCTCAAGGTCATCCACTTTAACGCATTCATTCACTTTATGAATGGTGGCGTTCACTGGGCCAAGCTCTAACACTTTGGCACCCGTTGGCGCGATAAAGCGTCCGTCCGATGTGCCGCCTGTGGTTTGTGGATCTGTCTCATAGCCTGTGACTTGGCGAATAGCAATACGGGTCGCGTCAAGCAGTGGGCCATCGCCGGTTAAAAATGGCAGACCATTGAAAATCCAGCTGATATCGTAGTCTAGCTCGTGGGCTTTCAATAAGGCTTCAACCCGTTCAATCAATATTTCGGCGGTCACTTCGGTGGAGTAACGGAAGTTAAACATCACGTCTAGTGCGCCGGGGATCACATTCGATGCGCCGGTACCGCCATTAATATTGGCGATTTGGAAGCTGGTGGGCGGAAAGAACTCATTACCATTATCCCAGTGCATCTGACTCAGCTCGGCTAAGAAAGGCGTGGCTTTGTGGATTGGGTTATCGGCAAGGTGTGGATAGGCCACGTGGCCTTGAATGCCTTTCACGGTTAAGTTACCGGTTAAACTGCCGCGGCGACCATTTTTGACCACATCACCCAGCTTTAGGGTCGATGAAGGTTCGCCGACTAACGCCCAGGTGATCTTCTCGTTGCGCGCTTCTAAGGTATCAATGACTCGAGTCGTACCGTTAATAAATGGGCCTTCTTCATCGCTGGTGATCAAAAAGGCGATTGAACCATGATGATCTGGGTGTTTAGCGACAAAGCGTTCGGTGGCAATGACCATAGCCGCCAATGAACCTTTCATGTCCGCCGCGCCGCGGCCATATAAGTAGCCATCAATGATGGTGGGCACAAACGGCGGCGTGTGCCAGCGGCTCACATCACCCGTTGGCACAACATCTGTGTGGCCGGCAAAACAAAAGACCGGACCTTCATTGCCACGGCGAGCCCACATATTGGTGGTGTCTTCAAATACCATAGGTTCGATATTAAAGCCGATGGTGCTGAGTCTTTCAGCCATTAAGGTTTGACAGCCTTCATCAAGCGGCGTCACCGAAGGGCGGGCAATCAGCGCTTTTGTTAGTTCAGTTACAGGATAATCGTCGGCTGGCATCATAGTGAAAATACTCTTTTATAGGCGGCTTCATCAAAGCCAATCAGCACGTGTTCACCGACGACCAAGACGGGGCGTTTGATCAGTGTCGGTTGCGCAAGCATAAGTTGAATGGCTTTGGCTTGATCGATATCGGTTTTATCTGCGTCACTGAGGGCACGAAAACTTGTGCTGCGCTTATTGAATACGGTTTCCCAGCCTGAGGTTTTACACCAGAATTCGAGGTATTCTTGACGTAGGCCGTCATCTCTAAAATCATGGAAATGAACTGGAACTTTATGATTTTCAATCCATTTACGTGCTTTACGCACTGTATCGCAATTCTTAATACCGTAGAGGGTCAAAATGATGCTCCAGTGTGGATGGACGCTTGGCTTGCAAGCATTGATTTTGCTGGCATTGTGGCATTGTGCGCCGCATGTCACAAGTGGGATGTGTTGCCGATATCTGGTGAGTAACAAAACGCTAATTTTCTAGGGATAATCATCGCTATTGCCTTGCTTTGGCTTGACTTTTTAACACTTGTTTAACTTAAGTGCCTTGTATATATTGTTTTTTCATTAAAATCAGTTTGATATCTGGCGTTGACTCTAGCGCGACTTTTAAAGGATTAAAATGCACAGCGATGTTTCTTTGCAGCGATTTAAGCAATTTCCGCGCTTGATGTGGATATTTTTGTTTGGGTCGTTTATCACCCGTGGCAGTTATTACATGGTATGGCCATTTTTAGCTGTTATTTTATATGAGAAATTTGCGCTAAGTGCCACAGAGGTCGGCATGGTCTTGTCCAGCGCCGCGATTATTTCGGTATTTACCAGCTTTGTTGGTAGCTCATTATCCGACAGAATAGGTCGTCATAAGCTGATGTACGTGACGGGCACTCTCTATATCATCTCGTTTTCGTTATTGGCTGAAGCCAATTCTGTCGAAGGGTATGTAGTTGTGATGACATTGTGCTCTATGGCCACTTCATTATGGCGACCGCTGACATCGGCGGCTATTGGCGACATTATTGCCGATCCTAAAACACGCGAATTGGCGATGCAGTCACTGTATTTCATCGTCAACGTTGGCTGCGCCGTTGGCCCTATGCTTGGGGTATGGCTTGGTCTTACGGGCAAGCAGTCCAGTTTTTACCTTACCGCAGTGGCCTTTGCCGTGTTGTTAATTATGTTGTACTGGGGATTTAACCATCAAACCCGTCAGGATGTTGCTTTGGCGGCTGGCGCCTCATCGAATGACAATTTAAGTGACGCTACGAGTGGCACTGAAAGTGATGGTGCAAGTGGCAGTGTAAATGACTGTGTAAATGACATAACAAGTGATGGTGTTAATCGTGGCGTGAATGGCTTATCGAGTGATACTGAGGCGAGCACGAAAAAAGCGGCAGTCGTGAGCCGTAAGCAAATTGTCGCCATTCTATTGCAAGATAAATTGCTGCAATGTTTAATTTTCGCCAATATTTTATGTATGTTCATTTATGCCCAAATGGACAGTTCGTTGATCCAATATCTCACTCGTGCTGGCGCGCCTGATTTACTGACGTTAATCTCTGGCATGATTTTCACTAATGCTATGGTGATTATCTCAACCCAATTTTTGCTATTGAAACTCATGGCCCGTTTTCCGCTTGTCAAACGGATTCAAATCGGATTGCTGTTACTGATCTGCTCACAGATCTGGCTGGCATTTAATCCGCTGGATCTTTTTTGGGGCTGGATAGGCGCAATTGTGGTGATGAGTGTCGCCGAGACGATTTTGTTTCCCACTATGAATGTGCATATCGACCGCCTAGCCCCTGATCATCTTCGGGGGGCTTACTTTGGGGCCGCCTCATTCTATGATTTAGGCTTTGCGCTCGCGCCCCTTGGCGGCGGTATTATATTGGATCATTTTGGCGGTCAGTGGCTGTTTTTGACCGGCGCCGTACTCTCAGTATTGGTGATTTATCTGTACAGTATTTTAGATAGACTACCGCGACCCGATTTTGCCATGTTTAAAGCGGATTAGTGTACGAGAACTCTATCTCAGCTCGTTGCAGCTAACGTGATGGCTTAGCGTGAAAACGACCGAAATGGATTGTTCTAAGTGCTGTGTATCGAGACAGCTACAGCTTGGCGAATTCAAATACCGTGTTAGGCTCGGTTTTCAAAAACGTAAAAGGCTGGCTCATGATTATGAGCCAGCCTTTTATTATTCAAAACACAACCGATAAACGATGCATGTAAACAGTTAAATTAGAGCTGTACCGTAAAGATCACGTCTTTACCTGCGGTGACACTGCCTTGGGCCTTGTCTAGGTATTTGACGTCTTCCATGTTTGCCAGCACGACAGGGGTGAGTAGGCTGTCGACTTGGTCTTTAAGATAATCAATATCGAAGGACAAAATCGGATCGCCGACTTTCACTTCTTGGCCTTCTTGGGCTAAACGTTTAAAACCTTTGCCCCTCAGCTCGACTGTGCCGACGCCAAAGTGCACAAATAATTCTAAACCTTGGGGAGACTCAATGCTGAAGGCATGATTTGTCTCAAAAATTTTTCCGATGGTGCCGTCGATAGGCGCAAGAATTAATTCGCCTTTGGGGGCGATGGCAATGCCATCACCGACAATCTTCTCTGCAAAAACCACATCGGGGACTTTTTCAATAGCGACGATATCGCCGGAAACGGGGGCATATACCATGATACCGCCAGCTAACTGAGTCTGACCCGATACCAAGCGCCTTATTCGGCTTAAAAATCCCATAATCTAGAGCCTCTTTTGCTTGTTTTTGTCATTGTTTTTGTTCTGTAATGCAGCATAACGAATAAATGTCTCTATTTATAGCTTGTTATACACTGCTGTAGACCTGCAATTCTATCTTGTTGTAATGCAGTGTGCGCCAGCGCCGAAAATTGTTGGATGTTGCCTTGGCAAATGGCAGCTTTGACTTCTAACAGTGAGCTTAAGTTAACACTGAGTTCGTCCAGCCCCATGCCGATTAACAGCGGTGCAATTTGTGGTGAACTGGCCAGTTCGCCGCACAGCGACACTTTCACATTGGCCGCTTTTGCTTGGACTATTGTCATGTTAATTAACGCTAAAATGGCAGGCGAAAGGCTCGGATAGTCGCGGGTAAGCTGCGGGTTGGTCCTATCGGCTGCCATTGCATATTGGGTTAAATCATTGGTGCCAATGCTGACAAAGTCGAGTCGTGGCAGCATAGCATTGAGGTTAAATACCGCTGCGGGGGTTTCGACAACGATACCGTAGCTGAGTTCACCGTAACCTTTCTCTTCTTCTTCCAGGGCATCTTGGCACTGGGCAATCAGTGCAAACACTTCATCCAATTCTTCGACTTGATTAACCATAGGGAACATCAAGCGGATCGGACCGTGGTTTGCGGCGCGCAAAATAGCCCTCAATTGGGTTTTAAATAAGTCGGGGTGTGCCAAGGTGTAGCGAATGCCGCGCAGCCCTAAGGCGGGATTATCTTCTATTTCTTGGCACAGGCAAGGCAGTTCTTTGTCGGCACCGATATCTAAGGTGCGGATGGTAAAGGTCTTACCGCCCAGAGCGTGCAATGCATCGCAATATAAGCTGTATTGGGCTTTCTCATCGGGCAGGGTGCTGACGTTCATCAGCATAAATTCGGTGCGAAACAAACCTATACCATCGGCGCCAACATCGCTGACATGGGTGATGTCGTTGAGATTGCCGACGTTAGCCATAAGCCCCACAATATGGCCATCTTGGGTTTGCGCGGGTCCATCCTTATAGGTTTGCAGCGCCGCCCGTCTTGCCTGTTCGTGGTGAAAGGTGACGGTAAGTCTTGCCTGTTGATCAGGATTGGGATTAACGCAAAGCTCACCATTGAGCGCATCGAGTACTAAGGGCGTGCCGTTGGGGATCGAATCGGCATCAAACTGACAACTTAATATGGCTGGAATGCCGGCAGCTCGGGCTAAAATCGCCGTATGACTGGTTAAACCGCCAGTTTTGAGCACAATACCGCAGAGGTTTTCCCTTGGCAGCAAGGCAAATTCGGCGGGGGTTAAATCTTGTGCCAACAAGATGGTGGGTCTGTCGAGTTTTTCGAGCCCTTGGTTTAAATGGCCATTGATCGCGGCGACAACGCGTTGGCCTAAACAGCGTACATCTTGGGCTCGATTAGCTAAATAGGGATCATCTAGGGATTGTAACTCGTTGGCTTGATGGGCAAATATGCGTTCAACCGCCACACTTGCCGACAGTTGTAAGGTACGAATCGCATCGTTCACTTGCTCGATTAATTCATCGTCTTCCAATAACAATAAATCGGCTTCGATCAGCTGATAATTTTCTGAATCGCTATCGAGTGCGGCTTGGCTGTGGGCCAGTTGTGCCTGTAGCTCTTGCAAGGCTTTGGTAAACTTGCCCTGTTGTTGGGGAATTTTCGACAGGGGAATAGGGCGATAATCGAGGTGGTGTTCGGTGTGAATAAGGTGAAGTGCCTGACCAAAGGCAATTCCCGATGACACTATAATCCCCGTTATTGACATATCCCTTCCTAAATTAACCACTGAACTGAGTGCCCGTTAGCGCTAGCGAGTCTAGTTGAGTGGCGTTGAGTTTGTAAAGCGTTGACATGTAAACTATTGGCACTAACAGAATCCGTTTCAACTTATCCCTCGTCGGTAAGATCTACATGTAAGCACTTATATATTAGTGCGCTAATCAGTGCACTAGTAAATAGGATAAAGGCCTAGCTTAGCGTGATCAGCAGCTCGGAGACTTTCTCAACCGCGGCTTGTGCCTGTTCACCTTCGGCAAACACTCTTACCGTGACGCCAGAATATAGCCCTAAAGTTTGTAGCTTAAACAGACTCTTAGCGCTGGCTTGCTTACCATTACATTCGACCATGACATCGCAGTCAAAGGTTTTGGCTTCTTTAACCAGTAAAGCTGCAGGGCGGGTGTGAATCCCATGTTTGGCGGTAATGGTGACAGATTTTTCGTACATAGTGGATGAGCTCATATTTAATGGGGTATTACACTTCGTCTTTCGATTCTATGATGTGGTAGCCCTGTTTTTTCAAGGCGGCGATGGCACTTTTGAGGCGATTATTTTTCACGAGGATGTAATCGGTATCAAAGGTGGAAATCGCAAAAATACTGATTTGTTCGTCCGCTAAGGTGCCAGACACTTTAGATAAAATGCCTGTCATCGAGAATCCGAGTGGCCCGAGCACTTCAAAACAACACCAGCCCGGTTCTTGCTCTAGGCTGTCGAGTTGCATCTCACTGGAAATGACTAAAGATAAACCTTCTTGGGTTTTACCGATGAAATACATATCCTGTGCAAAAACCTCACTGGGCAATACGGCATTCGGGCTAAAGCTATGAATTGTGTACTGTTCAGGGTGAACGGCTAAGGTCATTCGCATGGCAGTGTCTCGGTTGGATTTTTAAGGCTAAAGCATACCGCATATCAAACGTTAGCGTGACAGAGAATTTGTGGTTAATGGGATTTTTTTCGTTGAAATTCATTGTTGGTGAGATAGCGGTTAACAAGCGTTACCAGAAGGTTTACCCAAAGAAAAGGGCGCCCTATGGCGCCCCAGTCGACAAGTTATACAGCTCATATACTGTTAGTTAGATTTTAAACTGACCCAAGGTGCGGGACATGTCTTGGCTAATGTCTTGCAGTGACTGAGCCGCATGATTGTTGCTCTCGTTAGCTTTGACTGAGACTTCCGTTAATTCCGAAATATTACAAATATTTCGATTAATCTCTTCGGTCACTAATGATTGCTCTTCGGTGGCGCTGGCTAATTGGGTATTCATATCACTGATATGGGCAATTAATTGCAGAATCGCTGCCATGGCTTTACCCGCTTCGTGGGCTTGGGCTTGCAGCTCATCGGATTGCAGCTGAGTTTGATTGTTGCTTTTCATCACTGAGCCGACACCAGATTGGATCTCGCTAATGATTTTTTGGATCTCATTGGTCGAGTCTTGGGTGCGAGTGGCGAGGGCGCGGACTTCATCGGCAACTACAGCAAAACCGCGGCCATGGGTCCCCGCTCGCGCAGCTTCAATGGCGGCGTTAAGGGCGAGTAAGTTTGTCTGCTCGGCAATGCTGCGGATCACATCGAGAATGCTACCGATTTGCTGTGAGGCGACACCCAGTTTTTGGGTGATAACTTCAGAGGCTTTTAATTCAGCCACCAGCTTTTCAGTATTGCTGACCGTGTTGTCAATCACCACTTGGCTTTGCTGCGCTTGTTCTTTTACGCTGTTCGCCGCATCGGCCGCTTGCTGGGTGTTGCTCGCCATTTCATGGGTGGTTGAGAGCATTTGATTGACTGCGGTGGCAACGCTACCCGTTTCTCTGTGGATATGCTCAGCACTTTGATTGGACTCTTCAACTGCAATTAAGAGTTGTTTGGCGTCAGTGTCTAATGCTTGGCCTAAAGGCTGTAAATGGCCGACCATGTCGCCAATTTTTTGTGCAAACATGTTAAAGGCGCGGGCAAGATGGGCAATTTCATCTTTACCTTGGGCATTAATGCGCTGACTTAAATCGCCTTCGCCTTGGGCAATATCTTCAAGGGCATCAATGGCATCATTCAATGGCGAGGTAATGGAATGATTAAGCACAAGGAAGAAAGCAAAAATCGGCACTGAAATCAAAAACATAATAATCAGGTAATCGATAATAACTGACTTTAAACTCGCTTTAACGTCACTGAGATAAGCACCGGTCATCACTGTCCAGCCCCATTGTGGGTAGTAACGGGCTTCGGCGAGCTTATCTTCGATAGCGCGAGTCATAGGATCGGCTATGGGGTATTCGAGGGTGGTTTTCGATTTAGCCCGCGCTAATGGCAGCATAGTGGCCAATGGATTAGTGCCATTGGGTAATTTAAACGTTAATGCTGAGGTGCCAACAAGACTTGCATTGTCACCGTGGGCGAGGATTTGATTATTATCATCAATAACAATGAAATAGCCTGAGCCAGAATAGCGAGTCTGATTGATTAACTCAGCGGCAGCTTTCTTGGCGTCTTCTTCGCTGTATTTACCTTTGAGCGCATCCTGACGATGTACATCTATCACGCTTAACATGCTTGCGAGTTGACCGTCTATCTGTAGCCATTTCTGCTCAATTAAATTGCTGTACTGCTCCTTAATCGAAAAACTGGCAAAACACACAGTCCCTATCGCGGCCATAAGAAGCATCATCATTAAGCGTTGCAAGATAGTAAATCGGCGCAAAAACGTGATCATTGGGGGGTCTCAAAGGCTGATAATTGTTACTTAATATACCTGCGAATCAATCTCAATTGAATCGTCTGTGACATAAATTCAGCAAAAGCCGTTATAAAATATGAGTTTCTTTGATCTAAAGCAGGAAATGATGATAGGGAATTTTAATCTGTTGCATTATGGGGCATGTTCTTATTAAGTTATGCCGTTTTTTAAGTCGTTGCATGTTGCAGGTTTTATCTGACCTATTAAATATCAATAAGTTAGCGTTATGTTAACTTTACGGCCTTGCTAAATTAGGCTAATCAATTGTTTTAATTTTGATTTTTTACGCTTTTACGCGCAAGATTAATGCATTATTCAGTTTGAGAATCGATTATGACCACAAATACTATCGTAACGTCGGATGATATTTTACTGAAGTTATGTCACTCAGTCGCCCACGTACTCTCTAGCACCAGTGCCAGTAATGTTACCCACGCAGGTATGGTACAAAGTATCGCGCGCACGCGTCTAAAACCCGATCTTGGTTGTTTCTCGATTTTTGATGGTGGTTTTTCGGGCCTAGTCGTCATTAACTTTTCATCTTCGGCGGCGATTGAAATCTACCGTCGCTACATGCTGAACATGGGCATGCCTGAATCTGAGTTGGCATTTTCGCATACGTCAGATGAAGTGAGTAACGTGATGGGTGAGTTGATGAACCAAATCTTAGGGGATTTTATTAATAAAATTTCAAAAGAATTGCAAACGTCAATCAGCCAAAGTCAGCCAAAAATGTTGACGATTAATAAAGAGTTAACCATTTCAATCGATGCTAACTTAGATGATGCGGTCGCCCGTAGAGTGTCGTTTAGAACTGAAAACAATCATATTTTCTACCTCGAATTTGCCATGGATAAAACTGAGTTCATTCGTTTAGATGAATTTGTTTACGATGAAGAATTCGACCCCGACAGCCTATTAGAGCAGCACAGTACGATAGGCGGTAATAAGGACTCAACGTCGAATGTTTCGCCTTGGGTGAAGATGGCAGACAAACCCGCCATTGCGACTCGCGCCATTGATAATGACGCCGATGATTTGCTCGATCAGCTTGGCATTTAAGCAGAAAATCTAAGTGTAAGACGGATGTTAATGCATTCGTCTATACAAGTTAGCGGAACTGTTTTAGTATCGACGCAAAATAATCACTAAGGTTACCTCCTCTCTATGGCATCGAAAGCGACCTCGATTGATATTGCTTATCGTGCTGGCGTATCCCAGTCTACGGTTTCCCGTGCCCTTAGAAACAGTCCGTTAGTCAATTTAGAGACCCGTCAACGTATTCAAGCCATTGCTAAAGAGCTGAATTACAAGGTTGATAAAAACGCCAGTAATCTTCGCACCCAAAATAGCCATACCTTAGCGCTGTTATTGTGTGAAGACCCCACCAATGATGACTCGTTAATCAATCCCTTTTTTCTGTCAATGCTAGGCTCCATTACCCGAGCAACGGCGCAGCAGGGTTATGATTTACTCGTTTCTTTTCAGCAATTATCCAGCGATTGGCACGCCGATTATGAAGACAGCAATAAAGCCGATGGCATTATTCTGCTCGGTTATGGCGACTATATGGATTACGAGCAAAAGCTGGAGCGACTGTTAGCGCAGAATACCCATTTTGTGATTTGGGGCGCCGAGCATAACAATAAGTCTGTGCTATCGATTGGCTGTGATAATCATCAAGGCGGCTTGATTGCGACAGAGCATTTGATTTCCCTTGGCCGCAACGCTTTTGCCTTTTTAGGCGATGCTTCGAGCCATAGCCCTGAGTTTAGGGACAGATATTTAGGGCATGTGAAGGCGCTGCAAACGGCGAATATTCCCGTGGATCGCACTAAGCAAGTGTCGGCCATCAGCACAGAAAGTTCAGGCTACGATGCCGCTATGGTGTTGATTGCCCAAGGCACTAAGTTTGATGCGATATTTGCGGCCAGCGATTTGATTGCCATCGGCGCGATTCGGGCGCTGAAAGAAAAGGGCATTTCAGTCCCTGAACAAGTCGCTGTAGTGGGATATGACGATATTCCGGTGGCGAGTTTTGCTAATCCGCCATTAACGACCATTAAGCAGAACACCCAATTAGCCGGTGAGATCTTAGTCGACAGTGTACTCAAACTTATCCGCGGACAAGAGGTGAGTGCGCAGCTTATTCCGACAACCTTAGTGGTTCGCAGCTCCTGCGGCATTGATAGCGCGCCGCTTAAGCCGCTATAGATGGCTATTATCGCTAGGCGTTCGTAGCTCTAGCATACTGTTATTTGTTGGCAACCGATTGAATAGTTAAATCGTACCTATTGAAACAAAAAGCTGATAATCCTTGGATTTATCGGCTTTTTGCTTTTTGATACCTCTTAGCTGCGTTGCTTTTTGGATCACTTGACGGCGTATTGGCGTAAAAACTTCGGCACCTCTGCTTTGGTTTTCTTCGCTAATTTTTGCAGTAACTCAAAGGTCGGTGAGCAGAGTCCAAACTCTTGCTGAAGGTCTGCCAGCATAGCTAACCACAAATGGCCGGTCATTTCGGCATCGGCTAAGGCGCGGTGAAATGTGCCATCGGTCGGCAACTGTTTATAGCGCACTAAAGTACCTAACTGATGATTGGGTGCCGCTTGATACAAACGTCTCGCCACCAGCAAGGAACAGCCAAATTGCCCAAGATAACGATGGCGAATTTGGGCAAACTCCGCATCTAAAAAGCGCTGATCGAACGCCGCATTGTGGGCAACTAAATTGTGATCGGCTATAAAGTCCGCAAAACGCGCCATCACTTCATTGCAGGGCGCCGCGTCCCTGAGCATTTGATTGCTGATCCCTGTGTAGTCCTCAATAAAGCGACTTATTCTAAATCCTGGGTTCATTAACTCAGAAAATCTTTGGGTGATCACACCGTCTTCAATCAGCACAGCCCCGATTTCAATCGCGCGATCCCCTTGATTGGGCGATAGCCCCGTGGTTTCAAAGTCGAGCACGACCAAAGTGTTAGCAGCTGATGTAGGCATAGATCTTACATGGACTCAATAAATGATGTGTCAGCATTAGCGCTGTTTGTGGCGAAATGCTTTTAGATAAGCCGATTGTAATTCAATACGTTAGTAAATTCACTATCCCATTGATGCTGACAAAAGACTTAATGCTTTGTTGATCCGGTCGAGCTTTCTTGGTTTCGCTTCCTGTTAGCATTTGCTGCTATGAATAACAGTTTGGTTTGTGAGCACCCCATGCAACTCGATATTAACGGCTTAACGCCCGCGCAATTTCTAGCAGAGTATTGGCAGAAAAAACCCTTGGTGATCCGCCAAGGATTCAAGCATTTTCAAGATTTAGTCTCGCCCGAAGAATTAGCGGGCTTAGCCATGGATGAGCTGGTGGAATCTCGGCGGGTGTACCAACAAGCAGGCCAATGGCAGGCGGAATTTGGCCCCTTCGATTCCTACGATCATCTTGGTGAACGGGATTGGACTTTGATCGTCCAAGCTTTGAATAACTGGGTGCCCGATGCGGAAGCCTTGATCCAATGCTTTGATTTTATTCCGCGCTGGCGTTTAGATGATGTGATGGTGAGCTTTGCAACGCCTGGCGGTGGCGTGGGGCCGCATATCGATCTGTATGATGTGTTTATTTGCCAAGGTTCGGGACGTCGCCGTTGGCGCGTAGGCGATCTGGGGCCGCACAAAGAGTTTGCCGCCCATCCCGCTTTGCTGCACACCGAAGCCTTTGACCCGATTATCGATACTGAGTTGCTGCCCGGCGACATCCTTTATATTCCCCCTGGATTCCCCCATGACGGCATAACCTTAGAGCAGTCTTTGAGTTTCTCAGTGGGTTATCGCACCGCCTCCGCCAAAGATATGATAAGCGCTTTGGCCGATCATTTGTCTGAGCAGGATTTAGGCGCACAGCAAATTAAAGATCCAGACCGTGAGCTGACCACCCGCAGTGGCTGTGTCGATAATGGCGATTTAGCGCGGTTACGCACCCAACTGACTAATATGTTGACCGATGAATTGGTGAGCGAGTTTTCGGGCCGCTATTTAACTCAGTCAAAGTGCGCCTTAGATTTACCCGATGAGCCATTGGACATCGCGCAAGACGAAGTACTCGCTTGGCTTGATGAGCAACCGCTTATTCGCCTCGGTGGATTGCGCTGTTTGTATTTTGATATCAATGTGGCACAGGGCGTTGTCTATATTAATGGTGATAAGTATCAGCTTTCAGCCGAATTGGCCGCAGTGATCCCATTACTATGTGATAGTAATCAGTTGGATAAAGCTGCCTTAGCCCCTTGGTTAGCCCATGCTGATTTGCTCACGCAACTTACCGAGTGGGTGAATCTAGGCTACTGGTACTTTGAAGATCTCAGCGATGAAGAGTGTTAAGGCGGAATGAGCCAAAGCTTGATGGGTGTTAATGCCACTTTAGCGTTAACACCCAACGGGGCTTAGCGCTATATATTTTTTAGATCTAGATGGGTTTTAGTGCTATATGGATTTTAGAGTTAGTTTAGAGTTAGTTTAGAGTTTGGTGGGGTCTGTAATTCGCAGGCGGTCATTTAGCCACTGGATTTGTTGATTATTTCACTATGGGTAATTGTGCCCATTGGGTGGTGTAACGAGGGGAAAGCTGCTCACGCTTCATTCCCCAAGTCGGGTCAATACCTTGTCCTGCAAACCATATTTTTCCATGACCGCTGTGGTTCACTTTATCGAGTAACTGCATCAACTCTTTGCTTTTAGGCCTAGGCGTGACGTCATCGAATAATCCAAGCTGAAACACGCCAGCACCAAAAAAATCCCCTAACATGACACCGGCCTTTGCATAGGCATGACCTTCACGCCAAATGCGTTGCAGTAGGCTTTGGCCAAGGGTGACAAAATCCCGCGTATCATTGCTGGGCCGAACTAAACTGCCCGATAGTGATTTGCTGTACTGGGGAGTTGCATCGCTAAAAGGGCTAGTACGCACAAATACTGACATCGCTTTAGCGTACTGGCGCTCGGAGCGCAGTTTTTCACAGGCCCTAAAAGTGTATTCATTGATTGCCTGTTGCATCGCTTCTAAATTATCAATACGGCTGCCAAAGGATCGGGAGCTGATAATTTGTTGCTTAGTGGCGGCGACCTCTTGTATGTCATCACAGTCAATGCCGTTAAGTTCGCGTACCGTGCGCTCAACGGTGACAGAAAAGGTGTCGCGGATAAGCTTGGGATGCGCATCCGCCAATTGCAACGCGGTATTTATGCCCATGATGTTCAAGCGTTTTGTAAGCCGACGGCCTATTCCCCAGACTTCGTCGACAGGGATAAGCGCCATCAGCCGTCGTTGGCGTTCACGGTCGCGCAAGTCAACCACGCCCCGCGTCGCGGGATAACGTTTCGCGGCATGGTTTGCCAGTTTAGCGAGGGTTTTTGTCGGTCCAATGCCGACGCAAACGCTGATCCCAATCCACTGCGGTATCCGTTGATAAATATCAAGTGCAAGCTGATGAATATCAATGCATTTATCGAGACGAGAAAGGTCTAAAAACGCTTCATCAATACTATACACTTCTACTTTCGGTACCATTTGCTCTAAGGTGGTCATGACTCTATTTGATATGTCGGCATAGAGTGCATAGTTGGAGGAGAATACCGCGACGTGATGCTGGCGGAGTTGGTTTGCGATTTGATACACAGGCACCGCCATCTTGATGCCAAGTTGTTTTGCCTCTGCCGAGCGGGCGACGACGCAGCCATCGTTATTGGATAACACCACAATCGGCCTGCCAGCTAAATCTGGCCTAAACATCCGCTCACAGGATGCATAAAAATTATTGCAATCGACGAGGGCGAATAATGAGGGCGTCATTTGAGCTTTTTCACCACGTTGGTCACCACCCCAAAGATGTTTAACTCAGACTCATCATTGATGGCAATCGGGGAGAATAAGGCATTACGTGGCAGTAATTGCACCACAGGGCGCAGTTGCAATTGCTTTACAGTAAACTCGCCGTTGACTGCTGCGACAACGGTATCTCCGTGGGCCGGCTGTAATGAGCGATCCACCACCAAAATATCACCGGAGAAAATCCCCGCTTCGATCATCGAATCCCCTTGGACTTTGACAAAAAACGTGGCGGCGGGGTGCTTGATGCATAACTCATTGAGATCTAATGTTTGTTCTACATAGTCTTGGGCAGGTGACGGAAATCCTGCGGCAATCAAGGAGCTAAATAGCGAGAGCCGATATTGGGTATGTTTGGCGAAGCGGCCTAGGATCATCATAATAAATCACAATATACTGTACGTATGAACAGTATAGTCTAACAATGAAACTTATCGAAATAATTTATGTTTGGACAGTTGTGTTATCGACCCTGGCGCAAAGACGAACTTGTTTTATGCTGTGTGATGATTGTATGCGCTGTAGAGTGATGAGTGTAGAGCGCGAGGCAATTGATGATGCCTGCTCTAAAGTACCCTTGGCGGCGTCAATACCGCCAAGGGTGAGTGTTTCGTCAATTTAATTTAGTTAACGCTTTAGTTAACCCGCTTTAGCTAACGCAATTTAGTTAATCCAACCGAGCCATAGCCACCACAGATAATCCAGTGGGATAAGTGCAATTAGAGTGATTGCCGCCAGCGGTAAGGTGATGTTAAGTAGTTTGCTTAAGGGCTCTTGGGATAATTGCATCGCCAAAATCAACGGGGCAACCTGATAAGGAAAAATCACGGTTGAGAAACCGATCACCTGCGTCATTAATACCGCTGGGGTGGAGAAGCCAGTTGCATTGGCAAAATCTGCCGCCATGGGGGACAACACTGTCGGCACACCTGGAACCGTTGCTACTAATCCCGTCAGCGTCCCCATCAGCGATAAAGACATGAAATTCAGGAACGATGCCCCTTGCTGCAATGGTAGCCATTCACTGAACAATTGACCTAGCGCAGTGCCAAGTCCAGATTGATTGACCAATGCCCCTAGACCTAAGGCCGCCGCGACAAAAATGACGGTCGCAAAATCCACCGAACTATTAAAACTCTTAGGCTCAAGTACTCCCCATTTGGGGAGCAATAACAAGATAGCGGTGGTCAGTCCAACCCACGCCGGATTGACCCCGTGCAGTGAGTCTGTCACCCAAAACAGTAAAGTGATCGCAAGTAATACTGTGACTTTCTTTTGCATACCAAGGTTATAAGCTTCTGTTTCAATAAAGCTTTCAGGCCGATTTTCATCTATTTTTGCAGGAAATAGGAAGACGACTAGCGGCACAATCAATATCGATTTGAGCAAACCAAGGATTGGAAAATGTAGTAAGAGATACTCGGTATAACCAAAATGGATATTGAATAGATTCTCGCTGGAACCCGCCAATATCATATTGGGAATATTCGCGGGCAACACGGCAAAACTGGGCATGTTACACGCCAGTGCCAAGGCGGTCGCAATGCCTATCCGCCCATGACTACCACGAGCAAAACCGACTTGCTCAGCTAACGCCATACCAATTGGCACCATGACCACCGCACGGCCAACGGATGAGGGCATCACAAAGCCAAGCAGCACGGCACTAAAGACCAAACCCGCAATCAAGCGTGGATAACTTGAGGTCAGTATGGGGGCAATCAAACTGGCCATTCTGCGACTTAAGCCAGACTGAGTGATGGCACTGCCAATCACAAACCCTGAAATGATTAACCACACCGCAGTCGAGCCGAATCCTGAAAAAAGTACACTCGGCTCAATGAGTTTGAAAATGGTGGCAAGGGCAAAAAATATTAACCCCGCCATAAAGGGCGGGAAAAAACCTGTGCTCCAAAACATCAAGGTCACTAATACTAGGCCAGCGCTATAGGAAAACACCGCGGGATGCTGACTCAGCGGAAAAAGTGCAAGTAAAGTAGCGATCAACAGTGTACTGAAAAACGCTAGCGGTTTAACGCCAATAAAACGTTTCATGTTTACCGACCTATGGGTTGAATACGTAAAAGATGCCAACTAAGATAGCTGACTTAGTTTGGCGTTTTAAGAGGGTAATATGTCAAAAGCTGTTCTTAAAGCGACATTGTTAACGCCCAGTGATGTGGCGTTTATCACAGATGCCAATCGACCTGTGTTAACCCATACTCGCAATATGGCGGCGGAAGCGGGCATCGAGCCTCATTCACATCCGCGGGGGCAGCTACTTTGGGCCGCGAAAGGCTTGTTACGTGTCCGCAGTGAAAATGCCGTCTGGGTGGTACCCTCAACCCATGCGGTTTGGATCCCCTGCAATTTATCTCACCAAGTGAACAGCGAAACCCACGCCCACACTCGTAATATCTATATTGATCCTAGCTATGATGTTAGGCCACAGGATACAAAAGTGGTGATGGTGACTATGACAGCGCTGATGCGCGAACTGGTGCTCAAACTCTGTGAGAGTTCACACCTTTTAGGCAGTGGACAACTGCATCGGCTGGGTTTGGTTGCCATTGATGAGCTCGAAACTCTGGACAGCCTAGATGCCCATTTACCCGCAGGCTCAGATCCAAGACTCAGCCGCTTGATCCAAAAGTTGATCCGGCACCCAACAGTGAATTACACCCTGACCGAGTTAGCCGAAATGGGCGGCGCGAGTGTGAGAACGATTGAACGACTATTCAAAGCTGAAACTGGGCTCACTTATCGACAGTGGCGGCAAAGGTTTCGTCTATTAAACTCGCTTGAAAGCTTAAGCCAAGGAGAGAGCACGACTAGGGTGGCACATAGTCTAGGTTATCTGAGCGTCAGCAGTTTCAGTGCAGCTTTTAAAATGCAATTTGGTTGCACGCCGCAAGATTATCCGCAGCATAAGCCGATGAAAAGCAGGCGCTAAATCAGGCACAATAACATCGTCTGTAAAAAAGCTAGAACAACATCTAGGATGCTGTTCTAGCCTGTAATCTATCAAAGTATCGTTAAGCTAATACGCAATTTTAATTGGCTATTTCAACTCATTATTTCAATGCCGCTGGGACGATAGGGTAGTTATCCCAGACTTGGCCGTCGGTCATAGAACGCACCAGTTTAATGTATTCGGCATGGGTCCAAGCTAGCGGCGTGGCAGAGTTAGTGCCTTGTCCGAGTTGGTAATGGTAGCGGGTGGCATCGCCGACACCGTCCCACGCTTGCTCGGGTAACATCATGCCCGCATTCGCAAACGTTTCCATGCCCTGCACATAGGTGTTGATCAACTGCTGCTTGGTTTGCTGCGCGTAATTGCCTGTTAGCTCGCCTTTTTCTTGGGCGAGTGCTAATTCAAAATGACCGCGCTCACCGGTGAAGAAGGGCCAGACGCGGCCACGTTGATCGGCGCTGTTGCTGCCCGATTCCGCATAGTTCTTGCCAGTCACCGTATCCTCACCGTAGCCATCGTTGCCATAACGTCTAAAGCCTGGAATTTTGCTGCCATCTTTGGCGGTAAACTCATATTTAAGGCGCAAATTAGAGTCAAGTTCAGTGTTATCAATCAATTGAAGGCTTTGATTGATGAGCTTATCGGTTGCACCGCGCACGCCATAACGCACCAGTTCTAAAAATCCGCCATCGAGGATCTGACGCTGGTCTAAACCTTGCTTACCGTTATTCGCCGCCAGTGTATCGCTAGTATTTGGCTCGCCATTCGGGCTTAAACGTAAATAGTAAGGCGCGCTGACGCCTGCGCTGTTTTTTAGTAGTCCTTGGGTGGTGACTAAGTGTTTTTCTAAACTATTACTTAAGTCTTTGGCGGCGGCAAGATAACGGGCGCTTGAAGTAATATCTTTAGCTTCTTTGGCAATTTCACTCGCGGCAACAAGACCTGCGATCACTGCGGCCGTTGTCGAGGGTGAGTAACCCGCCTGTTCTTCCCAACGCTCTTGCTGGGTTTTAGGCGGGGTGATTTGAGTGTGATTCCAATCCAGATTGACCTCACCGCCACTGATCAAGAAGTCCGCTGCACCTTTGAGCATCTCTTGATACCAGTGACTGATCTCATCAGGGGTGAGTACACCCGCTTGCCAGAGTTTCCAGCCGAGCATGATTGGCATGGCGGTTTGATCGAGCTGTACACCAACCCACTCAATTTGGCCATCCACATGGGTCTTTTGCAGGAACCAACCCGGCGTACCCGTAAAGCCGGGTGTCTTTTCGGTCACTTGCACTTTTTTCAGGTATTCGAAGGCCACTTTGGGCGTTTGGGTGTCACCCATGGCGAGGAATGCCATGGCACATTGGTAAAAGTCACGCGGCCATACCGCTTTATAGCCAGTACTCGGCACGGCTGCTGAAACCGTATCGCCCCAAGGATTAGATAACGAGGCGATAAGTGCGCCCGCATAGGTTTTATCTTCCTGCGCTTTTAAGACCATAGCACTGGTATACAGCAGCTTACCGTTATCGGTCGTGTTGTTGGCCATGTTTGTGATGGCGGGCAGCGAGCTTAAGTAATCGTGCCAGCCGACATGGGTGGCATCGCCTTTATAGGCGCTCAGCACAGCATCATAACCTGCGGTTAAGGTGGCATCGGCATTGGCTAAACTCTGTGCTTCATCTTTACCAAAACCGATGGCGAGATTAAAGGTGACGGGTTTGGCTTTGATGAGCGTAGGGTAACTCGCAGTAAAGGCGATATTGCCAACGGTCGATTTATCTTGCGTACTGGTCGTTTGATAGTGTGTATCGAGTTTGCCGTTATCGGCCAAATCGGCTAGGCCATCAGAGACGCCGACAAAGCCTGTCGTTGCCTGCACAAAATTGAGATCGGATTTCACCGTCATCACGCTGCTGTCTTTGGCGGCGGTATAGGCCACCAGCGCCTGATTACTAGCATGAGTGTTGGCATGAGTGTTGGCATGATTGTCAGTATGAGTGTCGATGCGGCCGATATCATTGGCGCCCGCGTTATCGATATGCGGATTGACATACAAATGCGGCGTAATGCCGTCTTCAAAGGCGGTAAAGGTGATGCGCATCATTAGGGTGTCGCGGTCGGGATCGGTAAAGATATGCTTTTCAATCTGATACTTACCTTCAACATCTTTATTGATAATTTTATAGGCAAGGGATTGCGGGCGACCGTTAGCTTCGGTATCTAAATATTCTATGCTGCTGATGGTGTTATCTTTTTCGGTATCGACAAAGCCATTACCCGTGACCACAAATTGCAGTTCTTTGAGCTGCGCATTGTGAATAAGACCATACATGGTTTCGGTTAAAATACCTTGGGCGAGGGAGAACCAAACGCGGCTAATGGGATTTTGCTTGGCATCTTGGTATTGACCTTGGGTGTAAGGCTCGTACGACGTTCCAATACCGGTTTTACCCGAAAATGCCCAAGTCGGCGCTTTACCCGGTGCGCCGGGCGCAACCTGCTGCACATTTGATGCGGCATTGCCACTCATGCTTGGTGTGGCTGAATTCGATGTGGGTGAACAGGCTGTGAATCCTATTGTCCCTAATAGACTTGCGGCGACGGCAAGCGCTAGGCGGCTGCGCCTTGTTAACGTTTGTGCGTGACGGGTTTGGCTAGTGTGCAGATCCTGCTGCGGCGTAGGACTCGATTCCATCTCGTTCTCCCCAAATAATGGTTATATTTTTATAGTGATTGAATTGATATAAAAGCTTCATGCTGCGGTGAATCGCCAAATTGCCGAGTCCACCGCGCTTAACGTATCTGGATGTATGTCGACTAACTGACTGTTATCTAAAGACCTAGCATCTAACGGCCTGGCATCTAAAAGAGCCTCACTTAAGGAGATGGCACTTAATTGAGTGCCATCTTATTCAGCGCCACAGCACTTAGTGAACTGTCAGTTAACTTTGTTTGCGGCTTTTGTGGTTAAGTTGGTTTTGCTATTTACGGCGGCGCTTTGGTCATTTTGATCCACTATCTCTTGCTCAACAAAAAGTACTGCAATACCAGCGCACATCATCAAGACGCCACCTGTGATCAGCGCATAAATAGGTTGACCATCGAACAGACCATTGAGCACTAAACCCAGCACACTGGCGGCAAGAAGCTGCGGGATCACAATGAAGAAGTTAAAGATCCCCATGTAAACGCCCATTTTTTGCGGGGGTAACATGCCCGATAACATAGCGTAGGGCACAGATAAAATGGACGCCCACGCGATACCGACACCTATCATAGGCAGCCATAACAGGCTTGGATCTTTAATAAAGAAGAAGCTAATCAACCCGATACCGCCACAGAACATATTGACTGTGTGCGTCAGTTTGATACCGATACGCTTAGCCAGCATAGGAATGAAAATCGCGGCAATCGCGGCAAAACCATTGTAGGAGGCGAACAGCACGCCGACCCAATCTGCGCCGTCGTTGTAGGCTTGGGACAACACATCGCTACTGCCAAAATGGTAAGACGTCACGGCAGCTGTGGTGTAAATCCACATGGCAAACAACGCAAACCAAGAGAAAAACTGCACTATCGCCAGTTGATGCATGGCTTTGGGCATATGGAATAAGTCATCGACCACGCTAAATACCATGCCGAGCTTATTGCGTTCAGCGGGGTGTGAATTGCCCAAACGCAGCGCGCAATACAGTTGCAATGGGCCAAAGGCAAAAATCCCTAAGCTTAAGATATACAGCTGCTTATCTAAATCCTGCGCCCAAATAGCGAAGGTGAGCAAGGCGCCGAGCCCCATCCACACGAAGGACGCAAATTGGTAGTCCTTGCGGGTACGAGTGCGAGCTAAGGTTTCATCCTCAGCATCGACTTGTTTTGCGTTAAAGGCGGCTAACTCTTCGGGGGAATATTCTCTTGTCGATACGACAGTCCAAGTGACCGCTAGCAATAATACTGCGCCACCGAAATAGAAGGCATAACGCACTGAGTCGGCAATTTCACCCGCTGGTGCAGTATTAGCGACAGCAAAAAAGTGAGTCAAAATATAGGGTAAAGCTGAAGCGACCACAGCGCCAATGCCGATGAAAAAGCTTTGCATGGCATAGCCTTGGGTACGCTGGCTTTTCGGTAAATTGTCACCAACGAAAGCGCGAAACGGCTCCATGGCGATGTTGATCGAGGCATCCATTATCCACAACATGCCCGCGGCAATCCACAGGGTAGGCGAGTGCGGCATGATAAAAATGGCGAGAGTGGTAAAAATCGCACCAATCAAAAAATAAGGGCGGCGGCGGCCAAGGCGTCCCCAAGTTTTATCGCTTAAATAACCAATAATAGGTTGAACCAACAAACCCGTCAGCGGCGCGGCAATCCACAGAATGGGGATTTCATCGATAGAGGCGCCTAAGGTTTGGAAAATGCGGCTAACGTTGGCATTTTGCAGGGCAAAACCAAATTGAATGCCTAAAAAGCCGAAGCACATATTAAAAATTTGCCAGAAATTCAGTTCAGGTTGTTGCTTGAATGAATGCGGCGCCTGAGGCACGACAGCTTGATGGCTATCTTGTTGATTCGCCTGTTGATGATTCGAAGACATTGAACTTCCTTTCTGTTGCCGGCAGTATGTCTGCCTTGAGTGCTTATTGTTTTAATTGTTTTGCCGAGCAATGGATGGTTTCGCACATATTATGAATGCGTCTGCTCTGTGAAAAAATGGCGAATATACCTCTCCCTCAGAAGCATATTCGCCGATAAATTCATTTCACATTTGGACTTAACACCTTAATGAAAACGAGTCAGTCCAAAAGAATGGCTCAAAGCCAGTCAGCAGAAAGAACTTAAGCCTGATAGTAATCCTTGTATATAACCCTATCAGAAACGACCTCACACATCTCAAACCCCACAAGCAGAGGGTGAAACGAGCGGATTTATAGTAGCCTTGCCTTGGTTTTAGGTACAACCGCTTACATACGTATTCATCATGGGTTGATAACCACACGTAAACAGAGGTGCAACCTGCTGTTGACTGTTTTTAACTTTGCTGGAGGCTAAGTTCATTTGACACTTGAGGACCGCACTATATATTAGGACCGCACTATATAGTCAGCGGGAAGAAACCTATTGTATAAGCCCCGACTTGCTGAATAAGAGGATACCTATGTTTGTTGTTTCGCTCACCTATAAAAAGCCGATTGCCGAAGTGGAGTTACATTTAGCCGCGCATATCGAATATCTTGATCAGTATTATGCCGCAGGGACTTTTATTGCCTCGGGTCGTAAAGTACCACGTACTGGCGGCGTCATCCTCGCGAAGGCAGAGAGTCGCGCGGCGCTAGAGGCCATTTTGCAGCAAGATCCGTTCTGCATTGCCGATGTTGCCGAGTTTGAGGTGATAGAGTTTGTGCCAACTAAAACGGCGCCTGGATTAGAGCAGTTGATTGAAGTGATTTAATGACCTTTTAAGGCCGTCGTAGAGGCTGATATCGACAGGTTTGATTTCATCGCTAGATTTCGTAGCTTGAGCGTAAGGTGCCTAGCGGCTTAGATTGGTACGATTGAATCCGTTGAACTATAACAGTGGGACTCGATAAGTAGGATTTGATGGATCAAATTTGGACTGAATTACAACAGGCTAAGGTTTTTAAAACCTTTTCTGATACTGGTGAAAGCGTACATTTCTACCATGCCAATGGTTTTCCATTAGGTGTTTATGCGCCTTTATTGGCCAAGTTGCAGCAAGCCTTTAGCCTTAATTCACTCGAGTTAAGGCCGACACGGCCCGATGTAGGTTTGCCGCCTAAGCGCCGAGATTGGCAGCTATATGCCGATGATTTGATCTTGCATATTGAGCGGCATTGCAGTGCGCCAATTGTGGGAATGGGTCATTCGATGGGAGCAACCAGTACCATTCTTGCCGCTAACAAAAGACCCGATTTGTTTAAAGCACTGATACTTATTGAACCTGCAATGGTGTCGCGCCCTATCGCTTGGTTTGCCAAGTTAATGCCTAAATCATTAATGAATTTGACCGCGCCCGCCAAAAACACCTTAAAGAAGCGCGATGCGTGGGAAAGTCGTGAGCATTTCCTTGAATATTGCAAAATGAGTAAGTTATACAAACGCTTTGATGATGAGGCGTTTGCCGCCTTAGCCCAATTCGGGGTTTATCAACACAATGATGGCCAATTCACGTTGAAGTTTCCTAAACAGTGGGAAGCGCATAATTACACCCAGCCGCCGAATGTATTATCGATATTGCGGCAGATAAAGCTTCCCTGCGTCGCCATTCGAGGGAAACCGTCAGTGTTCTTTTCTGAAGCGACTTGGCAGCGTTGGCAACAGCTCACACCGAATACGGTATTTTTAGAAGATCAGCGATATGGGCATCTGTTGCCGTTAGAAGATCCCTCCGCCTGCTTAAGCCTTATCCATCAAGGACTCAGTGAATTGAATCGCAAACGGGAGGCATAAGTGAGTTTGAGCATGCATTGAGCCGTAACGACTAAAGCCAAAAAGTGAATGAACCCAATCAAGCTAGGTCGTTGTCCTAGTATGCACTTTTTAAAGCCTGTTTTTCGCACTGGCAGGGTGAATTTATCCGATATTCTGAGTGCTAGTTTGCTATCATGCCGTTTTCCTTCTTGAAACCTTACGCAGGTTTCCGCTGCGCGAGTCCCGCTTTTTATGTCTATTCAAACGCTGTTATCGACGGCTCTGGCGAAACGCCATGATTTTTTACAACAAGCAGAACAGGATCAAACCGATTGTTTTCGGGTGTTCCATGGCACAGTCGAAGGCGTGAGTGGCTTGAATGTCGACCGTTACGGCGATACTTGGCTAGTGCAGAGTTTTCATCAGACCTTAACCGACGAAGAGTTAATCGATGTCAGCACCGTTTTGCTGCAACAGGCCGATTTGCCGATTGTGTATAACGACCGCTCATTAGGTAATTCCCGGGTATTGAACGCGTTATCACCCGCACTGGCAGATATTGCGAATTCTGAGCGAGTCATGCAGGAAAATGGCATCAAGTTCAGCACTAAACTGCGCCACGAAGGGCAAGATCCGCTGTTATTCCTCGATATGCGCATTGGCCGTGAATATGTGCGGGCACACAGCCAAGATAAAACCGTGCTGAATTTGTTTTCCTACACTTGCGGCATTGGCACTGCGGCAGCCATGGGCGGCGCGACTCGGGTGATGAACGTCGATTTTTCTTCTTTTGCTTTAGCCACGGGTAAAGCGAATGCGGCGTTAAATCAGGTGTCGAATGTGTGTGAGTTTGTGCAGAGTGATGCGTTTCCGGCCCTGCGCCAATTGGCTGGTTTGAGTGTGGGAGGCCGCCGCAATCAAAAATTACCGAGCTACCCCAAATTGCCGCAAACCCAGTTTGATCTGGTGTTCCTCGATCCACCGCGTTATGCCAAGAGCGCTTTCGGTATTGTCGATTTGATCAATGATTATCAAGGTTTGTTTAAGCCCGCATTAATGGCGACCAAAGTCGGTGGCACTATCGTTTGCTGTAACAATGTGGCGAAAGTCGAACGCCAAGCTTGGTTCGACAGCTTAGTGCGCTGCGTTGAAAAACAAGGCCGCAGTGTCACAGCGCACACTTGGCTCGATCCCCATGAGGATTTCCCGTCATTCGATGATAATCATCCACTCAAAATTGTCGCGCTGACCTTAAGCTAACGGCATAGCTGGTACGAGCGTCACAGTGATATCAATAAGCAGGGCACCCGATGCGGTGCCCTGTTTATTTGTCCATTTATGTGCCGCTAGATGGGTTGCAGGTGGAAGGCAATCGCGACGCGGTTCCAGCCATTAATGGCAATGATTAAGCTGGTGAGGTCGACAATTTCTTTCTCGGAATAATGCTCTGCAAGCGCCGCATAATGACTGTCATGCACGGGTGCAGTAGCAACTTGGGTTAAGATTTCTGTCCAGAGCAGCGCTGCACGTTCCCGTTCATTAAAGATTCCATCGACCTCATGCCAAGCGGCAAGTAAATCTAAACGCAGCTGTTCTTCACCGTCGCTTCTGGCTTCCTTGGCGTGCATTCGCTGACAAAACGCGCAGCTATTGAGTTGCGATGCTCTAAGCTTGACTAAATGCACCAGTAATGGCGAAAAGTGGGAGTCGCCGGCTGCTTTGTCTAAGCTTAACAGTGCGTTGGCGAGTGCGGGTTGTAGCTGATAAATTTGCTGGCGTGGTATACGTTCTGACATAAAAGCCTCCTATAAGCTGAGGCTTCAATCTAAGCGGTTAGCGCGACCTGGGATTGGAGATTTGCGACATTTTACGCTTTTTGTATTGTCCTGGTGTTTGCTGTGTCACCCTTACAAAGTGTTGATGTAGATGGGCTTGATCGTAAAATCCGCAATCGAATGCGACCTGCACTAGGCTGAGGTTAGGTGATTGGCTGAGTAAGTTTCGGGCGATTTTGACTCGGTTTAATTGCAGTAACTGCGCAGGTGACAATCCGATTTCTTGTTTAAATCTTCGTTCAAACTGACGGCGGCTTAAGGGCAGTTGCCTATAGAAATCCTCTAAACTGGCTTGGGTTTGAATAAGCTTTGGTAAATTCGCCTGCACTAAGCCAACCATAGCGCTTTTATGTCGAGATAACACCGCACCAAATTGCTGCTGGGAGAGTTGCAACAACCAGTGCTCAAGTAGGGCAATGCGTTGGGCTGGCTGATTAGTTTCCGCCAGTTGTGATAGCAGTTGATCCAATCCCGTTAGTTGTAATTGCGTCGCATCAATAGCCGTCACTGATGTGGCAGACAGAATATCTTGCAGTTCAATGCCGAGTAAATGAAACGCGCCGCCGGGGTGAAAGCGAACTGTCAGCAGCTCGATTCCTGGCAAAAAGGCGTGGGAATGTCGGCTCTGACCACAATGAAACAACACTTTGGGTTCATCGCTGCTTATCGTTTGAGTTAGCGTTTGTGTTGGGAAATAGAAATGTAGGCTAGTGCCGCCGTCCGGATAAAATGTCTGCTCAATGCTCTGCGGTAAATTAGTCGCTACGCGCAAATGAAAGTAGCGCTGCACCCAAGGGCGAAGTGGCGCTAAGGGTTGAAAATGGCTAAAGCCTAAGTGCGCGAGTTCAGTCTCGAAACGCTTAAAGCTGCGCATTTCTAATAAATTTGCCCTATATCGCACGCTGAGCACCATAAGCAAGTAAAGGAAGGTCAGATTAATCTAACTGAAGTATTTTTGCACCTGTGTTGATTGTACGCATTCGCCTTGGACTGGCATGGTCTGTCTACGATGTGGGTGAGTTTGCGAGGGCATTTACAGCCTGTTTATTCTGTTTATACCGATTTGTCTGCCAATGAGCACGAACTGAATTTAGGCCAACATCAACTAAGTCGCTTCGAAGAGGGTTAACTTTTACGTTTGTATTGGGATAAATAGGTGTTAGAGGGCAATAAAACGTCACCAGGGACAAGGTGCATCCTTGGTGACTTTCTATTTTTTAACTCTGTATTTTCACACTCGCTTAAGCATTTAAGTTAATGCGCTGAACTGAACACGATGAAATCTAAAGTGCTTTAAAGCGTATTGCCGTACCGCCACTACTGGCGAGTGTGAGGTTTAGGCTATCTTTAGCACTCACCTCGAGGGTTTCAATCACATAATCATAGGGATTGGTTTTCCAATCGGCGTTTGCGCCATCGCGGTAAATCTGCGCTTGATAACATTTATTCGGGTCGAGGAAATCCAGTTTGACCCTGACCTTGCGCGCGGTTTCATCCGTGAGTGCACCTAAGTACCAATCACCTTGATCCTTTGCTTGGCGGGCAAAGACCACATAGTCGCCAACTTCACCGGCAAGCGCGACACTCTGATACCAATCGGTGGGCACATCGCGGATAAATTGGAAGGCATCTAAGTGCTTTTCATAATTGCGCGGTAAGTCTGCTGCCATTTGGATTGGACTATAGAGCACAACGTATAAGGCGAGCTGTTTGGTCAAGGTGGTTTGCACACGGTTTTCTGCATCTAACCCCTTAGGCGCTAAGTCAAAAATCCCCGGAGTAAAGTCCATTGGTCCTGCCAGCATACGGGTAAAGGGTAACATGGCCGTATGTTCAGGGCTATTTGGTGGGCTACCCCAAGCATTGTACTCTTGGCCGCGGGCACCTTCGCGGGCGATCCAGTTCGGATAGGTTCGGCGCAGACCTGTGTCTTTAATCGGCTCGTGACTATTGATGCTGATATGGTGCTTCGCCGCCTCGGTAACGCTGTGCAAATACTCGCCCACCATAAATTGGCCGTCGTGCCATTCGTGGCGGGTGATGCCTTGGTCATCGATGCGCTTGATTTGGCCACCATCGGCGACATAGCCGGTTTTGACTTGGGTCACGCCGTATTTTTCATACAGGGCGAAGGCATCTGCCATTTGATCGCGATAATTCGTGACTGAGCCTGCGGTTTCGTGGTGGCCGATTAAACTCACTCCTTTTTTCGCGCCGTAGGCGGTGATGGCGGGCAGATCGAAATCGGCATAGGCCTTGGTAAAGCTAAATTGATCGCCATTATGGAACCAGTCGCCATCCCAACCTTCATTCCAACCTTCTACCAATACACCATCAAACTGATATTTAGCGGCAAAATCCATATAGCGCTTTGTTTCACTGGTGGTGGCGCCGTGGGTTGGGCTCGAACCCCAGGTATTTTCATTTAAGTGCATTCCCCACCAGATACCGACGTATTTCCCCGGTTTTACCCAAGCAACATCGCCGAGTTTATTGGGCTCATTGAGGTTAAGGATAAGGTGGGAGTTGAGCAGCCCAGTTGCTTTGTCGGCAATTTGAATGGTGCGCCACGGCGTATAAAACTCCACTTGGGTTTTGACGCGAATGCCGTCGGACCAAGGCGTGAGATCGGCCTTAAGTTTGCCATTGCGCTGTTGATCTAAGGTCATGGCGGCAAAGTCAATCAAGGCGGCCTCGTGAATACTTAAGTGCGTTCCATCTGCGAGTTTAAAGGTGAAGGGCGTGTGGACTCTATCGACTTCTTTCAGCGCAGTGGTGCGATACAAATATTCGTAGCGATTCCAGCCGCGGGCAGGGATCCACCATGCTGTGGCTTTATCGGCTTGGCCGACATTGAACTCGGTTAACTCGTCTGTGATTGAGAGCGGCGAATTAGCGGGCAGCGCGGCTTGTTGGGCTAAGTGATAGCGAAAGCCAATACCATCGTCAAAGGCTTTAAACTCGACTTCGAGTTGCACCTTGCCGTTGCTTAATACTGCGGTCAGTTGATTGTGCTGATCGCGGATCCATTCCTGCTCGCCCCAAGGTTGTTGCCACTTGTCATCGGCATTTTTTTTCTCGCTGCTGTTAATCTGCAATCCTTGACCGAGTTCACCAAGGGATTGAAAAACTAAGCCTAAGCGGCTCGGTTCTATGACTGTCTTGCCGTGAAAATCGATTTTATATTCGGGGCGGCCAGTATCGTCACTCAAGCTGATTTGAATTTGTTGGTTGGGTGAGCTGACGGTAACGGTTTTGGCAAATACGTTGGCACTAAAGAGGCTAGCCACCGCAAGGGCGATAAGTGTGGGGCTCAATAGCGCTTGCGATAGTTTTGGGCCAGCTGAACGCGGGCCGGCAATTAACTGAATAGGGTTGGTCTCGATGAACATTCCTTGATCCTTGTTTTTATAATGAATGTGACTCACAGCATACTAGTGGCGATGGCTTTTTAACCGCAACGGCTTGCATACGTATTCACCACATTAAGGCGTGGCGTAACAGAAGTGACGAGAAGCACTACGAGGGCACGAACAAAAGATGTGGTTTGCGTTTGACTCGGGTAAAATGCGCGCTTTCTTTTTGCTTAAAAATGCAATTTAGCGTGGGATTTACAGTGTTAAAAGCCGCAGCAGTAAGGTCAAACCGTGAAAATTAGCCAACGTTTACAACAGATAAACAGCATGATCAGTGGTCATTACGATCATATTTGGGATTGCTGCTGCGATCATGGTTTACTCGGTATGCTGTTGCTAGAAAGGAGCGCTGCCCGCCATGTACACTTTGTCGATTGTGTCCCTTCGCTGATGCAGGCGCTTGAACTGCGTTTGCAGCGTTTTTTCCCCGCTGACATATCAGGCCTTAATCCCAACTTAGCGCCACACTCAGATCCAGACTTAAACTCAGACATAGACCCACGCTTAAACCTAGACATGGACCCAAATTTAAGTCGTCATACTCAGTGGCAAGTGCATTGCCTTGATGTTGCGGCTTTACCGCTCGCGCAAACCAGTGACAAGGATAAACAGTTGATCATCATCGCTGGTGTGGGTGGTGAACTGCTGGTGGACTTAGTGCGGGCAATTCTAGCCCTGCACCCACAGCGGTACCTCGAATTTATTTTGTGTCCCGTGCATCATAATTATTACGTTAGGCAATCACTCACAGCCTTAGGGTTAGGGCTGAAGTCGGAACACTTATTGGAAGAGAATCAACGTTTCTACGAAATCCTCCATGTCAGTACAATCGCGGCTCCAAATGGTCGGCCTATCAGTGCTACGGGTTCGTTAATGTGGCAGATGCTAGATGAAGCAAGTTTGCCGCGAGCGCAGCGTTATCTGTCGCAGGTGATTGGTCATTACCAACGCATGCCCACGCATAAGCAAACACCAGAGATTATTGATGCTTATCAGCAGCAATTGGCCCAGCTCTTGAGTGAACATAGTGAGTTTGAATGCTCTTGAGCATTTTTCAGCTTGGACATTACGATGGGCACCAAAGATGAGCAGCTACGATGAGAATCAGGCGAAAGAGATGATGCATCGCGATCTTAACATCATGGTTAAAACGATTTTAGCTTAAGCCGTTAATAATTAAGCTTGTAATCGCTAAAACCTATTAATCACTCTGACTGGACTGAGTGTGATTATTGCCTCTGCTACAGTTTTTGATCTGCATTTGGCACATTTTCGTTTATGCTGCGACTCCTTTTCGGCAAATGGCTACGACTATGCGTTTATTGAGAACCACCCAAGATCCAGCGGTTAACCTACAGACGGCACGCGTTTTTTATCGCAGAGCTGCCCGCGCGATAGTGTTATCGGGTGAAGACATTTTGCTGCTGTATACTCAAAAATACCGCGACTACAGTTTACCCGGCGGCGGAATTGACGACGGCGAGAGCCTCGAAGATGGGCTGATCCGCGAGCTACAGGAAGAAACTGGCGCCCTAGATATTCAAGTGTTAGCTCCCTTTGGTCGTTACGAAGAGTTTCGGCCTTGGTACCGTGAAGGGGCGAACGTAGTGCACATGGAGTCATTCTGTTATGTGTGCCGTATCGACACCGCACTGGGCGAGCGTGGTTTAGGTGAGACACGATTAGAAGCCCATGAGATAAAAAATGGCATGCGGCCTGAATGGCTCAATATTCATCAAGCTATCGCCCATAATGAAGATATTCAGCGTAATCATCCCCATAAAGGCCAATCAATAGAGCGTGAAACTTTTCTGCTAAAACAGATAGTGTTGGAATGTTTGTAAGTTTTATCACTTTCAAATCATGTGGTTAATATATGATTTTATTTCACACATAACTGAGTGAGCATGGTTTGGTTAGCGATTAAACGTCGTTATTTCAACCTGATCTTTTAAGCTGATACTGCTTCGAGCCTGTGGCTGACAACAGTAGATGTTTAATGCTATTTCTCATTCTTTTGCCGCAGCAAGGAAGGCAATGCAGATTATTTTATTGACCCACGAACGCGAGTTAAGCCGCAAAACAAATACTGGTCAACTCGCGTTAGCCGCATTCCCTGAAGAGGTGAAAAGTATCGTCTGGTCGAGAACGGCACCTGATAACGATTTAGTGGCTATGTTGGCATCGCAGCAGGCTAAACTGTTGTTTCCTGCAAGTGATACTGAGCCCGCTGTGCCCATTGATCAAAATGCCTTAGATACGGTTTTAGCTGAGCCAGTGCTCTCGAACGCACAAATGTTGTTAGCGCCAGCGCACTCCTCACTCATAACAACACAACGAATGCCGAGCCAAGTGGTGATTTTAGATGCGACCTGGCAGGAGGCGCGTAAGATGCTGCGCCAGAGCCCCTATCTGAAAACGGCTGCACGAGTCAGTTTGCCGCCACTTATGCCTGAATCCGCTTTTATATTGCGGCGTAATCAGCAAGAAGGAGGTTTGTGCACTGCAGAATGCATTATTGCACTTTGGCGCCAGTGTGGCAGAGCAGAACAAGCGACGCTATTAGCGTCGCTGTTTACTGAATTGAATAGCCGTACTTGATTGCGATGTTTGAGAGAGAGAGTTCAAGGAAGTGCTTGAGTAGATAATTAACGACTTTTAGCTTTGACTCACAGATAAATCACCATCTGTTAAGTCATAGTCATTTAAATTATAGCCATTTAAATAACAGTCAGATAAATACACAGAAAGTGACTCATGGCACCGCCAAGCACGAACAAATGCCAAATGGCATGGTTAAATGGAATGCGTTTCCCGACGTAGAACACCACCCCTAAGGTGTAAAATAATCCGCCTAAGATCAATAGATTAAAACCTAACTCCGACATGGCCGCCGTTAAATCGCCCATCACAGTGACACATAGCCAACCCATGGCGAGATACAAGACTAAGCTTAACTTTTTGAATTTGTGAATAAATAGCGTCTTAAATAGGATCCCACCAATTGCAAGCGACCAAATCGCCGTTAAAATTACTATCGATTGCGTCCCCTGTAGGCTTATCAGCATCAAAGGTGTGTAAGTTCCTGCAATCAAGCAGTAAATTGCGCAGTGATCGGCGATCTTAAGTTTATGTTTCCAGCCTGAATGGCTAACGCTGTGGTATAAGGTCGAGCATAGAAAAAGCACTATGATGCTCGCACCATAAATGGCAACGCCTGTTAGTTGAATTGGCGTTAGGTGATCTTGCCCTTTGAGTAACATCAGTACCAATGCCACTACGCCTGCGATAACGCCTAAGCCATGGGATACGCTATTAGCGATCTCTTCTTTAATACTGTATGGCCCAGATTTAGCAGGGATATTGGCTGGGTTTTGCTGTTCGATAACACTTTGACTCGACATGGTAGATACACACTCGCAAACGATAATGACTGAGTCTATCAGTTAGAAAAATAAATCACCATATTTAAGCGTACACTTGTAAGCTTAAATTGGTAACTGGCTTCTATTGTATTCACTTTTTATCTTTTTAACGCCGTCTTGTATTCCCGTCAGCGTATCGCATTGATGATGTTATCCGCTTAAAGACGTAAGAGTTAACAAGCATTTGCCCTTCAATTTAGCGCGATTGTGATCCCAATTCACAGCCTTATTTGCCTAAACCGACAAGTGTCTAATTAAGCATTGGCGTTAGCACTGCGCTTGTAACGTGTTGCTTTCGCGTTGAACTTTACCCTGTTTGCCTCCTCTAATCAGCGTTGAGCACTCGCAAGTAAATACAATCATTGGATAATTTGCTTTCAATATTCAGCAACCCGATATTGGATTGATATTGAATTAGAGTGCAATGGTTCCACGTTTAGCATCATCGAAATCAATTGAGACTACACAAAACCTAAGGATGGATTTTGCCTTTTCAACGTCAACCCGAAGCCGTGCCTTTATTGACAGTATCTCCTACAGCAATAGCGATTGGAGATGATGCTGATAGTGATTTGCCTATTTCGGTCACATCGTCATCGGTCACATCGCCAGAATGCGAGACTTTTATTGCATTTGATGATCACCTCAGTGATCAGGGTGATGCTTTGGCATCTGAGTCTAAATTAGAATCCCAATTTGAACTGTCTTGTACGTTACAAACCTATGCTCAGGCATTGGGGGCGGGATCCGTTTTACGTGCTCGTCAGCCGTATTTCAAAGGATTAAGTCTACTTTTTTTTGTGCTCTTAGTGCATTCGTGTTTATTCTTACTTATCTGCATTTTGTGGCGCCCACAGTTAAATCTCTTTGGATTAACGGAAACAGAAAGCCGGGGCCCTAAAGTGACGGCGCTCAAAGCTTATTTTATTTATGCTCCCGCGGTAGAGAAGGCTGAAAGCGCTGCGCTAGAAACAGAGAGCAAGGCCGAGGATAAGACTGAGATGACAAGTTCTGTTACGCCTACAACTGTTCCCACGCCTACAACTCAAGTTAAGCCTATGCCAATATTTGAAAAGGTCGTGCCTGAAAAAGTAGATCAGGGAAAAGTGAAGCCAGATACGGTTAAACCTGACATCACTCAATCGAGCCAATCTCAATCAAGTGCCCCAAGTGAAGTACAGCCCGCGGAAGCGACGGCAAAAAAGCCAACAAATATGTTTGATGCCACAGAAATTAAGACGCAGCTTGGCGCTCAGAGTTCGCCTGCAGCAGAAGGTGAGAGCACAATAGCGACAAGCTCAAGCATGAGTTTATTCACCCAGCAATATTTTGAACGTCAGCGCGAGCAAGCGCTCGATGCTCTCGTCATTGAACAGGCCGATAAATTCACCCGGAAATCGAATATGAGTGAAATGAGCCCTGAGATGGAAGTGTTATTTGTCCCTAACGCCGATGATTTCGGTGGCACAACGAGTCTAGATTTACCCTTAGATCCAAATCGTATTGTGCGTAAAGGGGATACTTGTTATCGCGTGGTACAATTGGGGACTCAAGTCAATCCTTACGCAGAAAATTTAGGCTTCCCATTTGACTGCAGTGGCAAAAAAATCAATCAAGCTATTGATGATGCCATTCAATCTCGATTAAATAAAATGATGCTCAAACCCCATAAATAGTGACTTTCTTTTATGATCTATTTTCATGCTAATTATAACTTTTTTAGTTTAATTTTATTTAATTAATTAAAAACAATGAATTATGAATCTTTATTTTGGATTGGTATTTAAGGCTTTTAATTACTTTTTTCCTTGTTTGTTGCTGCCGCTTCTGTCTATACTGCGCACTCATCTTGTCGGAGTGCCTCTTGGCTGAGACCGTTTATTCGGGATCCGTTGAACCTGATCAGGTTAAAACCTGCGAAGGAAACAAGCGTAATAACACATATTAAATCGCCAAAATAGACGGCTTGAACACCTGTTAACTCAGCAGTGTTTTAAGCCTTAATGTTTAGATTTAATTGTTATTGAGCAGGGTAACTCAATTTTTGAAGCCAGTGTTGGTCACAAAAATTGATTGCCATGCCCAGCTATCAACAACTCAATTCTCCAGACAAGCAACTCCATTTTTTAACGTGAGATTGCTTATGTCCAGTTCAAACCAAAACCCAGCTGTAGCTGCCAATGCGATAGAAATCACAGCGTCAGAATCGACAATCCCTAATAAATCGACAGTGCCTAATAAATCGGCTGAGTCTAGTCAATCAATCGTGCCTAAGGCGCCGAGTCGCCGCGAAACCCGCGCGCAGGCCCAAGCCTTTATCGATACGTTAGCGCCGCTGCAACATCCTAATTCACAAAAGATTTACCTCGAAGGTTCAAGTGCCGATATTCGCGTTGGCATGCGGCAAATCCTGCAGACTGACACCCTTGTCGGCGGTACAGATGATGCGCCTATCATGGAAAAAAATCCGCCAATACGCGTGTATGATTGCGCTGGACCTTATTCCGATCCTGAGGCCGATATCAATGTGCGTCTAGGCCTTGGTAAATTAAGACAAAACTGGATCCTAGCCCGCAACGACACAGAGCAATTACCCTGCGCGACCTCAGATTTTACCCAACAAAGACTCGCCGACGACGGTTTAGACCATCTGCGTTTTGAGGCAGGTTCGAGTGCAATTGTCCGCCCACGCAGAGCGCTGCAGGGTAAACGAGTCAGTCAATTACACTATGCCCGTCAAGGGATTATCACGCCCGAAATGGAATATGTGGCGATCCGCGAGAACATGGCACTTGCGCAGGTACAGGATGAAATTCTTAATCGTAAAGCCAAGGGTGAAGCTTTTGGTGCCTTAGTCGGCGAGCCGATTACCGCCGAATTTGTCCGCTCTGAAGTCGCCCGTGGCCGCGCGATTATTCCGCTGAATATTAACCATCCCGAAGCCGAACCTATGATCATAGGGCGTAACTTTTTGGTGAAAGTGAATGCCAATATTGGTAATTCTGCGGTGACGTCATCCATCGAGGAAGAAGTGGAAAAGCTCGTCTGGTCAACCCGTTGGGGTGCAGATACGGTCATGGATTTATCCACGGGTCGTTATATTCACGAGACCCGCGAGTGGATCATCCGTAACTCGCCAGTGCCCATTGGCACAGTGCCGATTTATCAAGCGCTGGAGAAAGTGAACGGCGTGGCAGAGGATTTAACCTGGGAAGTGTTCCGCGATACCTTGATTGAACAAGCTGAGCAAGGTGTTGATTACTTTACCATTCATGCTGGTGTGCTGCTTCGCTACGTGCCGATGACGGCTAAACGCGTCACTGGGATAGTTTCCCGCGGCGGTTCAATCATGGCCAAATGGTGCCTGAGCCACCATAAGGAAAACTTCCTCTACAGCCATTTTCGTGAGATCTGTGAGCTTTGCGTCGCCTACGATGTATCCCTGTCTTTAGGTGATGGTATGCGTCCAGGCTCAATTGCTGACGCCAATGATGCCGCCCAGTTTGCAGAGCTTGAAACCTTAGGTGAGCTAGTCAAAATCGCATGGGAATACGACGTACAAACCATTATCGAAGGGCCGGGACATATCCCGATGCAACTCATTAAAGAGAACATGGACAAGCAGTTAGCTCACTGCGATGAAGCGCCGTTTTACACGCTTGGCCCGCAAATCACCGATATCGCACCTGGGTATGATCATTTCACCTCCGGCATAGGCGCGGCCATGATCGCTTGGTACGGCTGCGCTATGTTGTGTTATGTCACGCCAAAAGAACACTTAGGATTACCGAATAAACAAGATGTTAAGCAAGGTTTGATTGCTTATAAGATTGCCGCCCACGCCGCCGATGTGGCGAAAGGTCATCCGAGTGCGCAAATTCGTGATAATGCGCTGGCAAAGGCGCGGTTTGAATTCCGCTGGGAAGATCAATATAACTTAGGACTCGATCCTGAAACCGCACGTGCTTATCACGATGAATCTTTACCGCAGGAATCCGCTAAAGTCGCGCATTTTTGCTCTATGTGCGGCCCTAAATTTTGTTCGATGAAAATCACCCAAGATGTGCGCGCCTATGCCGCTGGCTTAGAGGCGGCACAAGCGAAGGCGGATCAAGTTGAAGCTGCTGACCAAGCCATGCAAGTCACAGTCAAGACGCCGCAGGAGTTGGCAGCGGTAATGGCGCTAAAATCGGCACAATTTGCTGCTTCGGGCGCCGAGATCTATCACGTGAAAGACAAGCTTGTCGCCGAAGCTGAGGAAGCCTAATTATGTTGGGTATTCATGGGGATAATGCGCCCATGAATACCGAGCATCCCGCGTTTGTCTGGACCATAGCCGGTTCAGACAGTGGCGGTGGTGCCGGTATTCAGGCGGACTTAGCGACAATTCAAGATTTGGGCTGTCACGGTTGCAGTGTGGTCACCACAGTGACGGCGCAAAGTTCTGTGGCGGTCACTTTAGTCGAGCCCGTATCAGCGGCGATGTTAATGGCTCAGCTGACGACTTTACTTTCCGACTTACCACCCAAAGCAATTAAAATCGGCTTACTGGCAGATCAAACTCAAGTGGCATTGCTGGCAGATTGGATCGCGAGTTTTAAAATCCACTATCCATCTGTGCCTGTGATTGTTGATCCTGTGATGGTCGCCAGTTGTGGCGATGCATTAGCAGTCGATAACTGTCAGGATATAAAAAGTGCGGCTAAATCAGCCTTAGATTTTAGGCCTTTCAAAGGTTTAATCGAACTTATCACGCCCAATGTGCTTGAACTTGGGCGATTAACTCACAGTGATGTTTCAACGAAAGCGCAATTCGCTGCTGCTGCACTGGCTTTATCTCAGAGTCTTGATTGCAGTGTGCTCGCCAAAGGGGGCGATGTAAGCTTTGGCAGCACTGACATTCTTGCTGATACTCATGCTCAAACTCACGCTAACACTCTTGATACCGCTTACAAGAGTAATGGCTGGGATCTTGAGCTTGCCGAGGATTATCTAGTTTGTCGTCAAGTGCGCGCGAGTTCTGAGCTGCATCAAAATGGGCGCTTCTGGTTAGCCAGCCAGCGGGTTAATACCCGTCATAATCATGGTAGCGGCTGCACTTTGTCATCGGCCATTGCCGCCGTGTTAGCGCAAGGTTTTGTATTGCAAGATGCGGTGGTTGTTGCCAAAGCCTATGTGAGTCAAGGCTTAAGCGCGGCGGTTGGCTTAGGGCAAGGTCCAGGGCCGTTGGCCCGAACGGGTTGGCCTAATGATTTGTCCCGCTATGCCAAGATAAATCTGTGTGATGGCAATTTTATTAGTCATCACCTCAATCAACATCTTGATGTTAGAAGTGATTTAGTTGCAACAGTTTTATCCGCAACAGATCAGGTAAGAATAGCCTACACGTCACCTCAAAATATTTTATCCCACGGTTTTAAAGTGCTCGATGCCGATCTTGGTGTTTACCCTGTGGTGAGTGACTTAATCATGCTGGAAAGTTTGTTAGCTGCGGGCGTTAAAACCCTGCAGTTACGGATAAAAACCGACATCAGCGAATTAACTACTGCAGCGCCAGCCGAATTTAATTTAGGTAAGTCTGCGCTGAGTAGATGTGAGTCAGGCGAACCTGAGTTAATTGGCTCCGAATTAGAAGCACAAATTCAAACGGCCATTGCCTTAGGCAAGCATTTTAATGCGCAGCTTTTTATCAATGATCACTGGCAGTTAGCGATGAAATACCATGCCTTTGGGGTACATTTAGGCCAAGAAGATCTCGCCGTTACCGACTTAGCGGCCATTCAAGCCGCGGGGCTCGCGCTTGGTATATCCAGCCACAGTTATTTCGAGCTGTTATTGGCGCACCAATACTCGCCATCCTACATAGCGCTTGGGCATATATTTCCAACCACGACGAAGCAAATGCCTTCGGCGCCCCAAGGGCTTGCAAAACTTAAACACTATGTAGCGTTACTCCAAGACCATTATCCCTTGGTCGCCATTGGCGGTATTGATTTAGATAATCTGGCAAAGGTGAAAACCACGGGGGTGGGCAATATTGCTGTGGTGCGCGCAATAACGAAAGCTAAGAATCCGTTAGCCGCCTTTGCAGAGTTGAGCCAAGCTTGGGAGCAATGTAGCTTGTCTGAAGAACTGGCTGTAAAGCATGAGTTGGATGCAAAGCATGAGTAAAAACCAACCGCTTGCTCACGCAGAAGTTCTTTGCGGTCATATACACAGCGACAATGAACACTGCGGCCATACACTCAGTGATGCCGATTTCATCCGTTATTCTCGGCAAGTCTTATTGCCTGAAGTCGGTGAGGCTGGGCAATTGCAATTGGTCGACGCCAGTGTCGCAATTATCGGTCTTGGCGGCTTAGGGCAATTGGCGGCGCAATATCTGGCCTGTGCAGGTATTGGTCGCTTGACCTTAATCGATATGGATAAGGTTGAAGTATCAAATCTGCCAAGACAATTGTTATTCAACGATGCCGATATTGGACTCAATAAGGCGCGAGTTGCCAAGCAAAAGCTCAATGGCATAGCACCGCATTGCACTGTTACTGCCTATGAAACGGCATTTAATACAGAAACTGCGGCTCATCACTTGGCTGATATTCTAGAGGCAAAACAACGGGGTAAAAAAGTGCTAGTGCTTGACTGCACAGATAACTTTGCGACTCGCCAAGCCATTAATCGCCGCTGTATCGAAGCGGCTTTACCCCTAGTCAGCGCATCAATCGCAGCATTTAGCGGCCAATTGTTCGCGGTCGACCAAATGCAGTTCCCCTCTGGTGGTTGTTATCACTGTATTTTCCCCGCGCAGACGAGAGTGTCGCAGAGCTGCAGTACCCAAGGCGTACTCGGGCCGAGCGTAGGCGTGATGGCGTCAATGCAATCTTTGGTGGCCATGCAACTCTTGCTGAGTATGGATAGTTGTGATGAACCTAAAAGTGCCTTGTTTGGGCGTTTTTGGCGCTTCGACGCTAAATCACTTTCATGGACAGCGGCGACATTAACGCGGGATCCCCATTGTGACGTATGTGGTCCAAAAGAGATTCGTTCATCATCCGATAAGCCCAGCAAACTATAAAGTATGGAGGTTTGATATGATTTTAATTCACATAAATAATGTCCCGCAGCCATTAACGGAACCGACTTCACTCGCGGCTGTGATCCTCGCGCAAGATATAGCCCTCGATTCGGTCGCTATCGTGTTGAATGCAGAGGTGGTTCCGCGTAATCGCTGGCAATCGATTCTCTGCCAACATGAAGATAAATTAGAACTTTTTTCAGCTGTAGCGGGAGGCTAGTATGTTAACGATTGCCGATGTGGAGTTTGAATCACGGTTATTTACCGGAACGGGAAAATTCAGCAATAGCCAAGTGATGCTAGAGGCGATAACGGCTTCAAAATCGCAGTTAGTGACAGTTGCGATGAAAAGAATTGATTTTAAAATGGGGCTTGATGATTTACTCACGCCGTTACGCCAAGCGGGTGTACGGCTATTGCCTAACACTTCGGGGGCGAGAAACGCCAAGGAAGCGGTGTTTGCGGCTGAGCTTGCCCGTGAAATGCTGGGAACTCATTGGATTAAGCTCGAAATCCACCCGGATCCTAAGTACCTAATGCCCGATGCGATAGAAACCTTAGAGGCGGCTAGAATCCTCTGTGAGAAAGGCTTTATCGTGATGCCCTACGTGCATGCCGATCCTGTGCTCTGTCGCCGCTTGGAAGAGGTGGGCTGCGCTGCGGTTATGCCACTGGCGAGTCCGATTGGCAGTAATCAGGGTTTAGTCACTGAAAGCTTTTTAAAAATCATCATAGAGCAGGCGCGGGTGCCTGTGGTGATCGATGCCGGCATTGGCGCACCTTCGCAGGCTGCGCGGGCAATGGAGCTGGGCGCCGATGCGGTGCTCGTTAACACCGCCATCGCTAGCAGTGCGTCGCCGATAGTGATGGCCGAGTGCTTTAAAGAGGCGGTGCAATGCGGTAGACGGGCCTTTGAAGCTGGGCTTGGCCGAGTACAAACGGGCGCGGTACAGACAAGTCCTCTGACGGGATTTTTAAACCAATGAGTTTTGTAGCGGAATTTGCCAAGATCCCACGGGATAAACTGTTACTCGATTTGTATTCTTGCGCTGCCCAGGATGTTGAGCGGGCGTTAGTGAGTCCAGCAGGGGATTTACGTAGCTTACTGGCCCTGTTATCACCTGCGGCTGAACCTTATATAGAAACCATGGCACAACGTTCAGCGGCGCTTACGCGGCAGCGATTTGGCGCGAATCTGGGTATGTATTTACCGCTATACGTCTCGAATCTGTGCGCTAATGATTGTGATTACTGTGGCTTTAGCATGAGTAACAAACTCAAACGCAAGACCTTGAATGAGCTGGAGTTGATGGCCGAAATGGCCATCATCAAAGATAGGGGCTTCGATTCTGTTTTACTGGTATCAGGTGAGCATGAAACTAAGGTCGGCATCGATTATTTCAAGCAAATGTTGCCGCTGGTAAAGCAGCAATTTAGCCATTTGGCGATGGAGGTCCAGCCCATGAGTGAGGACCATTATCGCCAGTTAGTCGCGCTAGGTTTAGATGCTGTGATGATTTATCAGGAGACCTATCAGCCCGAGACTTATGCTCGTCACCATTCCCGAGGTAAAAAAATGGATTTTGCCTATCGTTTAGCAACACCTGACAGAGTTGCGGCGGCGGGCGTTGATAAAATTGGTCTTGGGGTATTACTCGGGCTGGATGATTGGCGTTTAGATGCGTTAATGATGGGATATCATCTCGACTATTTAGAGCGACGCTATTGGCGCACCCGCTTTAGTATTTCGCTACCAAGGTTACGACCTTGTACTGGCGGGATCACCCCAAAAGTCATGCTATCGGATCTAGGTTTAGTGCAAATGATTTGTGCATTTAGACTTTTTAATCAACAGCTTGATATCAGCATGTCGACAAGGGAAAGTCCTGAGCTGAGGGATAATCTTTTGCCACTTGGGATCACTCAAATCAGTGCGGGCAGTTCGACACAACCGGGAGGCTATCAAGCGCCTGACAGTCAACTCGATCAATTTGAGATAAGCGATGATCGCAGTGTCGAGCAAGTTATCGAACAGATGCAACGGCAGGGTTTTAATCCGGTATTTAAAGATTGGGAAGCTAATTGGATCACTAGATAGAACAGACAGTAAATTAAGGCCGAGAATGCGGATAAAACCTGTACTTTTGTAATCCGTTGGTTAATAATTAACCCATTAATCACAGCGTGCAGGAATACCGTTATGCAAATCCAATCTGCTTATTCATCCGGTCTGCAAGGCTTGCAAAGTGCGCAATCTGGGCTCACTCAAGCAACAATAGATGTGGCTAAACCGACACCGACGCAAAGTGCATCTCCGGCTGAGCCTGCTAGAGATGTTGCCCAGCCCGATAAAACATCGGCATTACTGGCAGCAAATGAGTCATTAAGACAAGGTGAAGCCTCAACAGAAGTGATTGAAACTGATTCAGAAACGATAGGTTCGATCATTAATATTAAGGTGTAAATATCATGTCGGTTGTGGCGCTATCACCTAAGGTTGGAGCGCCATCCTCTTCATTTTCGGCACATGATAAGACGCTAAGCACTGATTTAAGCCAAAGACACAGTCAAAGCAAGACTCACGCTAATAGCACTTATCAAGGAGTCAGCACTCAAGCAGGCTCCGCAAAACTTGAAGCGAGTGGTGCCTATGAACCACATTTTACTGGAACCTCAACCGCTCCGGTTAAAGCTTCGGCTATTGCTCCATTAGTAACTTACGTTTCTCAATCTCTCCACTCATCACCGAATGTATCTTTTAACGCGAGTTCTTCGGCTGCTAGTTCATTGCAATCGAGCGCTCAAACATTTTCTGCAATGCCTGCAGCTATATTATCAACGCCTTTATTCAGCGATACAAATACCGCGACACCTATAAGTTCAAATGTCGCAGGTATTGATGCTTTAAAAGCGCCGCTTGCAATTGCGGATGTTACGCCTGTATTACCACCAGCGTTCAATGGCGCAAGTCAAGCACTAAAGGCCAATCCTTTTGCTGAATCAAGGCCGCAGATTACTCTTCCTGAAGCCAATGCTCCTCAAGCAAATGTAGCTCAAGTCAATGGGTTAAAAGATCGGGCAAGTTTGCATGCGGATGCCAGTTTTAGCTTGTTAACGGGGCCAAGGTCCATTTCTGGTGTACGCGGGGGACAAATTGCTACACCTGTGTCGACTTCGGCATTTTCATCAATCACGAGTACTATAGGAACTAGCCTTGGAGCAAACGCCTTATCTACAACAAGTCCGAGTCTTAGTGTCACGAGCAGTATTGCCGCTGATATTTTTACGCCTACGAGTTCATCAATTAATACGACTGGCACAGATCTTCCCGCTTTTAATCCAACGAATACGGGCAGTGCTTTTCCAATAATGCCTGATTTAGCCGCAGTGTTTGGGCCACAAACTGTTTTTACTGGCGCTGCGGTAGTTGACTCCTCCACCTCTAACTCGGCAGGAAACAGCTCTGTAAATAACACTTCTGGAAATATAATTAGTAATAGTTCAGCAGCGAGAACAGTGACTGTTGAGCAATCAAACGCTGCACAAGCAGTAGATCAATCCGCTCGCAATGAAGTGGCTCAACCAACATTGTTGGAACAATTTACCCAGGTTTTCGGTGACGCTAAGGCTCAAGTCAGTCAGGTAGAAAATCCTGCTATAGCGTCTAACCCCGATGATCGCCAGCAAGCCTTAGCCGCTGTTTTTGCTAAAAATGATAATCAGCTTGAAAAGCTAGCACAGGAAGAAGCGTCGCAGAAACAGCAAGCTGTGGCAGCGGAACAAGCAAAGCAACAACAATCACAAGCGCAATCAGAGGCACAGCAGGCTCAGGAGCAAGCAAAGCAAGCCCAAGAAAAAGCGCAGGCGCAACAGCAACAACAAGTTGATTCACTTAAGGCCAGAGATTCTGAGGTTAAAGCCCATGAACATGCTCATGCTACCGTAGGCGGGCAGTACGCTCAGAGTCCGAGTTTTAAGTATGAGAAGGGTGCCGATGGCCAACGTTATGCCACCGATGGTGAAGTGCAGATTGATGTTTCTCCAGTGGGAGGCGACCCGCTCGCAACGATAAACAAAATGAAGCAAGTGTACGCGGCGGCAATGGCTCCGGTTGATCCTTCTTCTGCGGATATTCGCGTTGCCGCTGAAGCCTTGCAAAAAATGAATGAAGCTAAGGTGATGCTGGCAGAGGAGCGACAAAAACAAATTGTTGACTTGCAAACGACTCAAACATTAATAGGCGCCGATACGCTGATTAAAGCGCTACCGCCGTTACAAGAACACACACCCGTAGTTACGGGTGCGGTCGACGAATCAGGTAATATCGCTCAGCCCCAAAGTGCCGTCTCAACACCAGTCTCAGATGCAGTTGACAAGCTCATTCAAAGGGTTGAAGCGCAGACGGCCAAAACTACTGCGACGACTGACACAAGTTCTGGTATTAGTTCGGAAACTCAGTCTAATATCTCGAGTACCAGCGGCTCAGTTAATACGTCAACGACAGTGGAAACCATTGAGCCGCCGACTGCAACCTTAGCATTTGGAGAAGCATCAAGTACTGTGAATTTAGCGACCCGTTTTATTCCAAGACCCGATAGCACAGCAAGTCGTTATTATGCCGCGGTTGCACAAGCCAGTATTGGGCCTTCAGTCCGCGTTGACGTAACGCCGCAAGCCAATATTCAGCCTTCTAATCTCGCTCCTGTAAATGAGCTGCCTAATCATGCGCAATCCGCTACTGTTCTGCCAATTCTGGCCGCAAAAGATACCAGCAAGATAAACGAGCCGCCATCAAGTTTCAGTGCGTCACTGCAGAGTGAGTCAAGTGCTGAAGATAATGCATCGCAACAAGCAGGATTGATCCAGCCGCAATACTTGGGTCAACAACCAGCACGCTATGTTGATTTTAGTGTGTAAGTTTAAGCTTTAACAATTCCCATGATTTGGTTTTATGCTATTAGTTGCTATTCGTCGGTTCAATTCCATGCTGTTTTAAAATCAATGAGGCAAGCAGTTTGGATGCTGGTCCTTGTTGATCCCTATTGGGGATCACTAGGCTCAACATGATGCGGCGTTTTTGACTGCCATCAAGATGTAAACGCACTAACTTGCCGGAAGCTAATTCTTCTTGGACTAAAAAAGACGGGATCCAACAGAAGCCAATACCTTGGTTAAGAATGACTTTTGCCTCGTGGAAGTTAGAGACTGTCCAGCGCTGCTCAGCTTTGAGCCAGCCGATATCAATATTAGATTGCACGCCAGTATCTTTGATCACTAACTGTAAATACTGTGCCAGTAGTTTATCGTCTTCAATTGTGCCTAAGTCCGCGAGTGGGTGACTTGGATGACAGACGAGGTAGAGTTCTTGTTCACATAAGGGTTCGGATAAATACCCTTTAGGCGGTACCCCTGCACAGATTGCAATATCGACTTTACCCTGCAGAATGAGCTCTTGGGTGCCAGTGATCACAGAATCCAGCATGATGATGCGTGTGCCACGGCTGTGGGGCAGAAATGCATTGAGGGCACACACTAAGCTTTCCATCGGATAGATAATTTCACGGGCAATCGTGAGTGTCGGCTCCCATCCTTGTTCGAGATTACTCGCGAGCTGTTCTAACTCGTTGACGGCTTGGGTGACATGCCGTGAGCGGCGCAGTAGTACTTCGCCTTGCTGAGTGAGATAGGCTTTACGGCCTTTGACTTCGAGTAGTTCAATACCCAATTGATGCTGTAATTTGGCAACCGCATGGTTGAGTGACGATTGACTCTTGTTGAGTTTTTCGGCCGCTTGAGCATAGCCGCCAAAATCGACGACCGCTTGCAAAATGCGCCATTGTTCTAAGGTAGATTTAGCTCGAGTCATTATAATCTCAAAAAAACGATAGATTGAGGCTTATAGTGGCCACTTCTTACGACTTTTTCAATTAAATATCATAGAGTCAGTCATTCTCACGACATACTGCTAGCTATGTCGTGCTAAGTTATTGAGGTGTTCGAGAGGCGAATCATGACGATTAACTGTGTTTGCGCCCGAGCGAGTCACAAACACAGCTTATGCATTCACTTTTAAAACGCACAAGAACCTGTGGCGTTGAAAGCTTGATTGTCAGAGCTACCAGCATGTTCCGAAGCGGTGCGATTGGAGATCCTTTGGATCAGCGAAGCGCTATCAACGGACGCACCAATGATGGCATTCAATTGTTCACTTACGTTTAAAGCGTCTTCATTGACAACTAACAAATTGAATAATTGAAGTTTGTCTTGGCAGCCTAATGTTGCTTGATCAATCAGCTGGGCTAACGATACTTGCCAGAGTGATTGGTAGTAAAGTGGACCTTCGTTGGCGATAGCATTGAAACTATAGGGATAATCCTTGGTTTGCAGCCAGTCTTGACCAAAGCTAGCACTAAACTCTGCACCGATATCCGGATAGACTTGTGAATTTACATCTTGATAAAAGTTGACTGCAACCTTAGCGCGAAAGACTTTGAGCTGTTTCGAATAAGCTTTAGCCAGTGTTTCACGCTCTTGTAAATAGCTTTGCTCAAATTGCGGAAAGAGTTGATGGCGCAGTACTTCAGCTAACCAGAGACTCGCCACAAAATGGCTATCCTGACTTTGTCCCATGGCATTGTTGAGGTAAAAATGGCTCGCTTTAGCAAGGGAAGTCACTGCTTCTGCGATGGATTCGGTTAACTGTTCAATGTCTTTGTAGTTACTCAGTTGCGGCTTAAGATCCAACGCCTGTTGTCCAAATTGCTGGCCGAGTATACTTTGGCGCAATGTCTGCTGTTGACTACTTTGCTGTGGATTTTGGTTGTACGCCACATAGATTTCACCCAACAATCTTTGCTGGTGGTAGACCCTGACAATATGCGGCCGATTAGGATCGGTTGGTGTTTTCTCGGCGTTGGCGGTTGCTATGGTCTCAAACTGCAAACCAAACACTTGCAGATAAGTAAAGCTGCGACTCAAGACGTCTGAGGTCTGCCATGTGGGGCCCTTGGCTGATGCTTGTTGTGACAGAGTACGTCCAATATCCCAGGGAGCCACTTGCAAATCTTGGGTTTGGCTATCAAGAAAGGCTTTGACCAACTCAGGGGATGATAACTGCTGCGAACTAAGCGCTAATGCGCTGTAATCGGTAAAGCCTGCCGCAGTGGCGGCTTGTTGGCGCTGCTCTGCAATTCGCTGTAATGCCGTTTGATTGGTTTCACTCGCTCTGGCTTGGTAGGCTTGCCATACATTTTGGCGACATACGGCGTTTTCCTGTGTCAGTAAGTAGCTGACGATAGTGCCCGAAAAATCGCTTTGCTTTGCACTGCTGCGCTTCGGCTCGTCACTTTTATCCTCTTCTTTATGCAGATGATGTTGCTGCTGAGTCGCTTCGGGTTGGCATTGGCAGTCATTGAAGGCAAGACTAAATTGTTGGCTGCCTAACCCTTGGCCTATGCTGGCCTGCGCTGTATGCAATTTCGCTTTTTCCTCGGCACTCCAATGCTGTTGTAGTAACTGTTTAAGCTGTTGGCTCAACAGTATTTGTTCTGCATTACCTTGGGCTAAAGCGTAAGCAAGTTGGCCAAACTCTGCTTGGTTTATAAGTTGCGACAGAGTATCGGCGAGGTGTAACTGGCATTGGAGTAAGCCTTCGCGTTCTTCACTCGGTAAGTTAAACCCACGGTAATAGTTGAGCCTGTCGTTGATATTATTAAGCCCTATCGTCTGTTGCTCAAAAATAAGCGCCTGCTGAGCCAAGGTTAATTGTGCTGTTGTTAAGCGTGCGTTGGCGAAGGCAGATGCAAGCTCAATGTTTGGCAAACGCAGACATTGCTCCACTAAGAGGGGGACAGGACTTGGCGCTGCGTAGGCGGCATTTGTAGCATAAAGGCTCAAGCCAAGCAGGCTAACCAGTAAAGTGGATTTTAACATGGGTTATGTGTTCTGCATTTGTGATGGAATGAGTTAACTTTGGCTTAGTATCTAATTGAGCTAGCTTCAAGTCATTGTTATGCATGAAACCCTGTTATGTTATGGATGTCAACGGTAAGGGTGAGAGTCGCAAATGTATTGCTATTCAGGAAGGAGTCACAATGAGCGGCTGAACACTTTTATATTCCAGATAAACGAGAGGAATAGTGATCTTTCGGCGATTGATATCAGCCATTACCCACTCGAACATTGAGGACGCTATGGCTGATATTTGCTGACTTCAGACTGAAAGTTCAGGTTAAATCTTGATTAGGTTGATTTTTCACTGCGATAATCGTGGCGCGTTTGGGCGCAGGATAACCTTCAACTGTTTTGGTGATGTCGTTAGGATCCAAGTACTCAACCAGTGACTCGTTAGGCATCCAGTCGGTACGGCGTTGCTCAGCAAGGGCTGTGACATCGGTATCGACACAACGTATGTCGGTGAAATCACACTTCTTTAACCAGAGCATGAGCGCGGCAACTGACGGAATGAACCATACATTATTCATTTTGCCATATCTATCTTGAGGCACGAGTACGGCATTTTCGTCTCCATCTATCACTAAGGTTTCTAGCACGAGCTCACCACCGGTGCGCAATTGATCACGCAGCTGTAACAAGTGATCTATAGGCGAACGTCTGTGATACAAAACACCCATGGAGAAAACTGTGTCAAATGCATCGAGCGGTGGCAGCTCTTCAATGCCAAGGGGTAACAAGTGCACAGGGTGATGTGTGCCCGCTAAACGTTTGACTGCTTCAAACTGACATAAAAACAACGGCGAAGGGTCGATACCGACGACACGTTTGGCACCTGAGCCCAACATGCGCCACATGTGGTAACCACTGCCGCAACCGACATCGAGCACAGTGCGGTTTTTCAGCGGCGAAATATGTTGCTTAACGCGGTCCCATTTCCAGTCACTGCGCCATTCGGTATCGATATGGATGCCATGAATGTGGAAAGGGCCTTTACGCCATGGCATAAACAGACGCAGTAGGTTTTCTAGCTTCTCTTTTTCACCAGGGCTGAGTTGCTCGCCGCTACCGACGGTCACGCTATCGATAAAATCTATTTGATCTGGTGCAGGATAGTGCAGCTTGTTGAGCACTTTTTCCCACTTTGGCAGGTTACCGTGTTTATGCTCCCGTTGCCATTGACCTAAAATGCTCGGTAGGGTTTCGAGCCAGTGTTGTAGATTTGAATCGGCGATTTGTTGGTAAAACGAGCTAAAGCTGATCACTTGATGGCCACCATAGAAGCAAAGTTAAAGCATTGGAACCAGAGACTAAAGTGACTAAAGCCTTGGCTGGTGAGTCGTTGTTGATGCGTGGTTAAGGTGTCTGGCTTCATGACATTTTCCAGCGCACTGCGTTTTTGGCTGATCTCGAGTTCGCTGTAGCCATTAGCGCGTTTAAAGTCTAAATGCTGTTCTTCCAATAGGGTTTGGATCGGGGCATCTTCGAAGCGAATTTTTTCTGACAGCACTAATATCCCACCGGGGTTTAGGCCCTGATAAATCTTGGCTATCAGGGTTTCTCTGTCTTCTGGCGGTAAAAACTGCAAGGTGAAATTGAGTACCACCAGTGAGGCATTTTGAATATCCATATCGCGAATATCACCGCAAATCAGATCGACGTCAGTATCGCTAACATAGGCATTCAGGTTTTCTTGGCAGCGGGCAACCATAGATTCACTGTTATCCACGGCGATAATGCGACATTGGCGACCTTGGATTTGGCGACGAATACTTAAGGTCGCGGCGCCGAGTGAGCAACCCAAATCGTAAATTTGAGTATTTGGCATGACGAAACGATCTGCAAAATCGCCTATGGTATTGATAATTTGCGTATATCCAGGCACAGAGCGGCGGATCATGTCACTGAACACGCCTGCTACACGGTTATCAAACTGGAAATCGCTAATATGCTCGCTCGCTTGAGCGTAGATAGTGTCTTGAGAAACGTTCATCTGAGATTTTTCATGGGAATTCAACCCGGCATTTTAACGAATCCGATCGATTAGCAGCAAGTCTCATACTGGTAATTTGCGATAAATTTTTGTCTAATACGCCATAGATAACAAAATCGTTACATGTACATCAAGTACTAAGGGCTCAACTTGAAGTTTGTGATCCACTTAATCGTGATCTTGTGCAGCTGTTTTTTGAGCATAACAGGGCAGGCAAGTCCATTGCCCGACGAGCCATTAATCGTGGTGATGGGTGAAGATAGCTTTCCCTATCAATATGTCGACAACGATGGCGAGCCGACTGGACTACTGGTCGATTTATGGAAAGAGTGGGCGAAACAAAGCCATACCCAAGTAGTTTTTGTGGCGCGCCACTGGCACGAGTCCCTTGATCAACTGCGGCAAGGTAAGGCGCAAGTGCATATCGGCATGGGGAAAACTCCAGAGCGTGAGCAAGAGTTCGACTTTGCTGTGCCCATCGCCGATGTTGGTACCTTTTTGTATTTGCATAAATCCCTGCAGGGTAAAAAGTCCACTAAAGAACTCATTCCCTTTCAAATTGGTGTGGTGGCGGCTTCATCCCACGAAGCGGAATTGCACCGTATCGAACCTCAGCTCGTGTTTAAACGTTACGAAAGTCGTGAGAAATTACTCACTGGGGTTGCCGCTGGTGAGATTATGGTGTTTGCGGGCTTAGAAGGTTATTTGAAAGATCCCGCTTCATCCCAAGAGGTTGCTGCGAATTATCCCAATACGGCGCGAATCCAAATTAAGGCGATGCAATTTGTTCCTGCAGTGAAAAAGGGCAATCTTGATTTAGTTGACAGGATCAATAAAGGTTTCACCGCGCTCGACCCGCACTTTATCCAACAAACAGAGCGACGATGGCTTGGCTACCAACGTCAACAAGCTGGGATTGTTATTTCCATGCAACTGGGCGCCGAGCCTTTTGTGGACTTAGGTGTTGATGGTTTACCCCATGGCTTGTATGTGGACATGTGGCAATTGTGGTCCGAGAAGACCGGTATCGCCGTTGATTTTATTTCTGGCGATATGAACTCCAGTGTGGATGACGTGCGCCGAGGTCTTGCCGATGCGCACATTGGTTATCCAGAGAGTGATGATGTCAAAACTGGGCTTAATCGGGCTTGGCACTTATATACGGTTAAGAGCCGCTTATTTCTCTTTCAGCAGCAGTTGACCGATTTAGACAGCTTAAAGGGTAAACGTATTGGTGTGGTGCCGACGGCGCCTTATCTGGTTGAGTTACGTAAAGCCTTACCCCAAGTAGCACTGCGCTATTACGATAATATGGATGCCATGGTCGCGGGCGCAAGATCGGGCGAGATTGTCGGCTTTGTGGCTTCGGGTGCATGGACATCCCATTATTTACTGCTCAATAAAGGCTGGTCTGACTTTAGCCAGTACCCCGATCTCGAATTTAGCACCAACATTTATGTGCTGACTCGCAGTGATGATCCTGGTCTGACGCAGCGGATCGCCAATGGGTTTAACAGTATTAGCAATCAAGAGTTTGCCGATATTGAAAATAAATGGATGCTCAATCCTAAAGATCATGTTTTTACTCAAGCTGATCGCCACGTCAGCCTAAGCCCTGCAGAACAGGCCTATGTGGAAAGTGTAGGTGAGCTTAAAGTGGGTTATTTAAAGCAGTGGCCGCCGATGGAGTTTATGGATGAGCAGGGCGAGTTTGCGGGGATCAATAGCGATATTGTCAAATTACTCAAGGAACAGCTCAAACTTAAGCTGACGCCCGTTGCCTTTGATGATTGGCATTCGTTAATCGAGGCGTTGCAAAAGGGCGAGGTAAGTTTAGCCGGCAGTGTCGCCCAAACGGCAGAGCGCCAGCAGCGTTTAGCGTTTAGTGAGGCTTATTGGCCATCGCCGTGGGCATTGGTGTCGCAATTGGAGCAAGTCTCGGTATTCAATATTGCCCAGCTTGCAGGGCAAAGGGTGGCCGTGGTCGAGGGCTATCATTTGGTGGCGCAATTGATGAGTCTGGAACCTTCACTCAAGTTAGTGATAGTGCCAAATACGCAGGCGGGATTGGCGGCGGTGACGAAAGGCAATGCGGATGTGTTTATCGATAAAGTGGTGACATTGGCCTCCGAACTTAAAACCAGTCACTACCCGACGCTGAAAATGTCGCTGCTGAGTGATCTTGCCGATCAGCATAGCCATATTGGTGTTTATCCTCAGTTTGCGCCGCTGGTGCCAATGATTAACAAAGCCTTAGCCTTGATTGATACTCAGCATCAGCAGCAAATTTATGCGCGTTGGGTGTCATTTTCTGTCGTGACAGAGAGTGCTAAATATCTGCAATGGCTGCGTTATATCGTATTTGGCGTGATAATCTTGTGCTTAGTGATGGTGGCAGTGTTGTTAGTAAATCGCCGCTTAAATCGTGAGATCACTCAGCGATTAGTGGCTGAAAAACGTTTGCTGCATGTGGCGAACCACGATGCTTTGACTCAGTTACCTAACCGCGCCTTGCTCGATGACAGATTAGCCCAAGCTTTGCTGTCCCATCAGCGCGAGCAAGCGCATTTTGCCTTGCTATTTATCGATCTGGATGGGTTTAAACAAATTAATGATCAACATGGTCATCCGATTGGCGATGAATTACTGGTACAGGTCGCCCAAAAGTTAACCAAGGTTATCCGTGGCTCAGATACCGTGGCGCGATTTGGCGGCGATGAGTTTGTTATCCTGCTAAATCGTGTGCAAGATCTCGATGCTGCAACCCAAGTTGCTGATAATATTCTACAGGCACTGTCGAGCCCTTTGCTTATTCAAGGTGTCAGTGTCAGCATAGCGGTTAGTATGGGCGTGGTGATTTACCCCCGCGATGGTGATACCGCGATAGGCTTATTGAAAAAAGCCGATCAGCTGATGTACCAAGCAAAAAGTTGCGGCGGGCGTTGTTATCGCTCAGCTTGATGTTTTTTTGAACGCTCATGCTCAGATAGTGCGTTCGCCTCTAGTCAAGGGCGTAAAACTGTTTGATACTTCACCGCCTAAGTGTGAAGTACTTTGGTAATCGGCATTATTTTACTATAATGTCGCTTTTATCTCGTTTTGATTATTTCCAAAGCACCGGTTTCCGGATAAAGGATAGAGTTAGATGCGCAGTCATTATTGTGGAGACGTCAATAAGTCTCACGTTGGACAAGAAGTTACCTTGGTAGGTTGGGTTAATCGTAGCCGTGATTTGGGTGGCGTTGTCTTTTTAGATTTAAGAGACAGAGAAGGTCTGATCCAAGTGGTCTATGATCCAGACTTACCTGAGGTGTTCAATGTCGCCAGCACGCTGCGCGCCGAATTTTGCGTTCAGGTTAAAGGCCTAGTTCGCGCCCGTCCTGACAGCCAAGTCAATGGTCAAATGAAGACGGGTGAGATTGAAGTCTTAGGCCAAGCCTTGACTATCATCAACGCTGCCGATCCACTGCCATTGAGCATGGATAACTACCAGAACAACAGCGAAGAGCAACGTCTTAAGTATCGTTACTTAGATTTACGTCGCCCAGAAATGGCGCAGCGATTAATTTTCCGCGCTAAAGTGACCAGTTCTGTGCGTCGTTTCCTCGACTCAAATGGTTTCTTAGACATAGAAACACCGATCCTGACCAAGGCAACCCCAGAAGGTGCCCGCGATTATTTAGTACCAAGCCGTACTTATAAAGGTCAGTTCTTTGCCTTGCCACAATCGCCACAGCTGTTTAAACAGTTGCTGATGATGTCAGGCTTTGATCGTTACTATCAAATCGTAAAATGCTTCCGTGATGAAGATTTACGTGCCGACCGCCAGCCAGAATTCACCCAAATCGATATCGAAACGTCTTTCATGAGCTCTGAGCAAGTGATGGCGAAAACCGAAGAGATGATGCGCGGTCTGTTCCTTGAAATGCTGAACGTCGATCTGGGCGAGTTCCCGCGCATGACCTACAACGAAGCGATGCGTCGTTTCGGTTCCGATAAGCCAGATTTACGTAACCCATTGGAGCTGGTGGACATTGCCGATTTACTCAAAGAAGTCGAATTTGCGGTATTCTCAGGCCCTGCTAACGATGAAGAAGGCCGTGTTGCTGCACTGCGTATTCCAGGCGGCGCTGCACTGTCTCGTAAGCAAATAGATGATTACACGAAGTTTGTTGGCATCTATGGTGCTAAAGGCTTAGCGTGGATGAAGATTAATGACCTAAGCCTTGGCTTAGAGGGCATTCAATCACCTGTGCTGAAATTCTTAAACGAAAGCATAGTCAATGAAATCGTCAGCCGCACTGGCGCACAAACTGGCGACATTATCCTATTTGGTGCTGATCAAGCGACTGTGGTTGCCGAATCTATGGGCGCACTGCGTCTTAAAGCGGGCGAAGACTTTGATTTACTTGAAGGTCAATGGCGTCCACTGTGGGTGGTTGACTTCCCGATGTTTGAGAAGATCAACGGCAGCTTCCACGCGGTTCACCATCCATTTACCGCACCGCGTGGCGTAACCGCAGCAGAACTTGAAGCTAACCCAGCCAATCGCGTTTCTGATGCTTACGATATGGTATTAAACGGCTGCGAATTAGGCGGTGGTTCAGTGCGTATCCACAACCAAGAAATGCAGTCTGCGGTATTCCGTATTCTGGGTATTACCGACGAAGAAGCTAAAGAGAAGTTCGGCTTCCTGTTAGAAGCGCTGCGTTACGGTACTCCGCCACATGCAGGTTTAGCGTTTGGTTTAGACCGCATCATCATGTTGATGACGGGCGCAAGCTCAATCCGCGATGTGATGGCGTTCCCGAAAACGACTACAGCCGCTTGTCCGCTGACTAACGCACCAGGATTTGCAAATCCGCAGCAGTTAGCTGAACTTGGCATTGCCGTGGTTGAGAAAGCCGTTAAAACGGAAGACTGATCTTTTGTAACAGGACTTTTGTAAATTGATCCTATGCAAATTGATCTTATTCAAGTCGACGTTGTGTAACTCGTTTTGTGAAAGGCGATTGGCATTAGTCGATTGGCGTTAGTCGATTAGCATTAGTCCTTGTAAGTTATTTTTAGTCGTACCGAAAACCGAGGCGCAAGCCTCGGTCTGTTTTAGTGAACCGTCATTTCTTTGCTTATCATATCTGTTAGTTCAATTCTAAATAGCCGTTATTCAATCCATTACACCTCGGCTCTTGATAAGCTATGCGATGACACCTAAGTTAAGGAGACTTCCCATGGCAGGTCACAGTAAATGGGCCAACATTAAGCACCGTAAAGCAGCTCAAGATGCTAAACGCGGTAAACTCTTTACTAAATTCATTCGCGAATTAACCGTCGCAGCCCGTGAAGGCGGCTCAGATCCCGATTCCAATCCACGATTACGTGTCGCCATTGATAAAGCCCTCGGTGGCAATATGACCCGCGATACGGTTGAGCGCGCGATTAAACGCGGCGCCGGTGAGTTAGAAGGTCAGCAACTCGAAACCATTCTCTATGAAGGTTATGGCCCAGGCGGCACCGCTGTGATGGTCGAAACCATGACGGACAATCGTAATCGGACTGTGAGCGGTGTGCGCAATGCGTTTAGTAAATCGGGCGGTAACTTAGGCACGGATGGGTCGGTTTCTTATCTGTTCACTAAGCGTGGGGTGTTATCCTATGCGCCGGGAACCGATGAAGATGCATTGATGGAAGCGGCGCTTGAAGCGGGTGCGGAAGATATCGTCAGCTATGATGATGGCGCGATTGATGTATTCACCGATCCCGTTGATTTCTATACGGTGAAAGATGCACTCGATAAAGCTAGCTTTGTAACTGATAACGCTGAAATCGCTATGATCGCCTCGACGAAAGCTGAGCTTGATCTAGACACCGCCGAAAAATTTATGCGCCTTATCGATACCCTTGAAGATCATGACGATGTGCAAGAAGTGTATCATAATGCGGAAATCTCCGATGACGTGATGGCAAGCCTAGGTTAGTTGACAGTGAGCTGGATTTGGGCGTCAATCTAGACCAATTTCAGCTCGCACACGCTAACGTAGGGCACTCGCTAATCCAGGAACTGAGACGAACATTCAGATCCCATATAAGGCATTAAATGGCAATTATTTTAGGTGTTGACCCAGGTTCACGGATCACAGGCTACGGCGTGATCCAATGTCAGGGACGGCATCAGATTTACCTCGGCAGTGGCTGTATTCGCACTTCGTCTGAAGAGCTTCCTGGCAGGCTTAAGCAAATATTTGATGGGATCACTGAGATTATTCGTCAGTATCAACCGGACGAATTTGCGATTGAGCGAGTATTTATGGCAAAAAATGCTGATTCTGCACTCAAGCTTGGCCAAGCACGCGGCGCGGCCATTGTCGCCGCCACTGTCGCCAATTTACCTGTGGCAGAATACAGTGCGACTCAAATTAAAAGCGCAGTCGTTGGCACGGGGCGAGCACAAAAAGCCCAAGTACAACATATGATCCAACAACTACTTAAATTACCCGCAGCCCCACAAGCTGACGCCGCAGATGCACTCGGTGTTGCTGTGTGTCATTATCACACCAGCCAGAGTTTAATCGCATTGAGTGGCCGGGCAACGGCAAGAACATACGGACGGTACAGATGATAGGTCGTTTAAGGGGCGTGTTAGTTGAGAAACAAGCGCCAGAAATTTTGATCGATGTTAATGGTGTGGGTTACGAGTTGCAGATGCCGCTCACCAGCTTTTATGAGTTGCCTGAAGTTAACCATGAAACTATGGTCTACACCCACTTTGTGGTGCGTGAAGATGCACAGTTACTCTATGGTTTTATCACTAAACAGGAAAGGGCGTTATTTCGCTTATTGATCAAGACCAATGGCGTGGGTCCCAAGCTCGCACTGACCATTTTATCTGGTATGACTGCAGGTGAATTTGTCGGTTGTGTTGAGCGTGATGACATAGTGACCTTAGTGAAATTACCCGGTGTGGGTAAGAAGACCGCCGAGCGGTTACTGGTAGAAATGCGCGATAAGCTCAAGAGCTTGATGGAAGCCTCAGCAGGTTCAGAGCGTGAGTTTGTGCTGCAATCTAATTACTCTCCTGCGCCGACTGTTAATAGTGCTGAAGAAGACGCCATTTCAGCTTTAATTTCGCTGGGTTATAAACCGCCGCAGGCGAGTAAATCAGTTTCTGCAGCCTACAAAGAAGGTATGGATTCAGAAACCCTGATCAAAGCTGCCCTTAAGTCGATGCTTTAATTGAATAATGATGATAATTAAGATGAAAGCTGCGAGAAGGAAGAACAATGATTGAGGCAGACAGACTCATCCAGCCGCAGATCCAAGCTCAAGATGAATCCATCGACAGGGCAATGCGCCCTAAAATGCTCGATGAATACACGGGCCAAGATGACACTCGGGCACAGCTCAAGGTGTTTATTCAAGCGGCGAAGAATCGCAACGAAGCCTTAGACCATATGTTGATCTATGGCCCGCCAGGATTGGGAAAAACTACCTTGGCTATGATTGTGGCGAACGAGATGGGGGTAAACATTAAATCTACCTCGGGGCCGGTGCTTGAAAAAGCGGGGGATCTCGCAGCTCTCCTGACTAATCTTGAATCCGGTGATGTGCTATTCATCGATGAAATCCACCGATTAAGCCCTGTGGTAGAAGAGATTTTGTATCCTGCGATGGAAGATTATCAGCTGGATATCATGATAGGTGAAGGGCCAGCAGCGCGTTCCATCAAGCTTGATTTACCGCCGTTCACTCTAGTGGGCGCGACAACACGGGCAGGGGCATTAACCTCACCACTGCGGGCGCGTTTTGGGATCCCGCTGCGGCTTGAGTTCTATAACATCAAAGATTTAAGCACCATAGTCACGCGTTCGGCGCAGGTAATGGAGCTGGATATTGATGCCGAAGGCGCATTTGAAATCGCACGCCGTTCCCGCGGTACGCCGCGAATAGCTAACCGATTGCTGCGCCGTGTGCGGGATTACGCGCAGGTGAAGCATGACGGCGCAGTCACCAAGTTTGTGGCAGAACACGCTTTAGACTTGCTAGATGTGGATAGCGAAGGCTTCGATTATATGGATCGCAAATTGTTACTGGCTATTATCGATAAATTTATGGGTGGACCAGTAGGACTAGACAACTTAGCCGCAGCCATCGGCGAAGAGCGTGAAACCATTGAAGATGTGTTAGAACCTTTCTTGATCCAGCAAGGGTTTATCCAACGCACGCCCCGCGGCCGCATTGCAACCGCACGGGCATACCAGCATTTTGAGTTGATCAAACCTGAATAGCCATCTGCTTGATAATACCGATAATGAAAGGCGACCTAAGTGGTCGCTTTTTAATGGGTGAAATTTAACTTTGGTTACAATAGGAGTGAGATTTTGGCAAATCGAATAGCGTTTGAAATGGCGTTAAATATAAGACTTTTTAAAACTTGATAGCTATGAGTTTCTCATCATTAAGTTGTATCAGCATTCCAGGGCGCCTCGTCTTTTTTAGCTCAGTATTTAGACGATTACAATAGATTTTATACAGAAAATTGTATATTTATAGTTAATTGACGCGAACCTAAATTAATTAACAAATGTATCTATTTAGTTTGTTTATTGAGCAGAAATATGAACTATCCACTATCAAAATTGATTTTTATTCTGAGATTAACTTAATTTAATAATTTGCCTTAGGTTACTAAATCCTCAACACAAATACTCACTACAGTTATCTTTTGCTAGGGTTTGGTATACGGAATAATTTGTAGCAATATTGTTGAAATTTCGAAGGTGATTTTCTTTGTGTGCATAAATAGCACAATTGATACTGTTTGTATCTTCTGCTATGCACTGATTTAGCAAGGTTATCTCCATAATTATGGCTGCATATAAGTTACTAATGTTCATGACTATGCAATTTAAGTGGTGCTTAATCAGTATCTCATTCCAGTTTGCGGCTCTCGCTTGAATAATTAAATGTGATCTTTATCACACTTTTTGATGCCGAACATGTTTCATAAAAGTAACTCGTTAACAGTGTTAATCACTTATTAATTATCATCATTAAGACTTAGCTTCTGATAAATTATATCGATTAAGTTTTATCGAAAATAAAAACCATCAAATAAAACAAGTTAACTCACATTTATTAACATCAATTTTTGATTGGTTAATATTTTGAGTGTTGACGGAGTTAAAGTGAATCCTCAGTATCGAGTGCAACACTAGTACATCAATAGTTGTACAAGCTGTAAGCATAAAAATAATAGTAAGATCTAGGGAGCATTCATACATGATCAAAAGAACCAAAGTAGCGTCGGCTATTAACTTAGCTATCGTTGCATCTATCACTTCAGGTGCATTTGTAACGTCAAGCGCATTTGCTGCGGAAGAAAAAGCAAAAGTTGAACGTATTGAAGTCACGGGTTCACGCATTCAGCGCCAAGATATGGAAACAGCTTCTCCTGTAACCGTTATCGATGCTGCTGCGATTAAAGCAGAAGGTTTCACTTCTGTTGACCAAATGCTACAAGTACAAACTTCAATGGCTGGTGCTGCCGTAGGTTCAACGACAAACAACGGTGCAGACGGTGTTGCACAGGTTGATTTACGTGGTATGGGTTCTCAACGCACCTTGGTACTACTGAACGGTCGCCGCATGGTGAACTCGGGTTCTGGTGCCAATAGTTCGGTTGATTTAAACTCGATTCCTGTTGCTATGATTGCCCGTGTTGAAATTCTGAAAGATGGCGCATCAGCCGTTTACGGTTCAGATGCGATTGCCGGTGTAGTAAACATTATCACTAAGAAAGACTTTGAAGGCTTCCAATTAGACTTCAACGGCAGTGGCACTGATAAAGGCGATGGTGAAAGCGGTGATGTCAGTGCATTGTACGGTTTCAACACCGATGGTGGTAATTACACTTTTGGTGCCGCTTATGCAGACCGTCGTGGCGTGATTCAGGGGGATCGAGATTGGTACGACCCACTCGATAATACGAGTTCAATTATTCCAACTGGTGCATTAAACCAGAAGGTAATTGATGCGAATGGTAATTGGGTTAACAGAGCCACTGGTTATGATTATTCGAATGACGTTTACTTCCAAACGCCAAGCGAGCGTCGCAGCCTATTTGCAAATATGACACAAGAGTTAGGTAATGATGTGGTATTGACGGCTGATGCTATCTATACCAATCGTCGCTCTAACCAACAGCTTGCGGCACAGCCTGCGCAAATCAAGTTAAATGTTTGCGGTGACCCAAGAGTGAAAGATCCAACAGCTGGTTGCCTTAATCTTGACCAAGGCATGGTTGATGCAGGCATTAAAGCTGATGCCCGTGGACAAGTGCAATATAACAGACGCATGAATGATGTTGGACCTCGTATTTACAACCAAGATACCGATACTTGGCGTTTATCCGCAGGCTTAGCGGGTTCTTTGGACGTTCATACTGGTATGAACTGGAATGTGGATTACACATTTGGTAAGAACGAGGCTAAAACTGGCGTTGATAACTCTATTAACGCAACATTAATGGCCGCTTCTATTTATGCAGATCCATATGCGTGGTTTGAAGGTTCTCCACTGACGAATGAGATGAAGGACGTTTCTTATGACGAGAAATCAACTGGCGGCAATGAACAACAAACTTTGTCTGCAGGTTTGAATGGTGAACTTTTCGATTTAAGTGCAGGCGCAGTGGGTTTTGCAATCGGCGCTGAATACCGCCGTGAGAGTGGTTTTTTTAATCCTGATCCAGTAGTTGTCGCTGGTGATAGTACTGCTGCTCAGCAAGATCCAACAAGCGGTAACTACAACGTTATCTCTATCTTCCAAGAAGTGAGTGTGCCTTTTACCGAGAAATTAACCGGTGAATTTGCACTGCGTTTAGATGATTACTCAACATTTGGTAAAGCTACAACGTGGAAAATTGGTTTGACTTATGTAGCATCTGATGAACTTATGTTGCGTACCGTTGCTGCTACAGGCTTCCGTGCGCCAAGTGTTGCTGAATTATATGGTGGTAATTCAGGTTCCTTTGATTATTTAACTAACCCTTGGTTACCTCTGAATGAACAAACAGGACAGATTCTAGTTAACCGCACATCAGATAAAGATCTAAAACCTGAAGAATCTGAATCATATACTGCTGGTTTAGTTTACTCACCAAGCTATATCGATGGCATGTCTCTGACTTTAGACTACTGGCGTTTCAAAGTAACTGATGCTATTGCTCGTGCAGATGTTCAAGTCGGTTTAGATGCTTGTCATAAAGGTGATGCTGAAGCATGTAGCACATTCAATATTACTGCCGATGGTGATTTGTTTAATTTAACGAGCGCATTAACAAACGTTGGATCACAGGATACTAGTGGTATTGATTTCAACTTAGCTTATAGCTTTGCATTGTTTGGGTTAGACTGGAAAGTCAGCAATGACACCACATATCTCATCAATTATGAGCAAGATGGTGAAAACTATACTGGCACTATCGATGGGAACTTCGGTGCTTACTCTCGTGTTCGTAACAACTTCAGCATTTCTGCGGGTCAAGATGACTGGAGTGTAATGTACTTCAACCGCTATATCCGTTCTATGAATGATAATTACACTGACTATGATGTGAATGATGAACCATTTGCTGCGGTAAGAGGTGTTGATTCTATTCTGTATCACAATATTTCAGGGACTTATCACGTAAATGACAGCACCACAGTTAGCTTAGGTGTTAAGAACTTTACTGACGAGAAGCCGCTATACGTTACTAACGGTAGTGATGCTGGTACAGTTCCAGAAGTGTACGACACCATTGGCCGTACTATATACGGTGGTGTAACGGTTAAGTTCTAAGCTAAGTTAATACTCTTAGTGTTTAAAAAGCGCCTTAGGGCGCTTTTTTATTGCGAAATGGAACCAGACACAGATTTTTGAGTGGTTAACCATCATTTAACTCATCACTTTTATATAGCCAATTTTCGTTTAATTTTCCCTTCCTCTCGTATTTTGTTCACAGTTTCCAACATCACACTTCTTAACGAATGTAATAGGTCTAGAGTCATCTCGATTCGCATGGTAATATAAATGATATAGATTCTCGTTTGGGTTTTAAGGATGAGTAAAATACTCTTAGTCGATGATGATCCCTTGTTTAGTGTGTGGTTGGCCGATGCCTTGGGCACGCAAGGACATGAAGTTGCATGTGCAGTAAATGGTGTTGATGGTTTGGCATGCATTGAAAGCTTTTCACCCGACATCATAGTGCTTGATTTAGTCATGCCACAAATGAATGGTTTTGAGCTGTTAAAAGCGCGGGAATGCTCAACGCCGGTATTGATGATATCAGCACGGGATAATGAAGACGATCGCATCACAGGTTATGAATTGGGGGCCGATGATTTTTTGAGTAAACCATTTAGCATCAAAGAGCTATTTGTTCGCTTACGTGCTTTAGAGCGGCGTCTTTGTTCTCGTCAATCTCAATCACCGCAAATAGCGACAGTGGCGGCGAAAGTGATTAACTTTGATGATATGAGTTATAGGATCACCATTGGCACACGGTATGTCGATTTGACTCAAACCGAATTTAAATTATTTAAATATCTGTTTGAAAGAAAAGGTCAAGTCATCACGAAACAAGAGTTGCAACGCTCAGTATTACAAAAAGATCTGGGCCGATTTGACCGCAATCTCGATATGCACATTAGTAACACGCGCCGTAAATTAGCTAACATTAGCTTGCCGCGTAACTTAATCAATACAGTGCGAGGCCAAGGTTATAGTTTTATGGCTTAACACCATCGTTTACTACCTCGTTAACGGCTAAGTTTGACGGATGTTTGGCGTGAAACTTGGTCAATAAAAGGTCGACTGCAACGGCCTTGACTGAATTTACTGGCTTTCGTTTTCCCCTTGGGATGTTTTGGTTTATCCTATCGGCCATATAATAAAATGTGCCGCGTGCTATCAGTCGCGTGCCATTAACAGCCCTTAGCTTTAACAACCTATTAGGAATCATTATGCGGATCAGTGCCAACTTTGATGGCGGAAATATCCAAGTCGTCAATCTTGATAATAAAGACGATATTCAACTTGCTATTCGTCCCGATGCGGGCGGCGAGTTTTATCAATGGTTCAATTTTCGATTCGAAGGTGAGGTGGGTAACCATTACACCTTAAATATCATCAACGCGGGGACGGCTTCCTATACCAAGGGATGGGAAGACTATCAAGCAGTAGCCAGTTACGACCGTCAGCATTGGTTCCGTATTCCTACACAGTATAAAGACGGCAAACTGAGCATTAGCTTAGAGCTGGATTGCGATGCGATTCAAATCGCTTACTTTGCGCCATACAGCTATGAGCGTCACTTAGATTTACTCAGCAGCGCCCAGTTACACCCAGATGTCAATTTAGAGCATTTGGGCCTGACCTTAGATGGCCGCGATATTACCCTCATGAAAGTAGGGAATGGCGATCCTTCTAAACGCAATATTTGGATCACCGCCAGACAACATCCGGGCGAAACCATGGCTGAATGGTTAGTCGAAGGTCTCGTGAATCGTTTACTCGATAATGATTGTCCAACAGCGAAAGCGCTACTTGATAAAGCCAATTTTTATATAGTGCCGAACATGAATCCCGATGGCAGTGTCAGAGGCCATCTGCGCACCAATGCGATTGGGATTAATCTTAACCGCGAGTGGCAAACGCCGAGTTTAGAAAAGAGTCCGGAGGTGTACCACGTCGTCAACAAGATGCAGCAAACCGGTGTCGACTTGTTTTATGATGTCCACGGCGATGAAGGCTTACCTTATGTGTTTCTCGCAGGTTGTGAGGGCGTGCCTGCCTACAATGATAAGCTGGCACAGCTGCAAGTGGACTTCAGTCAAGCATTAACCTTAGCCAGTGCCGATTTCCAAACTCAGTTTGGCTATGACAAAGACGAGCCAGGCCAAGCGAATCTAACGGTTGCGTCTAATTGGGTCGCTCAGACCTTCGAGTGTTTATCCAATACCCTCGAAATGCCTTTTAAAGACAATAACAATCTGGCCGATCCTTTTGTGGGTTGGTCGCCAGAGCGCAGTATTTATTTAGGTGAAGCATCGCTTATCGCCATGCTCGCCGTTGTTGATAAATTACGTTAGGGCGAGGCTGATATGGCATTAATTGAATGTCCAGTGTGTCGCAAGCGGATGTCGAGTAAGGCGCCTTCATGTCCCCATTGTCAAGCGAGCACCAATGGGGACAATGAGTCTTTATCGCGCATTAGTCATATTCAAAAGTCCAGCAGCTTAATGAATCAGAGTTTTGTTGCTATGACCTTGTTTATTGCTGGTGTGGTGATTTGGTTTTGGGGTGGTGAACCTGCCGAAGGTATGCGGGCGAATATCGCTGGAATATGCTTTGTGTTTGGTTTTGTGGGTTATCTCATCACACGAGTCAGAATCGTGTTACATAAGCGGAAAAGTGTATGACAGATATTAATCAAGTGATCGATCAAATGCCCATTGAAGTCTATGAAAGGCTTCGTAGTGCAGCAGAGCTGGGTAAGTGGGAAGATGGCACTGTGTTAAGTGAAGCGCAGCGTGAATCGACCCTGCAGGTCGTGATGTTGTATCAAGCACGCAAGCTGGAGCAAACTGAGCATTTCACTATTGCGCCTGACGGTAAAATCAATGAATTGTCTAAAGCCGAGCTGAAAAAGCAATTCCGCGGTGAGCCGATTGCTGAGTTTAAAGTGCAGGATTTATAAATTGCTCACTGACTTCAAGGTGGTTTGTGTTTGCTAAGATGTTAGGCGTGGATCTAGGACTAGCTATTTATGTGACGCTAACATTGATTTAGTATCAACTAATTTCAATCCAAAAGCCTCTGTAAATAGCTCTCTGTAAATAGCTCTCTGTAAAAGCACCGAGACAAGCACTCATTTGACGTCGTTTAATCTGAGTTTAAATAAAAAAGCCCATTAAATATGGGCTTTTTTGTTGCTAGTGATTGAGAACTACGAACAGATTAAAAGACACTATCTTTAATCTATGCTCAATTCACCGACCAAGTTTTGTAACATGGCTGCTTTTATCTCCGCTGGCTGCAAATTTTTCGATAGTAAATAATGCAGTTTTGCCAAGGCCGCTTCTATGGTCATATCGGCGCCACTGATCACGCCCGCTTTAGCGAGTGCATTGCCCGTGGCGTAGCCGCCCATATTCACCTTACCTTGGAAGCACTGGGTAAGATTCACCAGCACTATGCCACGTTCATCCGCTTGCCTTAAGGTTTTGAGTAAAGCGGCATCTTGCGGCGCGTTACCCACACCAAATGTCAATAGTATGAGGGCTTTAACCGGCTGCTGCAGAATGTTCTCAAAAATCTGTGTCGAGATCCCTGGATACAAGGTCACCACACCCACAGGCTGCGGACTGATATGCGCCACTTCCAATGGGGTATCGTTGGCTACGGTGATCTTGCCTGCGCGCAGATTGATTTTGATCCCAGCTTCTAGCAGTAGCGGGAAGTTAGGCGAAGCAAAAGCATCGAAGCCATCGGCGTGTGCCTTAGTCGAGCGATTACCTCGAAAGAGTTTGTTGTTGAAGAATAAACACACTTCTGCGACCGGATAATTCGCTGCAATATAGAGTGAGTTTAATAAATTGGTTTGACCGTCTGAGCGCAGCTGGGCGAGGGGGATTTGCGAACCTGTCACTATTACAGGTTTTGACAAGCCTTGCAGCATAAACGACAGCGCCGAAGCCGTGTACGCCATAGTGTCAGTGCCATGGAGGATCACAAAGCCATCGTATTTATCGTAATTAGCTTGTATATCGTCGGCGATCATCTGCCAATCGGTCGGTGCCATATTGGAAGAGTCGATAAGCGGGCAGTATTCGTGGATCACGAATGTCGGCATTTCTTCATGGTAAAACTCAGGCATAGATTGCACGCACTGAGTCAGGAATCCCGCCACAGGGACGAAGCCGTTATCGGTCTTTTGCATACCGATGGTGCCGCCAGTATAGGCAACATAAATGGAGCGTTTAGTCATTCTTGTCGTTTTCTTAGCTTCAAGTGGCCGAATTATACGATTTAACTGACATAAACCCAATAAAAAAGCCCGGAGATCCGGGCTTTGTCTTTGTCATCATCTTGAAGTTGCGAGCAGCAACCTAGACGCTGGCAGCTTTAGTTCATCATGTTGCAAGTATCGCAGTAGATGTAGACGTTATTTGGATCATCAAAAGAGGTTAACGTTTTCAAGCTGCTGGTCAATTGCGCTAGCATTTGCTCTAACATTGATGACTGGCTCAGTGAGGCGGGCAGGTAGCTCGATACTGAGGCAAACATCTGTTGCATAAAGCGTTGCTCGGGTGTCAGTTCTTGTTCGATAACGCGGGTATCAAATAGCGTCATATCCGCGAGTTTAGCGGCTTTAGCTATCGCCTCATCTAAATCACCCAGTTCATCGACTAAGCCAAGCTCAAGGGCTTTTTTACCACTCCAAACACGGCCTTGGGCAATCTTATCGACTTGTTCAATGGTCATTTTACGTTCTTTAGCGACCAGCGAGATAAAGTCTAAATAGCCACGTTCAATATGACGTTGGATAATCGCTTCAACTTGCGGTGACAGCGTGCGCGTCACAGACAATCCCGCCCATTCCGATGTTGATACGCCATCGGTATGCACGCCTATACTGGCCAGAGAATCTTCGAAGGTGGTGATCATGCCGAAGATCCCAATTGAGCCCGTGAGCGTGGTTGGCGTTGCGAAGATATAGTCGGCACTGGCTGAAATCCAATAACCACCCGATGCGGCTAAACTGCCCATACTGACGACAACAGGTTTGCCAGCCGCTTTAAGTGCCAGCAATTCTTGACGAATTTGCTCCGAGGCAAAGGCACTACCGCCAGGGCTATCGACGCGCAGCACTAAGGCTTTAACGTGTTTATCGAAACGTGCCTTACGTAGCAGCTCGGCAGTGCTTTCGCCGCCAATTTGGCCCGCAGGTTGAGTGCCGTTCAGAATCGTACCGCTTGCGACAATAATGCCGACACTGTCTTGCTCAACAAAGCTTGGCAATGGCGACACTAAGGTTAAATAATCATAAAAACTCACTTGCTTGAAACTGTCACCGCTGCTGGCCTTGCCCACGGTTTCTAGCATGGTTTGACGAAAATCTTCCGTGGTCGCTAAGCTATCAACCCATTTCATGTTGATGGCCATTGCCGCAGAGTCCCCATTGGCTTTATCGAGCTCGGCCAAATAAGTGGTTGCATCGGGCACTAGCGAGTTAGGCTCAATATTGCGATTGCCTGCGACAGTCTGGGTGTAGCTTTGCCATACATCGGCTAAAAGCGCGCTGCTGGCTTCGCGAGCGGCATCGGACATATTGTCACGCATGTAGGGTTCAACCGCAGATTTAAAAGTCCCTACGCGGAAAATATGCGCTTTAACTTTGAGTTTATCTAAGGCTGATTTGAAGTACTGGTTGTACATACTCAGGCCATCAAGCGACACGCCGCCTTGGGGATTGAGGTAAATGGTGTCGGCAAAACTGGCGAGGAAATATTGATTTTGTTCGTAGTAATTGCCGATGGCGACCACTTTTTTACCGCTTTCTTTAAAGCGGTTAAGTGCATCACCAATAGATTGCAGCTTGCTGATCCCGGCACGTTTCAAATCGGCTAGATCAAGTACTAGGGTACTAATCCTTTGATCTTGCGCGGCATTGTCAATCACATACAGCACATCGGCGAGCAGAATTTCCCCATCGGCGTTGGCATTTTGGCCTTGCTTGAATGCGGCTTCTAAGGGATCAACCTGTTGTTTCTGATCGACAATCGAGCCGGCCAGATTAAGCACCAGCGCCGAGTTGTCTTCTACTTGGATATCTTCGCTGCTGCCAATAGAAATAATGATGGTGGCTAAGATGCCAAAAAAGATCAGATTGAGGATCAGTTTACGCGTCCCGTTGAGGGTGTGCCAAATAAACAAACATATTCTCTTGAAAAACGATGGGTTAGCGGACATCTGCCACTCCTTTATAAGTCCAATCTGCCAATGCTAACTGAAAATGGCGCTACAGGCTAAACACAATTGTAAAGGATTTTGACTGATGGCCTCGATCCAACGGTTGAGCTTAGATTTGACTCAAGGTATGCTGATTTAAATCACTTGTTTTAAAAGGATGTTTGAATGTCGTTTCCCCATTTATTAGAACCCTTAGATCTGGGATTTACCCAGCTCAAAAACCGCGTGCTTATGGGCTCAATGCACACAGGTTTGGAAGAAGAAAAGGGCGGATTTGAGAAACTGGCAGCGTTCTACAAAGAGCGCGCTCTGGGCGGTGTGGGTTTGATTGTGACGGGCGGTATTTCCCCTAATCTTCGTGGCCGCCTTACGCCCCATGCCTGTCAGCTGAGTTTTCCTTGGCAAGTCGGTAAGCATCGCGTGGTCACGCAGGCTGTGCATGAGGCGGGCGGTAAGATCTGTATGCAAATTTTGCATGCGGGCCGCTACGGTTATCATCCTTTTTCCCAAGCACCGAGCAAAATTAAATCACCGATTACACCTTTTACGCCGTCTGCCATGTCCAGCCGTCAAGTGCGCTCGACCATTAAGGATTACGCCAGCTCAGCCGCTCTTGCCAAGAAAGCCGGTTACGATGGCGTTGAGGTGATGGGATCTGAAGGCTATTTGATCAATCAGTTTGTCAGTGCGCGCACCAACACCCGCACCGATGAATGGGGCGGTGCGTTTGAAAAGCGGGCGCAATTCCCGATTGAGATTGTTAACGCGATACGGGCAAAAGTCGGTAAAGACTTCATCATTATCTTCCGTTTATCTATGCTCGATCTGGTGGATAACGGCTCAACTTGGGATGAAGTGGTGCAGCTCGCCCAGTGGTTAGAGCAAGCTGGCGTGTCCATTTTGAATACCGGTATTGGCTGGCATGAAGCGCGCGTACCGACCATTGCGACGAGTGTGCCCCGCGGTGCCTTTGCGTGGGTAACTGAAAAGCTCAAACAATCTGTCTCTGTGCCCTTAATTGCGACGAACCGCATTAACACCCCTGAAATCGGCGAGCAGATTATTGCTTCTGGTCAAGCTGACATGGTGTCGATGGCAAGGCCTTTTCTCGCCGATCCTGAGTTTGTCAATAAAGCCGCGGCGAACACACCAGAGCTGATTAACACTTGTATTGGCTGTAACCAAGCATGTCTTGACCATACCTTTTCCCTCAAGCGCGCAACCTGTTTAGTGAATCCTCGCGCCTGTTATGAGACTGAAATCAACTTCTTACCCACAGCAAATAAAAAACGTATCGCTGTGATGGGCGCAGGTCCTGCGGGCATGGCATTTTCTGTTTATGCCGCCATGCGTGGCCATGATGTTGTCTTGTTTGAAGCGAAATCCGAGGTGGGTGGACAGTTTAATCTCGCCCGTAAAATCCCAGGAAAGGAAGAGTTTAACGAGACTATCCGTTACTTCATCAATCAAATTAAGCTGCATAAGGTGGAGCTGAGATTAAACACTCGCCTCGATGCCAGCGTATTGGCGACCGAAAAATTTGATGAAGTAGTGATAGCGTCAGGTGTTGTGCCGCGTGATTTAGTCTTACCCGGCTTTGATGACCCACGGGTGGTCGATTATCAAAAAGTGCTCTCGGGTGAAGTGACTGTCGGTAATACAGTAGCCTTGATTGGTGCTGGCGGTATCGGATTTGATATGGCGCATTACTTATGTGAGCGCCAATCTAGCACCTTGGACCCAGATAAATGGCTGCAACAGTGGGGCATAGATAAAACTTACCAGCATGCGGGCGGCCTAACAGAACCTCAATCCGACAATACCGATCATCGTAAGGTCTATTTACTGCAACGTAAAACGTCGAAGATGGGCAAGGGCTTAGGTAAAACCACCGGCTGGATCCACCGTCTTGTGCTTAAGCAACATGATGTGAAGATGAAAACAGGCGTGAGTTACGACAAGTTTGATGATGCGGGTTTACATATTCGCGTTGGCGAGCAAGCAGAAGTATTGCCAGTGGATAATGTTATCCTCTGCGCTGGCCAAGAATCGAATCGCACCTTAGTGGATGAGATGAAAGCGACAGGCATGCCAGTGCATTTAATTGGCGGTGTCGATGTCGCGGCAGAGCTTGATGCTAAGCGTGCAATCCGCCAAGGCGCTGAGCTGGCTATGCGCTTATAGAAACTCGATAAGTCTTCTGCAATAAGCTTTAGGCGTTATGCGTTAAGTTTTAGATCCTGAAAGCCTGAACCTGAGTTCAGGCTTTTTGGTTTTCCGCGGGAATGCATTGAAAATAGAGAGAAGGAAGAAGAGTGGGGTTTAATGCGTTTGGTCGCTAATTGGCGCGGATTAATTAAGGCAGTATTGAAAGGGACTTTGTGTTTAACAGCTAATGCTTGTTTTAACGCCGCTTACTGAAAAAGTGAAAGTTGCTTATTCAGAGTGGATCATTTAAAGCAGCTTATAGAGAAGTCTAATCTTGGCGCTGTTAGTCTTCAAACACTTCTTGTTTTAACGTGCGCGTGTTGCTTGCTTCATGCTGTGTTTGCTTTGTCTTAGCCAAACTGGGTTTGCTCTGACGAGGTTGACACGCATAGGTGACGACAGTTGCCCCTTCAGGTGATAGATCCAGCTCTAAATCTTCGATTGGTACACTGCAGCAGGGCAAACATTCATCATGTTTGAGTTCGGCTAAGGGTTCGTTTAAGTAGCTGACTTTTCCGCTGATGACCCGTGTTTTGCAGGCACCGCAGAAACCGTTGCGGCATTCTGAGAAGATTTTGACGTTTTTTGCCTCGAGCGCTTGCAACAAGGTGCCTTGTTGCTCGGTAAAGAGCAACACAGGTTGACCTTGAAGGCGCACGATTGGCGCCTTCGCAAACAGGTTTTGTGGCCGTTTTTTCGATGTCACTGTTGTAATGCCATTTTTAACGTCACTTGTGAGCGTCTTAGAGATCGAAGTCGAGGAATTCATCGCCATCAACCGCTGAGTCGATTTGACCGACAAGGTATGAAGACACTTCCACTTCCTGAGGCGCGACTTGCACTGCATCGCTTTCTAACCAGTTTTTCATCCAAGGTAATGGATTGGTTATTTCAGGATAAGGTTGCGGCAGGTTCACCGACTTCATCCGTTGGTTCGTAATAAACTCAACGTATTGGCAGAGGATCTGTTCATTCAAACCTATCATAGAGCCGTCTTTGAACAGGTATTTTGCCCATTCTTTCTCTTGCTCTGCGGCCTTGAAGAATAAATCGAAGGCTTCCTGTTGGCATTCTGCAGCAATTTCACCCATTTCTGGATCGTCTTTACCGCCTTGCATGATGCTTAAAATATGCTGAGTGCTGTTTAAGTGCAGTGCTTCATCACGGGCAATCAGGCGAATGATTTTCGCGTTACCTTCCATTAGCTTACGTTCAGCAAAGGCAAATGAGCAGGCAAAGCTAACATAGAAACGAATCGCTTCTAGGGCGTTGACTGACATCATGCACAGGTACAAGGCTTTTTTCAGGGTACGAGTGTTGACTATGACTTCTTTGCCATCGATAACATGGGTACCCGCGCCGAGTAAATGGAACACTTGAGTCAGTTGGATCAAGTGATCGTAGTAAGCGGCGATATCGGTCGCACGGCTTAATATTTCTTTGTTCACGACGATATCGTCGAAGATCACTGAAGGATCGTTAACGATATTGCGAATAATATGGGTGTATGAGCGCGAGTGAATCGTCTCAGAGAAAGACCAAGTCTCAATCCAAGTCTCTAGTTCAGGCAGCGACACCAGTGGTAAAAAGGCCACATTGGGTGAGCGACCTTGAATCGAGTCGAGTAAGGTTTGGTATTTCAGGTTAGAAATAAAGATGTGTTTTTCATGATCGGGCAATGCACCGTAGTCAATTTTATCGCGACTGACGTCTACTTCTTCCGGGCGCCAAAAGAAAGATAACTGCTTTTCTATCAGTTTTTCGAACACTTCATATTTTTGTTGATCGTAACGAGCCACGTTGACCGATTGACCTAAAAACATAGGTTCACGGGTGGCATCGTTGGGTGTTTGACAGAAGGTAGAGTAGGCCATGGTGCTATTTTCCAATGGATAGGGATCCACTCAATCGGGATCCCTATACTTTTTATTTGTAAGAGCCGCGTTAACGTTAAAGACTAGATTTTACACGCGCCGCCGGCGCAACCGTCATCTTCTTTCTCTAAATTGGTGATGTCATCGTGTGAATCCGATGCACCATCGCGAGTGTTATGGTAGTAAAGCGTTTTCACACCTAACTTGTAAGCATTGAGCAAATCTTTCAGCAGGGTTTGCATCGGTACTTTACGGCCTTCAAAACGTGAAGGATCGTAGTTAGTGTTGGCTGAAATCGCTTGGTCAACGAACTTCTGCATGATGCCCACTAGCTGTAAGTAACCATCATTACTTGGCATTTTCCATAGTAATTCATAGCTATCTTTCAGCGTATCGAAATCAGGTACCACTTGTTTTAGCTGACCGTCTTTGCTCGATTTCACGCTGATAAGGCCACGCGGTGGTTCGATACCATTGGTCGCATTGGAGATTTGCGACGAGGTTTCTGATGGCATTAATGCCGACAGCGTCGAGTTACGCAGGCCATATTGCTTGATATCGCTACGCAGTGATTCCCAGTCTAAGTGCAATGGTTCGGCACAAATTTTATCTAGGTCACGTTTATAAGTATCGATTGGCAAAATACCTTGAGCGTACGTGGTCTCGTGGAATAACGGACACGCACCTTGCTCTTTGGCTAAGTTCATCGAGGCTTTCAGTAAATAAAACTGAATGGCTTCAAAGGTTCTGTGGGTCAGATCGTTCGCGCTGCCATCGGAATACTTCATGCCATTTTTCGCTAAGTAGTTAGCGAAGTTAATTACGCCTATACCTAAGGTACGGCGATTCATCGAGGCAAGTTGTGCTGCCTTGATAGGATAATCTTGATAATCCAGCAGATTATCCAGTGCGCGTACCGCGAGGTCGGCTAATGGCTCAATATCAGATAATTCTTTGATTGAACCTAAGTTGAGTGCTGACAGCGTACAAAGCGCGATTTCACCATTAGGATCATCGATGTTGTTCAATGGTTTTGTCGGCAGGGCGATTTCAAGACACAGGTTAGATTGTCTGATCGGCGCGACTTTAGAATCGAACGGGCTATGGGTGTTGCAGTGATCCACGTTCTGAATGTAGATACGGCCGGTTGAAGCGCGTTCTTGCATCATCAGTGAAAACAGCTCAACTGCCTTTATGGTTTTCTTACGAATGCTGCTGTCTTGCTCATATTGCACATATAAACGTTCGAATTCGTTTTGATCTTCAAAGAAAGCATCATATAAGCCAGGTACGTCAGATGGGCTAAACAGGCTGATGTTTTCGCCTTTGATCAGACGTTGATACATGACTTTGTTCAGCTGCACACCGTAGTCTAAATGACGGATACGGTTGTCTTCGACGCCGCGGTTATTTTTCAATACCAGCAGAGATTCGACTTCTAAGTGCCAAATAGGGTAGAACAGGGTCGCAGCACCGCCACGCACGCCGCCTTGAGAACACGACTTCACTGCGGTTTGGAAATACTTATAGAAAGGTAAACAACCTGTGTGGAAGGCTTCACCACCACGGATTGGGCTACCTAAGGCGCGAATACGACCGGCGTTAATACCGATACCCGCACGTTGGCTGACGTATTTCACGATAGACGAAGCGGTCGCGTTGATGGAATCTAAGCTGTCACCACATTCGATCAGTACGCAAGAGCTAAACTGACGCGTTGGGGTGCGCACACCGGCCATAATTGGCGTTGGCAGCGACAGTTTAAAAGTTGATACCGCGTCATAGAAATCTTTAACGTATTTCAGGCGCGTCTCTTTTGGATAACGGGCAAACAAACATGCCGCGACCAAAATGTAGAGGAACTGCGCGCTCTCGTAGATTTCGTGTGTCACACGGTTTTGAACTAAATATTTGCCTTCAAGCTGCTTTACCGCTGCGTAAGAGAAGTCCATATCGCGCCAATGGTCGATATAGGTATCCATCACGTCGAGTTCTTCGCGGCTGTAATCCTGCAGAATGTGCATGTCATACTTGCCAAGCTCAACTAACTTAGTCACGTGAGTATACAGTGCTGGCGGCTCGAATTGACCGAAGGCCTTCTTACGCAAATGAAACACCGCTAAACGGGCGGCGAGGAACTGATAGTCCGGTGATTCTGGAGAAATTAAATCCGCAGCCGCTTTGATAATGGTTTCATGGATAGCTTCGGTTGGGATGCCATCGAAAAACTGTAGGTGCGAGCGCAGTTCAACTTCAGAAACAGAAACGTTTTTTAATCCCTTGGCTGCCCAAGTAATTACGCGGTGTATTTTTTCGAGATCGATATTTTCACGATCGCCACAGCGTTTTGTGACTGTCATAGTGCTATTCATTTGGAGATAGGCCTTGGTTCTTATATCTATTTAGGTGAGCAAGTTCACCGTACGTATCCTTGTAAAACAATCAATAACCGTCCCTTAAATACTGCTGACTGGTTGAAAACGAGTCAATTAAGCGGCGAGCTTTTAGTGTGTCTGATTGCTACCTATACACAAGATATGGTGTTTTAAATTATCTGGGATACAAGATAGTGAGGTTTGCCCCTATTTGCAAGTCTGAATTCAGGGGACATCTTGTGGATAAGTTGAGGATAAGCTTTCGCGTTAGTAACGACTAACCTTGAAGCTCAATTTCAGGTTAGTGTGTCGCACTCATGGGGGATTTTTAGGCGATCTTTTCTTTAGATCGCGATCGCGCACAAGTGCCGATCTTTTATCCGCCGACCTTTCACTGCCTGATTTTATTCTCAGGTAAAAATCAGGCAAACACACTTATGTGTGTCTGCAGATTGGCTTTAGCAAAAGGTTTATCTTTGAGTGTCATGGTGACGTCTGTTCGCCGTTTTATTAGCGAGTTTTTCTAGGCCAATGCTTCGATTAATGCCTGATGTAACTCAGTTGGGCTGGCAAAGTGCGCGTGGGCAGGCCACTGCGATGGCTTGTCGTTGACACCCAGATAACCCCATAGGGCAACGCCGCCTAACATGCCCGCCGCCTTCGCGGCTAACAAATCCCGCTCAGCATCCCCAAGATACAAAATGTGCTCTGGAGCGCAGCTCAGTTGCTGTGCGCCTAACAGCATAGGTGCTGTGTGGGGTTTTGGGTGTTTGGTCGAATCGCCACTAATGATAACGGGCATACGTAAGTGTAAATTCAGTTTTCGCAATAAGGGACGGGTAAAGCGCGCTGGCTTGTTAGTGATCACCCCAAACGGCAGCTGAGCTAATTCAAGCCAATCGAGTAATGCTGCAATGCCGGTGAATAGCGCACAGTGATCGCCATTAATGCGCTGATAGTGGGCGAGCAAACCTTGCTGAACTTGAGTGCGAAGATCATCCGCCGCATTGGGTATCGCCGCATCAACTAAGGCAAAACTGCCGTGGGATGCGGCGTAGCGCATGGCTGCTAACGGCTGCGCGGCGATGCCGACGTCTTGAAGACTTAAATTAAGGGCTTGCACCAGATCCGGCGCGGTATCGGCTAAAGTGCCGTCGAGATCGAACAGTACGCCTTGGATCTGTGTCAGACTCATATCAATCAACCTTACGCGTCGCTATCATGTAATTTACATCAACCTTAGGCGTGTATTTGAAAATGCCCGTCAACGGGTTGTAGCTGATGCCTAATGCATCGGTACAGATAAGATCGGTATTGTCCACAAGCTCAATCAATTCCGAAGGCTTAATGAATTTTTTATGCTCATGGGTACCAACTGGCAGCATCTTCAGTAAATATTCTGCGCCCAGAATCGTGTGCACATAGGATTTAATGTTGCGGTTGATGGTGGAGAAAAACACAAAGCCACCGGGTTTAACCATGTCGCAGCAAGCCTTGATCACAGATTGTGGATCGGGCACATGCTCCAGCATTTCCATACAGGTCACCACATCGTAATAGGCTTGATGATCTTGGCTGTGGGTCTCGGCGGTATTTTTTACATAATTAATGCTTACGCCCGTTTCGAGGGCATGCAGGCGCGCGACTTCTAAGGGCTCATCACCCATGTCGAGACCATCAACCTCGGCGCCGATGCGGGCCATGCTCTCAGATAAAATCCCGCCGCCGCAACCAACGTCGAGCACTTTCTTACCGAAAATGCCGCCAGCAGTTTGATCGATATAATTTAAGCGCAGCGGGTTTAATAGATGCAGCGGCTTAAATTCACCGTTGAGATCCCACCACGTTTCGGCCATACGTTCAAACTTTGCGATTTCCTGTGGGTCCACATTGGTATTCTGATGCATGCTATTACCTGAAGTAGCTGTATTGTGCGGCTATTATAACGACTATGTTTGATAAACAAAGTGTTCGACTGAGCTAAGCCCTTGTGGTTGAGTGAATTTTCAGCAGTTTTCTGGTTTTATGTTAATTGTTGTGCTCCGTATCGACCTTTTACTTCATCCCTTTGACGATTTTTTCTCATCCTAAGCCGCGAATTTCAACGCTGGTTTATCGCTCAAACGACCAAATTGACAGTGTTTTCATCTATTAAGCCACCAGACTCTCAATTCGATAAGGATAGGTCTGGCGACATTAAATAACTGTGTTAGAATGCCAAATCACGTTTTTGGGCTAGGCAATGATACGGATTATACGTTGTCGGCTATTTTTCAGGGGAACGAGCAGTTTATGACTGATCTGGCATCATCTATTTCGCCAATTAATATCGAAGACGAACTAAAGAATTCGTACCTTGATTACGCCATGAGCGTTATCGTGGGACGTGCATTACCAGACGTGCGCGACGGCTTAAAGCCAGTTCATCGCCGCGTTCTGTTTGCCATGAGTGAATTGAAGAACGATTGGAACAAGCCTTACAAAAAATCTGCCCGTGTGGTCGGTGACGTCATCGGTAAATATCACCCTCATGGTGACTCTGCTGTTTATGACACTATCGTCCGTATGGCCCAGCCATTCTCACTGCGTTACACCTTAGTAGATGGCCAAGGTAACTTCGGTTCGGTCGACGGTGACTCAGCGGCGGCAATGCGTTATACCGAAATCCGTATGGATAAGTTAGCGCATCAATTACTGGCCGATCTTGAAAAAGAGACAGTAGATTTCGTCCCTAACTACGACGGCACAGAACTCATTCCAGCTGTATTACCTACACGCGTACCTAACCTGTTAATTAACGGCTCATCGGGTATTGCGGTAGGTATGGCGACCAACATCCCACCACACAACCTAACGGAAGTCGTGAAAGGCTGTTTGGCACTGATTGAAGAACCTTCACTGTCTATTGAACAGCTGATGGAATACATTCCAGGTCCGGATTTCCCAACTGCGGCAATTATCAATGGCCGTAAAGGCATTATTGATGCCTATAAAACTGGCCGTGGCCGCGCGATCATGCGTGCACTGGCGGATGTGGAAACCGAAGATAATGGCCGTGAACGCATTATCGTGACTGAAATCCCTTATCAAGTGAACAAAGCCCGTTTAATCGAGAAGATTGCCGAGCTGGTTAAAGATAAAAAACTTGAAGGGATCAGCGGTCTACGCGACGAGTCTGATAAAGACGGTATGCGTATCGTTATCGAAATTAAGCGCGGTGAAGTGGGCGAGGTGGTCTTAAACAACCTGTATGCTCAAACGCAAATGCAGTGTTCTTTCGGGATTAATATGGTGGCCCTGACCAATGGTCAGCCTAAACTGTTTAATCTTAAAGAAATGCTCGAATGCTTTATTTTGCATCGCCGTGAAGTCGTGACGCGCCGCACTGTATTCGAACTGCGTAAAGCCCGTGAGCGCGCCCATATTTTGGAAGCCCTCGCGGTTGCTCTGGCTAACATCGACCCAATTATTGCGCTGATCAAAGCTTCACCAACACCTGCGGATGCCAAAGTTAAATTGGTTGAGCAAGGTTGGGAATTAGGCCACGTTCAAGGCATGCTGGAAAAAGCAGGGGACGACGCCGCGCGTCCTGAGTGGTTAGAGCCACAATACGGTATCCGTGACGGTCAATATTTCCTGACTGAGCAACAAGCTCAGGCGATTCTGGAACTGCGTTTACACCGTTTGACCGGTCTTGAACACGATAAGATCATCGCCGAATACGAAGAGCTGCTCGAATTTATCGCGGGTCTGCTGTTTATTCTGCGCAGTCCTGAGCGTTTGATGGAAGTCATCAAGGAAGAGTTAGTTCAAATCCTTGAAGAATACGGTGATGCTCGCCGTACAGTCATCAATGCTAACGAAGTCGATATGAGTCTTGAAGACTTGATCAACGAAGAAGACGTTGTGGTGACACTGTCGCATTTAGGTTATGCCAAATATCAACCCTTGACCGATTACCAAGCCCAGCGCCGTGGTGGTAAAGGTAAAGCGGCAACTAAAGTGAAAGACGAAGATTTCGTTGAAAAACTGTTAGTTGCCAATACCCATGACACTATTTTGTGCTTCTCTGACTTTGGTAAGATGTACTGGCTCAAAGTGTATCAATTGCCATTAGCGAGCCGTACGGCACGCGGTCGTCCAATTGTTAACTTGCTGCCGTTATCCGATGGCGAGCGCATTACTGCGATTCTACCAGTACGTGAATACGCGGCTGACAAGTACATCATCATGGCGACCTCACACGGTACTGTGAAGAAAACCGCACTAACAGCTTATAGCAACCCACGTGCAAACGGCATTATCGCCGTTAACCTCAAAGACGGTGACCAACTGATCGGTGTCGATATCACTAACGGTGATGACGAAATCATGTTGTTCTCGAACGAAGGTAAAGTGGTTCGCTTTGGTGAGAAAGTCCGTGATTCTGAAACCGGCGAAGTAAAAACCGATCCTGAAACCGGCGAAGAAGTCTTGTCCTTACGTCCTATGGGCCGTACTGCAACGGGCGTTCGTGGTATCCGTTTAGAAGAAGGTCAAAAAGTCGTGTCGCTTATCGTACCCAAAGGCGATGGCGCGATTCTGACTGTAACTGAAAACGGTTACGGTAAACGGACGCAATTGTCTGAATACCCAGCGAAGAGCCGTGCGACTAAAGGTGTGGTTTCTATCAAGGTGAGTGAGCGTAACGGCGCAGTTGTTGGCGCAGTGCAAGTGGGTCTTAACGACGAACTGATGCTCATCAGTGATAAAGGCACATTAGTGCGTACACCAGCGGGCGGCGTGTCTATCATTGGCCGTAACACCCAAGGTGTGACGATTATCCGCACCGCGGGCGACGAGAAAGTGGTTGGCCTGCAACGTATCGACGAAATCCAAAGTGATGAAGATGAAGTCGAGCTGGATGAAAACGGTTTACCGATTGTTCCTGTCATTATCGAAGGCGAATTAGCCGACGAGGCTCTTGATGAAGAGCTGGATGACGAAGAAGAGTTGGACGAAGATGAAGACGAGCTTGCTGATGATGAGCAAGACGAAGAGTAATTAAGTGTCATATTAACGAGCGTCCAATTGGACGCTCGTTTTTTTAATGGCATTGCTTGTTGGTAGCATTGTTCGTTTTAGAATGGTTTCGTTTTATCAATACATACATCATGGTTGGGATTAAGGAGAGTGTCAGTGAGCGCGATTTATAATTTCTGTGCTGGACCTGCAATGTTACCCGCAGCGGTAATGAAAAAAGCACAACAGGAATTACTTGATTGGAATGGCCAAGGCGTTTCCGTGATGGAAATCAGCCACCGAAGTAAAGAGTTCATCGCGCTGACCGAGCAAGCCGAGTCCGATTTACGTGAACTGATGCAGATCCCTGCAAATTACCATGTGCTATTTATGCACGGCGGTGGTCGCGGACAGTTCTCTGCTGTCGTGAATAATTTTCTCGGCGAGCAGGGTAAAGCCCTGTATTTAGTCAGTGGTCAATGGTCATCAGCCGCGTTAGCAGAAGCGCAGAAACTTGCGGGTGAAGCACAAATTGATAGTCTGAATATTGTTGAAAAACACAATGGACTCAATGCCGTTGTCTTACCTGACTTACATAAAATTGATGCCGATTATCGCTATGTTCACTACTGTCCAAATGAGACAGTAGATGGTATCGAAATTTTTGACGAATTAGACTCACCTTGGCCAATTGTTGCCGATTTATCATCAACAATCATGTCCCGTGAAATCGACGTCAGCCGCTACGGCTTGATTTACGCCGGTGCGCAAAAGAACATAGGTCCATCGGGTCTGTCGATAGTGATAGTACGCGATGACATGTTAAAACTGCCGAGTTTACCGCAGTCGTCCATCATGGACTATCGTCTAGCCGTCGAGCATGATTCTATGTTCAACACGCCACCAACCTTTGCTTGGTACCTTGCCGCTGAAGTCTTTGCTTGGCTTAAATCGACTGGCGGTATTTCGAGTATTGCGAAAATTAATCAACAAAAAGCGCAGATGTTGTATCAATGCATTGATGGTAATGCTTTTTACCGTAATGGTGTTGTTGCAGCGAATCGCTCACAAATGAATGTGACCTTCCAGTTAGTCAACGAAGCGCTCGATGGTGAGTTCTTAAAGCAAGCGCAAATTGCCGGACTCGTGGCCCTCAAAGGTCATCGCATTGTCGGCGGCATGCGTGCTAGCCTTTACAATGCGATGCCGCTCGATGGCATAGTTGCCTTGGTCAAGTTTATGAACGAGTTTGCGGCGAAACATAGCTAGGCTTAGCTATATAGTCACTCACTAGCTTGCGGCGCTTAGCGCCTAGGTTTTGCTGCCTGCACATAAACGTTATGCTTATTGAATGTTTATCATCAGCTAGCCATTCCAAGTTAGCTATCCAAAGTTAGATATCCCAAAAGCGAATGCTCAAATGCATTCGCTTTTTTGTTGGCTGTAATTTATCGATTATTGGCGTTAAGCAAGATGACCTTGGGAAGAACCTTATATTAAAGATAACTTGGATTAAAAACGGTTTGGATTAAAGTTAACTTGGATTAGAGATGGCTGGGATTAGAGAGGGCGGTGTGCAAGCCTGTGAGCTGACGCGCATTACTGGGGAATATTCTCAGCAATGTGTTGGGTTGGTTGCATGCTATTGTTTATCATGCTTAAAAGTACGCGTTTGAGTGTGCATAGAAGATAAATCAATAGGATGTCACAGATGGATTTGGCCAAGCTTTCGCGCATTAGTATGAAGCACTTGATCACTTTGCATGTGATGCTCGATACTCTGAGCGTAACCGCCAGCGCCGAACGATTATGTCTTAGCCCCTCATCCGTCAGTAAAACCTTAAGCCAGCTCAGGGACAGTTTGAACGATGAACTGTTCTACCGTAACGGCAACTCACTGGTTGCCACACCTTTGGCAAGACGATTGGGCCCAAGCGTGCAGCAAATGATCAATGATATGAATCAGATCATGAGTCAAGATGCGTTTAATCCAGCACATTTTGAGGGGCGTTTTTCGCTTGCGATGCGCGAAAGCACGTTCGAACTGCTGGCCGCCAAATTAAGTGCCCATATTCTGAGCTTGGCTCCTAATATCCATCTCGATATTTATAGCAAAGACAATATCGGTTTCGATGGTCTTATTAAAGGCTCGTTAGATTTTGTGCTGTTACCCCATGATCTGAGTCAACCTAATCCTCTTCAAGACGATCTGGTGTGGGAAACCTTGTTCAGCGATGAAATGGTCTGCCTGATGAATTCATCCCATCCCTTGGCTAAACAGTCGCAGATCAGCTTCGATGATTACCTAAGTTACCGCCATATTGGCATTACCGATACGGATCTGAGTACGCCATTTTTTGATATTTTGCTCGCCCAGCAATCTAAAAAACGTGCTGTACCCATTTCAGTCCCTGACTTTGGCAGCGCAGCGTTAATGTGTCACCACAGTGAACTGCTTTTCACCTGCTCGCGCCGCTGGGCATCTATTGCCAGCCAAGCTAAAGGCTTAACCGTTAAATCCTTACCCATAGAATATGGCAAAGTGGCTTACAGTCTCGTTTGGCATAGACAAAGTATGAAAGATCCCGCGCTACGCTGGCTGTACGAGCAAATTTTGCTTTGCAGTCGCTAAATATAGCAAGAGGGTAAGATAAGATTGGTGACGCCTCGCTTTGCAAGCTTTGCGGCTAAGCGTTCAATATCGGCTTGTGTGCAGCTTGGCCACGTTAACGCGTCGTCGACAACGCCATGGTGGTGAAAGGCATTTAACTTGACCCGTGTATCCGCACCTAGCTGAAGCAAATAGGTCGCCAGCGCTTCTATCTCCTGTTCATAATCCGTGATGCTCGGAATGTGCAGCAATCTCACTTCATACAGTTTTTGCTGCTGCGCCAATAGCTGAATGGATGTGAACACGGCATGGTTGTCCCGACCAGTAATGTATCTATGGGTATCTTGCTGCCACGCTTTGAGATCCACCATGGCGCCATCCAAAAAGGGCAGCAGTTTATGCCAACCAGTTAGACTCAAACTGCCATTGGTATCGAGCATACAACTCAAGTGTGATAACGATTCAGAGGCCTTAATCCCTTGAAACAACGCAATAATAAACGGTAGTTGCAGGCTCGCTTCGCCGCCGCTCACGGTAATACCATTAATAAAGTGACGCTGACTGTGCAGAATCCCTAGTATTTCTTCAACTGTGTAATGCGTGACCTTAGGGCTCGCTTGTTTCGGGCATACGGCAAGACAGGTATCGCATTGGCTACAACGCTCACTATCCCAGCGAATACGAGGCTTGTTATTGAGGTTTATCAATGTCAGCGCATTGTCAGGGCAGGTGGCGACACAATCGCCACAGGCATCGCACAATCCTATGGTATGTGGGTTATGGCAGTTTTTGCATTGATAGTTGCAGCCCTGCAGGAATAACACGAGCCTGCTGCCAGGCCCGTCAACGCAGGAAAAGGGCAATAGCTGACTGACCATTACTTGCCTATTCAAAGACACAAGGGGAGTGCTCATGGGCTATGACTCGTGCTTGGCGCTGCAATATTCCCGTATTAACCGCCGCTTCCGCGGCTAAGCCTGTGGTATTGAGGCGTGAGCCACATTGCTTAAATGCTTCAATGTCCGAGCGTTTTACCATATAGCCAGTCACGCGCATTAAATCGTTAGAGGCGACATTGGCGGTAAATTCCCTAAAACCTAACTCAAGCGCGGCTTTACACAGCTGGAACATGGCTTGTGGATTGGATTTTACAGTTTCATCGATAGTCAAAATATCGCTAATCCCCGCCGTATAATACTGATGATGTTGCGCTAAAGCTTGAATGTGAGCGATGGGATTGGGCTCAGTGCCATAGGGAATGCGAACGCCTGGGGTCACGTCTTTGTCGATACTGATGCCGCCCTGTGAATGCAGCAGTGCTCGCCCATGGTAACCATGCGCGACGGGTGTGGATTTCACTATGGCATCGAGCGTGGCAGAAATACGATAGCCCAGCTGATTTGCATCCGTATCATGGCCATAGCTAGCGTGTTTTGCTGGCATCACTTCTCCACTGGCTGTTAATGATTGCAGAATATTCACCGCTTCCGCCATGCCATAAATGCCAAACATTGGCGCAAAACGCGACTCATCAATCAATTGTTCTTTAACTAAAAAGCTGTCAAAGAAGTGTGATTCTTGATGCAAAAATGCCGAGCGCGCTTCAATGAGCTCAAAGGTGAGTGAGCAGTAATTTGGCAATACAGTATCAAAAAAATCGTTTATAGAATTGGCCTTTAACGCAACTTCTTTAAGATTAAGTCGAACTAAGGTATTGGCGCCGCCCGCTAACGGCAAGGCATTGTAGCAACTGACAATACCAAAACCGCGCTCATCAAACGCACTGGCATGCAGTGGGTAATTCGCGATATGCGGCTTACTGCACTGACAAATATTGGTGGTCGCAAGCAACAACAATTCATCCGGTGTGACGGCGGGGTCGTACATAAAAGTCAAATTGGGTGCAACTTGTTTTAACTCGGCATCAATGCGCAGTAGGGTGCGGCAAATGATGTTATCTGTAGGGCCAATATTCACATGCATAAAGGCATCGGGCAGGGTTCTATCGAGCATGATCCAGAACAGTTTTAATTTACGATAAAGGACTTCCGCATCCATTCCTTCAACGAAAGGCATCAAAATGTCATCCAGCTGACCTAAATACACGGGGATATTGGTCACCGATGGCACGTGATGATACAGAATCGTTAAGGCATTGATGGCTTCGTCCAAGTTTTTTGCCGCAGATAACTCTAAGTATTCAGAGCCTTGTTGAAGGTAGCGGGCATAATCTGGCAACACATAGCGTGGTTTAAACGGCGCATGGCCTTCAAACATGTCGCAAATAATACCGTCATTCATCGCGGCTTTTACCTCAGTCGATATCGGCATGTAGGGCAAACTCGCCTCTGCCTCTAACGCTAAATAGTTGGATTTTTGCTTGGGTGAAAGCTGCGGGTTGGTGACGATTTGCACTAATTTATCTTGTAATAACATGGCTGAACATCCACAAGTTCTATGATGACCACTAATCTACTCAGTGGCGTTGGCTTTAAAAAGTGAAAATAGCCGCAGTCCTGATTAATGAAATGGAAATCCGCCGACTGAGGTCACAATTTGTGGCTTATTGCGATAAAGCCGCGATGTCAAAATCGCTAGAATGTGGTTTTACGATTAAAAATAAATGCTTGAACAGTGAGACGTGGCCTTGCTTGTCATATTGGGGATATGAAATAGAGGATAATAAACTGCCAAAACTTATCGGGTGGGATGATTAAAAAATTTAACACTTGAGGCGGTAAGTGAACTCTGCTGTATTCCTTTATTGAGTGAATACAACAGAGTGAGCTGTGCAGATAAACTCAGCTGTGCTTAGAGCACTTTAGCGATCGATTGGGCTAAGTAATCGACGTTATCTTCACTGATCCCAGCAATACTGATGCGGCTTGAACCCACCATATAAATGCTGAATTCTTTTTGCAGGCGCGCCACTTGCTCTGGATTCACCCCGAGGAAGGAGAACATGCCTTTTTGGCGGGCGATAAAGCTAAAGTCACGGTCTACGCCATTGGCTTTAAGTTTATCCACTAAAATGGCGCGGTTGCCGTTAATGCGATCGCGCATTACTTTCAGCTCATCTAGCCATTCTTGGGTCAATTCTGCCGATCCCAAAATCGTCTCAACAATCGCGGCACCGTGGGCAGGTGGCATAGAGTAGAGGCAGCGAACCACATAAAGCAGCACAGATTGCGCGACATTGGCGGTATTGGCATCTTTGGCAATCACAGAACACGAACCGATACGCTCACGGTATAAACCGAAGTTTTTCGAGCATGAGCTGCAAAGGATCATATTATCGACCGCTGCCGCCATTTGACGCACGCCGTAGGCATCAATATCAACACCATCACCAAAGCCTTGGTATGCCATGTCAATCAGTGGGGTAAAGCCTTGCTCTTTTGTCAGGGCAACCACTTTATCCCATTGTTCTGTAGTTAAATCCATTCCGCTCGGGTTATGGCAACAGGCGTGGAATAACACCACATCATCTGGGCTGACTTGCGATAGTGCAGCAAGCATCTCATCAAATTTCAATGATTTGCTATCGTAGTCATAATACGGATAGGTTTTAACGGTAATGCCAGCCGCTTCGAATAAACCGATATGGTTTGCCCAAGTTGGGTCGCTTACCCATAACACCGCATTCGGGTTGCAGCGTTTGATAAAATCTCCTGCCACGCGCAGTGCACCAGTACCACCGGGTGTAGAAACGGTACGGATACGATTGGCGAGAATAGCACTGTGATTTGCACCAAAGGCTAATTCTGTCATTAAGGTGTTGAATTGTGGCGAGCCGGTTGGACCGATATACACTTTGGTGGTTTCGGTATCGAGACGGAATTTCTCGGCTTTTTTCACGCAGCTAAGGATTGGGGTCACGCCGGTAGGATCTTTATAAACGCCCACACCTAAATCCACTTTTTGTGGGTGAGTGTCTTCGCGGTACTGAGTCAACAAGCCAAGGATGGGATCCGCAGGCATTGCGATAAGTGAGTTAAACATAGCTCCATCTACCTTTCTGGTTATAGTGCAAACGTGATTGTTTGTATCAGATATGCGTTATTTATCGTTTGGAGCTTAGAATAGCGCGCAAAGGTAAAGTATTTAAAGTGAAAACTGTGATTACACGCCAGTTATCTTGGCAAAAAAGCCTGCCAAAAATACGGTTAAATCCTAAATTAACCGCATAAATTTTGCGTTTTTGTTATTTTTACACTGAACTCAGTAAATAATCTGACCAAAATGCCATTTTTCTCGAAAAAACGGTTGAATCCTTAGCGACAATCGGTAATTTTATAACGACGAAGCACCAACAAGGCCCCAATCTCCTTTTATTTGTAATCTTAACTTGACGCTGTGTAGCGTGAAGTTGCCATTTTGCGTATTCAGTCCGCGTGATCGTGATGATGACGCCCTATAGAGAAAGAAGATTTATTCATGAAGCAATTACGTCTTGAACCTGTTGTGCAAGTCCGCGGTGAGATCAATATTCCGGGCTCAAAAAGTATTTCAAATCGTGCCTTACTATTGGCCACCTTAGCCCAAGGCACGACCACGCTCACCAATCTGCTCGACTCAGATGATATTCGCCACATGCTGGCCTCCCTCAAGCAGTTAGGGGTGAACTACCGTTTATCGCAAAACAATACTGTGTGTGAACTCGATGGCTTAGGCGGTGTGATTTCCTCAGAATCTGCGCAGGAATTATTTTTAGGTAATGCAGGCACGGCAATGCGCCCCTTGTGCGCCGCCTTAACTCTTGGCCAAGGCGAATTTACCCTCACGGGCGAACCGCGTATGGAAGAGCGCCCGATTGGCGACTTAGTCGATGCCTTAAGGCAACTCGGTGCTAATGTCGTTTATCTTAAAAATGACGGTTTCCCCCCGCTGACGATTAATGCAACGGGTCTTAATGGCGGTGATGTTGAGATTGCGGGTGATTTATCGAGCCAATTTTTAACCGCCCTATTGATGGTGGCGCCGCTTGCAAAGGGCTGCGTGAATATCCATGTCAAAGGCGAGTTAGTTTCTAAGCCGTATATTGATATTACACTGGCCCTGATGGCGCAATTTGGCGTAACTGTCATCAACCATGACTATGCCCGATTTGAGATTGTTGCAGGCCAGCGTTATGTATCACCGGGTAAAGTGCTGGTCGAAGGTGATGCGTCATCGGCATCGTATTTCCTCGCCGCAGGGGCGATTAAGGGCGGTGAAGTCAAAGTCACCGGTGTGGGCCGTTTAAGTATTCAAGGCGATGTGAAATTTGCCGATGTGCTTGAAAAAATGGGCGCAGATATCGAGTGGGGTGATGACTATATTATTGCCCGTGGCTCTCAATTAACGGCCGTTGATTTAGACATGAACCACATTCCCGATGCGGCCATGACCATTGCAACGGCCGCGTTATTTGCTAAAGGCACGACGGTTATTCGCAATATCTATAACTGGCGTATTAAAGAAACCGACCGTTTAGCGGCTATGGCGACGGAATTACGTAAAGTAGGCGCCGAGGTGGAAGAGGGGAACGATTACATTAAAATCACCCCACCTGCCGTGATTAACACCGCCGAAATTGATACCTACAATGATCACCGCATGGCTATGTGCTTTTCGATGCTGGCCTTTGCAGATTGCGGTATTACCATTAATGACCCTGATTGCACTTCTAAAACATTCCCAGACTACTTTAAGCAGTTTGCGAGTCTGCAAGGCTAAATCATTCTGTTTTGTTTTTGTAACAACAAGCGATGTCAAGAATAGTCAGCCGTATTTGCGCGGCTGCTAATCTTCATAAAAAATCCACGGATTTTGTTTGTCTTTTGTTGTACAATGCGGCGCGCTCATTTTCGGGGGCTCACTTGATGAACTCACGGATGATGGTAATTTTTTGCGGAGGAATGTATGTCTGAACGGGCTCCTGTAGTCACAATCGACGGCCCAAGTGGTGCTGGCAAAGGTACAATTAGTCAATTATTGGCTCAGCATCTAGGTTGGCAACTACTTGATAGTGGTGCTATTTACCGAGTTCTTGCGCTCGCAGCAATTCATCATAACGTTGAACTGGAAAATGAAGAATCTATCACGCTGTTAGCGGCACATCTCGATGTGAAGTTTCTAACAGGCAATGATAAAGATCCGGTTCAAGTGATATTGGAAGGTGAAGACGTCACCACCGATATTCGCACTCAAGAGTGCTCGAATGCCGCTTCGAAAGTCGCCGCGTTTCCACGGGTGAGAGAAGCCTTATTACGTCGTCAACGGGCCTTTAAAACGGCGCCAGGATTAATTGCCGATGGTCGCGACATGGGAACCGTGGTTTTCCCAAGTGCGCCGGCAAAATTATATTTAACCGCCTCAGCTGAAGAGCGTGCCCAAAGACGCTATAATCAGTTGCAGGACAAGGGCTTCGATGTTAATATCGAGCGCCTTTTAAGTGAAATTATCGAACGTGATGACCGCGATATGAATCGTCCGGTGGCTCCTTTAGTCCCCGCCGAGGACGCGCTCATTATCGATACAAGCGGAAAGGGTATTGATGAAGTGTTAGCGCTTGCGCTTAACTTTATCAACCAAAAATTATCCGACACTAACTAAGTTAGCCCACCGGATAGGTATTCGTATTATGGATGATACGGATAATTTGACTGACTCCACGTCTAGGACGGACAGTGGTTTAATAAAGAAAGTAACCTAAACATGACTGAATCTTTTGCTGATCTATTTGAACAATCCCTTCAAACTCTGGAATTCCGTCCAGGTTCTATCGTTCGTGGTACTGTTGTATCAATCAAAAACGGTATGGTACTGGTTGACGCGGGTCTGAAGTCTGAAAGCCCAATCCCAGCTGAACAATTCAAAAACGCTCAAGGTGTTTTAGAAATCGCTGTTGGTGATGAAGTTGACGTAGCTCTTGACTCTGTTGAAGACGGCTTCGGTGAGACTCAACTGTCTCGCGAAAAAGCGAAACGTCATGAAGCTTGGATCGTTCTGGAAAAAGCTTATGAAGATGCTGAAACTGTAATCGGTATCATCAATGGTAAAGTTAAAGGCGGTTTCACTGTTGAATTAAACGGTATCCGTGCCTTCTTACCAGGTTCTCTAGTTGACGTGCGCCCAGTTCGCGACACCGCTCACTTAGAGTACAAAGAATTAGAATTCAAAGTTATCAAGCTAGACCAGAAGCGTAACAACGTTGTTGTTTCTCGTCGTGCAGTTATCGAATCAGAAAGCAGCGCTGAGCGTGATGCACTGTTAGAAAACCTGCAAGAAGGTCAAGCTGTTAAGGGTATCGTTAAGAACCTGACTGACTACGGTGCATTCGTAGATTTAGGTGGTGTTGACGGTCTGCTACATATCACAGATATGGCGTGGAAACGTGTTAAACATCCATCAGAAATCGTCAATGTTGGCGATGAAATCAACGTTAAAGTACTGAAGTACGATCGTGAGCGCACTCGTGTGTCTCTAGGTCTGAAACAACTTGGCGAAGATCCATGGTTAGAAATCAGCAAACGCTACCCAGAAAACACACGTTTAACTGGTCGCGTTACTAACCTAACTGACTACGGTTGCTTCGTAGAAATCGAAGAAGGCGTTGAAGGTCTGGTTCACGTTTCTGAAATGGATTGGACTAACAAGAACATTCACCCATCTAAAGTTGTTAACTTAGGTGATGAAGTTGAAGTTCTGGTTCTGGACATCGATGAAGAGCGTCGTCGTATTTCTCTTGGTCTGAAACAATGTAAGACCAACCCATGGGATGACTTCGCAACTCGTTACAACAAAGGCGACAAGGTTTCTGGTAAGATCAAGTCAATCACTGACTTCGGTATCTTTATCGGTCTTGACGGCGGTATCGATGGTCTAGTTCACCTGTCTGACATTTCTTGGAACGGTACTGGCGAAGACGCAGTTTCTGAATACAAGAAAGGCGATGAAATCCATGCAGTGGTTCTGTCTGTAGATCCAGAGCGTGAGCGCATCAGCTTAGGTGTTAAGCAAACTGAAGATGATCCATTCAACGCATACTTGGCTGACAAGAAGAAAGGTACTATCGTAAACGGTACTGTTTCTGCTGTTGATGCTAAAGGTGTGACTGTTGAACTGGCTGACACTGTTGAAGGTTACATCCGTGTAGCTGACATTTCACGTGAGCGTATCGAAGATGCATCTACTGTCTATAATGTAGGTGATGCAATCGAAGCTAAGTTCATGGGTGTTGACCGTAAGAACCGCTCTATCAGCCTGTCAATCAAAGCGAAAGACGAAGCTGAAGAGAAAGAAGTAATGGCGACTCTGAACAAACAAGATGACGCTGTTATTAGCAATGCAATGGCTGAAGCGTTTAAAGCAGCTCGTAAATAATCGCCTGTTGTTTGGGGAGACTTCTCTCCCCATTAGGCGACTGTGTTTGGCTTGATAATAGGGGATAGCTAGGATGACGAAATCTGAACTTATCGAAAAACTCGCCACCAGGCAGTCGCAGCTGTCGGCGAAAGAGGTTGAAGGCGCAATCAAAGAAATGTTGGAGCAAATGGCAACAACATTAGAAAGCGGTGATCGTATTGAGATCCGTGGCTTTGGTAGTTTCTCGCTTCACTATCGTGCACCGCGGACTGGCCGTAATCCAAAGACTGGTTCATCAGTCGATTTGGAAGGTAAATACGTCCCGCACTTTAAGCCAGGCAAAGAACTGCGCGAGCGTGTTGACGCCGTTAATGTGTGATTGACCGCATAGTAAAAAGCCTCCGTTAGGAGGCTTTTTTGTATCTATTGCAAGGCAATGCTGGTCAGCTCAGTGAATTTCTTGGATAATCATTAAATTGAAACGCGTTTAGGGAGTGCAGCGTGAAATCATTTGTAGCAACTGTGCTTGTGGCACTGTTATTTATTCTGGCGTTGATTTTTGGCGCGCGTAACGAACAAGTGGTGACCATTAGCTATTTTGTCGCACAGGGTGAATATCGTTTACCTGTTGTGCTAGCGATCGTCTTTTTTGCTGGTTTCATCTTGAGCTGGTTAGTTGCAAGCTACTATATCGTGCGCTTGAAATTGAGCTTAGCGACAACGAGAAAGAAACTAAACCAAGTGATGGCTAAAGCCCCTCAGGATGTAGACGCCTAATATGCTTGAGATACTCTTTCTGTTGCTTCCCATTGCTGCCGCCTACGGTTGGTATATGGGGCGACGGAGCATAAGGCAGAATCAAAGCAATCAACGTAAACAATTGAGCCGGGACTACTTTACTGGCCTCAATTTCTTACTGTCGAACGAATCGGATAAAGCCGTCGATTTGTTTATCAGTATGCTAGATGTTGACGATGAAACCATAGATACCCATCTGTCACTTGGTTCGCTGTTCCGCAAGCGAGGCGAGGTCGACCGCTCCATTCGTATCCATCAGAATTTAATTGCCCGTCCAAACTTAGCCAATGAGCAGCGCGACATCGCTATGATGGAGCTGGGTAAAGATTATCTGGCCGCGGGTTTTTACGACAGGGCCGAAGAAATCTTTATCAACTTGGTTAGCCAAGATGATCACAGCGAAGAATCTGAAACTCAGCTGATTGCTATCTATCAAGTGATTAAAGAGTGGCAAAAAGCCATTGATATCACTAAGCGTCTAAGTCGTAAACGTCAGCAAGTCTTAAAGCCGTTAACGGCGCATTTCTATTGCCAGTTAGCCGATGAAGCCAGCGACGATACACAGAAGATTAAACTGCTGCAACAGGCGCTGAAGCAAGATCCGCAATGCGGCCGAGCATTATTGACCTTAGCGAAAAAATACCTCGATATTCAAGATTATGCCCAGTGCAAGCAAATGCTGCTGCAACTGAAAAAAGCCGATATCGAGCTTTTTGCCGATGCAATCCCCACGGCCAAACAAGTTTATCGCGACACACAAGACAAAGAAGGCTTCCAAGAGTTACTGGCGGGCGCCATGGCCGATGGCGCGGGTGCTTCTGTGGTTGTTGCCTTAGCGCAGCACATGATAAGTCTGGATGAGATTAAAGCGGCAGAGACCATGGTGCTCGATGCCCTATATCGCCATCCGACCATGAAAGGTTTTCAGCACTTGATGCAGATGCATTTACGTCAAGCAGAGGAAGGGCAAGCCAAGCAAAGTTTAACTATGCTAGAGCAGCTCGTTGAGCAACAAATTAAATTCCGTCCAAGCTACCGTTGTAAAGAGTGTGGTTTCCCTTCCCATGCACTTTACTGGCATTGTCCTTCCTGTAAAAACTGGGGCAGTATCAAGCGGATCAGAGGCTTAGACGGCGAGTAAATAAGATAATATCTATAGTTAGTGTAACTCTGTTGGAGAGATGATGACGACTAAACCTATCCTCGTAGCGCTTGATTACGATAACAAAAACCACGCTTTACAACTGATAGAAAAACTCGATCCCAACATGTGCCGCCTTAAAGTCGGCAAAGAAATGTTTACCCTGTTTGGCCCGCAATTGGTGAAAGATATCCATGATCGTGGTTTTGATTTGTTCCTCGATTTGAAATTTCACGATATTCCCAATACTGTCGCCAAAGCCGTGGCCGCTGCCGCAGAGTTGGGTGTATGGATGACGAACGTGCATGCCAGCGGTGGTTTAGCCATGATGGAAGCGGCTAAAAAGGCCTTACTGCCATACGGCGACAATGCGCCTATGCTGATCGCTGTGACGGTATTAACCTCCATGAGTGATGATGATCTTAAATTACTCGGCATCAATGTGCCTGCATTTGAGCATGTGCAGCGTTTAGCTAAACTGACGCAGCAAGCAGGACTCGACGGCGTGGTGTGTTCAGCCCAAGAAGCAACAGCGTTAAAATCACTGTTAGGTAAGGACTTCAAACTCGTGACGCCGGGGATCCGCCCAGTTGGTAGTGATGCTGGCGATCAACACCGGGTGATGACGCCACCTCAAGCGATAGCAGCGGGCTCAGATTACCTAGTGATAGGCCGTCCGATCACCAAAGCCGCCGATCCATTAGCGGCATTGCAAGCGATTCACCAATCATTGGCATAGACGTTTCAATAGTAGTCTCAATCGCGGTTTGACCGTCGTTTGTATAAAAAAGCTTGGAATCGCTGGTTGGTATCCTTGATATGATTAATAAAAATTGAAATAGTATCTTGAATGGCAACATAAAATAATTAATCACACCCTGAGTGCATATCTCACAGTTCACGGAGAACGCCCATGTTTAATGCTACGATGTTTAACTATCAAGGTAAGAATGTTGTCGTTGTTGGTGGTACCAGTGGGATAAATCTCGCCATTGCAGTGGCGTTCGCACAGGCTGGCGCCAATGTCGCAGTCGCGAGTCGCAGCCAAGATAAAGTTGATGCTGCGGTATTGCAGCTGCAGCAGGCCAATCCTGATGGTATTCATTTAGGTGTGAGTTTTGATGTGCGCGATCTTAGCGCCCTTGAAGTCGGTTTTGATAAAATCGCTTCTGAGTTTGGTTTTATCGATGTGCTGATTAGCGGCGCGGCGGGGAATTTCCCTGCCAGCGCCGCAAAGCTTTCGGCTAATGGTTTTAAGTCGGTGATGGACATTGATTTGCTGGGCAGTTTTCAAGTGCTAAAGCAGGCTTATCCTTTGCTGCGTCGCCCCAATGGCAATATTATCCAGATTTCGGCGCCGCAGGCTTCGATCGCTATGCCCATGCAAGTGCATGTGTGTGCGGCAAAAGCTGGCGTGGATATGCTGACGCGAACCTTAGCGTTAGAGTGGGGGTGTGAAGGGCTGAGAATTAATTCGATTATGCCAGGCCCTATAGCAAACACTGAAGGTTTTAATCGCCTTGCACCCAGCGCCGCATTACAGCAGAAGGTTGCTCAATCCGTTCCATTAAAACGTAACGGCGCAGGCCAGGATATTGCTAATGCTGCGTTATTCTTAGGCTCCGAATTGGCGTCCTATATTACGGGAGTTGTGCTGCCGGTCGATGGTGGTTGGTCACTTGGCGGCGCCAGTATTGCGATGACAGAGCTTGGCGAATTGGCCGCAAAAATGTAGTTTGGTTTTAGATGTTTGATATTCAAAATCGAGAACTTTGATTTTATAGAAATTAAGTAGGTAATGATCCATGGCTAATGCATTACAAGAGCAGCTACTCAAAGCAGGGCTTGCCAGTAAACAAAAGGTTCGCGACGTTAAGACCCAAAAACGCCGTGATAAAAAATCACGAATAGATGATGGCTCCAGTGCTTTTAAGCAAGAAGTGGCCGATCAAAAACGTCTGCAGGCGCTAAAAGATAAAGCGCTGAACGAGCAACGTTTTGCAGAGGCATCAGAGCGTGGACAGGTGCGCGGTTTAATCACAGAGTTCACTAAGTCTGCGATTAAGATCCCAGCTTATGCTGAAGTGAAATTTAACTATACCCTTGATAATAAAATCTATTCTTTATACATAGATGAAAAACTGCAGGCAGAATTGCTCAAAGGGCAGTTAGGCATAATACGTTATGAAGATAAGAGTTACTTAGTACCACATAAGTTAGCCGAGCGAGTGAAACTGCTGGTGCCCCAGTGGTGTGGTTATCTGTGGCAACAGGATGAATCTAAAGCTGTGGTGGTTGAAGATGATCCCTATGCCGATTATGCGATCCCCGATGATTTAATGTGGTAATAAGCACAAGCCTGTGAGCTAACGCTGCGACAATCCTGTGGTAAAGCTTATAAAATAGAGACCCTTAAGTTCAAGCTTAAGGGTTTTTTATGGGTTGAATTTATACTTTGCTCACGTACCTCCATATTATTCGCGGCTGTATTTGTAATGAGATTGTTTTCTACAGTGAACTGGTATAAATTAAAACAACTGTTTTAATCCTACGTTTAAGAGTCTACCAATGAACCCTTATCAAGCCCCGTTAACGGATATGCGTTTCCTACTGGAACAGGTATTTGATGCCCCAAACACTTGGGCACAATTGCCTGAGATTGCTGAAATGGTCGATATTGACACGGCCAATGCCATTCTTGAAGAAGCAGCCAAGATCAGCAGTCAGTTGATCCATCCGCTGAACCGGACGGGCGATGAGCAGGGCGTGGTACATCAAGATAATCAAGTGATTACTCCTGATGGCTACAAAGCCGTTTATGAACAGTATTCGCAGGGCGGTTGGATTGGTTTGTGTGGCGATCCTGAATTTGGTGGCATGGGCATGCCAAAGATGCTGGGGATCTTAGTCGACGAAATGGCTTACAGTGCCTGTAATGCATTTACGCTTTATGGCTCGTTAACTGCGGGTGCGGCTTTATGTATCAATGCCCACGGCAGCGAAGCATTAAAACAAGCTTATTTGCCTAAGTTATATTCCGGCGAATGGGCGGGTGCTATGGATATGACAGAGCCGCAAGCGGGTTCTGATCTGCGTAATATTCGCACTCGAGCTTTACCGCAGGATGATGGTAGTTATGCCATTACGGGCAGCAAGATTTTCATTACGGGTGGCGATCACGATTTAACTGAAAACGTCATCCACTTAGTGCTTGCCAAGCTACCGGATAGCAAAGGGATTTCACTCTTCCTAGTGCCTAAAATATCGGTAAATACCGATGGCAGCTTAGCGAATGCGAATGGTGTATCAGTCGGTTCTATCGAGCACAAGATGGGCCTTAAAGGTTCAGCAACGTGTGTGATGAACTTTGATAATGCACAAGGTTTCTTGATTGGTGAACCCAATCGCGGTCTCGTATGCATGTTCACTATGATGAACTACGAGCGTTTAGCGATTGGTATACAAGGTCTGGGCAGTGCTCAGGCGGCGTATCAGATGGCAGCTGATTATGCTAAAGAGCGTAATCAAGGCGTTGCCGCTGGCGGCTCGCCGACGGGCAGTGAATCTGATCCTATTATCGTCCACGGCGATGTGCGCCGTATGTTGTTGACCATTCGAGCGATGACAGAAGCGGGCCGTGCTTTGTCTGTGTTTACTGGGCAACAGCTAGATTTGGCCAAATATGCTCAAGATGAAGTTAAAGCCAAAGCAGCGCGTTATGTGGGTTTATTAACGCCAGTCGCTAAAGCCTTTTTAACCGATCGCGGTCTTGATGCGACGATCATGGCGCAGCAAGTCTTTGGTGGACATGGTTATATTCGTGAAACGGGTATTGAGCAATTAGTCCGTGATACCCGTATCGCACAGATTTATGAAGGCACCAATGGCATTCAAGCCATCGATTTCCTCGGCCGTAAAGTCACGGGCGATAATCTTGCCGCATTAAATGAATTTGTCGCTGACTTGAAAGCACAAATGCGCGCATTTACTCACGTTGATGCGGTGAAAGTGGCGGCAGTATGCGCACGTTTAGATGCATTAGTTATAGTCGCTGAGTCGATCAATGAGCACAAAGTCGCTCAACCTGCGCTTATTAATGCTTGCGCGGTCGACTTTTTAGATGCCTTTGGTTATACCCTTTATGGTTTCTACTGGTTGGCTATGGTCGATAAAGTCGCTGATCATGAAGATAAAGCTTTCGCCGAGCAGAAAGCCTATTTAGCTAAGTTCTATTTTGATAAGTTACTGCCTAAAGCGGATTACCATATCGCTCAAGTCAGAGCCGGTGATGCGACCACTATGGCTATGCCTGCAGAGTTGTTTTAACAAGGCTTTGATAGATTCGTTTAAATAAAAACGAAATAAAAACGAGAAAAGCACTGATGACTCAGTGCTTTTTTGTTTTATATCATGCTGTTTCTACTCGGCAGTATTTAATCTTGGACCGAGTGAGCAGCGGTACTAAGCGCTGCTGTGGTGGGGGATGGCACTTGCAGCACTGAAATCAATTGCTTGAGAAACTCGGCATTAAACGATGGTTTATGCTGATGTTTAAGCTCGGGACTCATGCCATTCTCAAGCACCACAAACAGGGTGTCACTGTGCTCAGGCAAACGGATAAACCCCGCTAAGTTAGACACGCCTTGCATCGAGCCTGTTTTAGCAAAAATTTGCTGTTTCAGCGGCGGCTTGTTGTAACCCATGCGATACCTTAAGGTGCCGCTTATTCCTGCTTGCGGCAGACTGGTCATTAACGAGCTAAAGCGACTGTCCTTATGGATGAGTGCCAATACCGTCGCTAACTGCTGTGCATTGAGCAAGTTATAGCGTGACAGGCCTGAACCATCGACAATGTTAGCGTTACTCAGATCGACGCCTAACTCCGTTAAAATCCGTTGCATGGCTACCGCGCCATTGGTAAAGCTACCTTGGGCATTGAAATAACTTTTGCCAAGCTGTTTAAACAGGCTATCAGCAATCAAATTATCCGACTTGAGCAGCATAGTATCGAGCAATTCAGGCAGAGGCGCCGAGCTATGGCTGGCAATCAATTTCGCCTTTTTGGGCAAGCTTGTGCCGAGCTTAACTTTACCCGCGAGTGACATCTCGCCTTTGAGCAGCGAGGTGAGGTTATCTTGGGCAAATTTGAACGGATCGCTGACCGCAATCGCCAGCCCAATCGCTTCACCGCCCGGATAACAACCACGTAGATGATAGTTGTTTTGGCCTAGTCGCACCAAATCGAGCTGGCAAAATTCACGACTCGCCTTGGGATCAAATACCGCATCGCTGCTGACTTTTACCCCATAACTCCCCGTGCGCAGGCTCACCTGCGATGGTTTATTGGCCGTGCTGGGGTTGAACTGACCATAGACGCAGTTTTGATTGATAATGTAACTCGACACTGGCGCGGCAAAACAAATGCCTAAGTCATCCCAAACCCAACCAGGGGCCTGCATTTGCTCTTGTTTATCGCCGAGCAAATACAGATGTCCATCAATGCGATTAATGCCTTGTTTCACGAGACTGGCAAAAATGGCCTTGAGATCGGCTTGAGTGAACGTCGGATCGCCACTAAAACGCAGATAAGCGCTGCCGGCGATATGGCCCTTGCGTATTGGTGCGTCCGTCCATAATTCAGTGACATAACGAAAATCAGGCCCAAGCTGGGCCATGGCACTCACAGCTGTGAGCAACTTTTGCGTGCTGGCGGGAATAAACAGCGTCTCGGCCTGTTGGCTAAAGATCACTTGATTGCTCGACATGTCCATTGCCAGCAGTGCAATTTGCGAGTGACGAGGGCTGATTTTGCTGACCGCTTGGCTAAGCGAAGTGGTTCGGGTCTCTATCGCTCCTGCGTCGATTTGCTCAGCGCGGGCGATATTGTGGCTCGCCGCTAGGAGTAGGCTGGCATACAGAGTGGTTTTCAGTAACGTTTCCATGTTAGCTATTGACCATTTTGATTAAGAACATCATGGGCCTGCAGGTTAAGTTCGATGCAATGTGGGGCTAATCCTCACTGCTGCCGTCATCCTTTTCCATCAAGCGATATAAACGTAGGGTAACAAACAATACCAGTCCGATAAACAGTGGCAGGATCAGTAATCCCAACTGAGCTTTAAAATGGAAAATACCCCAAGCAAACAGCAGTGTCAGCGCTAACGTCAGCAGAATTTTTTTGTTCATGGTCTTCGTCTTTTATCGTGTTGGTTTAATCGCAAATAGGCGTTTTAGTTTACGCTAAATCACTGGGTTCGGGGTAAACGAAATAGGTTTGAAGATTATTTTGTGATTTGGCCGACATTTTAGCGGATCTTCAGTAAAACCTGCGATGGTTGGTATGGGCTTGTCACGTTAAACATCACTTAATCCAGGAACTGTCCGATTAATATCGAACTGTTAATATTCACATTTTTACATTGCCCTTAACATGATATGTGTGCCGAAAAAACAGCCCTTAAATGTGGTTGTAATCCTAGCCTAAAAGATGTGATTTTTAGCTAAATAGTGGCGCTACGGCGGGATTACATCGCGTGAGGTCAAATTACCAGCAAAACCGCGAGGTTTAAGGAGGCTTTTGGGAGAAAAGTCTTGCCGAGACGAGGTGAAGTCGGTAATTTCTACCCCTTACGATTTTAGGTTCTTAGGTAACAACTAAACCATGCCACATATTAGTATGCGCGGCTTACCACAAGCGGTCGTTGCAGCGTTCAGCCAAACATTACTGCAGTCATTGGCGGATATATGTAAAGGTAATGCAGAGAGTTTCACGTTAGATTGGATCCCAAGCATCAGTTTTCGAAATGGAAAAATTGATCAACGCTTCGTCCAAGTTGAGTTACTCTGGTTCCCTAAGGACCCTGATATCCATCTTAAAGTAGAACAAACGATCAGGCAGGCAGTGACAGAGGCCTATCCAGAGTTAACACATATTGCTGTGATGTTTCTATCACTGAACCCCAGTGCTTCCTATCGGGGTGGTCAGCATGATTAAAGGAGGATGCCTTGCTAGATAAGCTTGGTGGAATAGCCGTTCAACCCGAGGCTTTAACGTGGTTGCTCACGCCATGCCGTTTCAAGGCAGAATTACTCGCTCGTATCGCGAGCGCCAAGCACAGTATTTATATTGCGGCGCTGTATTTAGAAGATGACGAAGCTGGCCGTGAAGTATTACAAGCGTTGATGGATGCCAAAGCGGCAAATCCAGCGCTTGATGTCAAAGTATTAGTGGACTTTCACCGCGCAAGACGCGGCTTGATTGGCCATAAAGGCGATAGCGGTAACTATTTGATGTACCGCAGAGTGATGGCTGAAGCCGAACATCCCATCGATATCTTAGGTGTCCCCGTTAAGTCCCGTGAATTTATGGGCGTACTGCATCTTAAGGGTTTTATTATCGATGATGCGGTGATCTATAGCGGTGCCAGTCTAAATAATATCTATTTACAACAAAATGATAAGTACCGTTTCGACCGTTATCACTTGATTGAGTCGGCCGAATTAGCCCGCAGTATGCGCGCGATGATCCAGAAAAACATCATTGCTGATCCTGCAGTGTGTTCGTTAACCCAAGACGCTGAACAAGAAGTGCTGCCGCCTAAGACGGACATGCGCAGCTTTAAGCTGAGATTGTCTGACGCTGAATATCAGTTTAAGGAAACCCGTGATGGCAATCGCATCACGCCGTTACTTGGGCTAGGCCGCAAGAAAAACTTGCTCAATAAAGTGGTTGTCGCCTTGGTGGAAGAGTCAAAAGACTCGCTGTTTATCTGCACGCCCTATTTTAATCCGCCGTATATTTTAGTGCGCGCCTTGGCTAAGCATTTGCGCAATGGCAAACGCATCGACATCGTTGTGGGCGACAAGACGGCTAACGATTTTTATATTCCACCTGAGCAGGATTTCTCAACCATAGGTGCCTTGCCCTATATGTATGAGCAATCATTGCGTAAGTTTGCTAAACGCCAACAGTGGGCGATTGATAATGGTCAGCTGAATATCCATCTGTGGAAACACGGCATCAACAGTTATCACCTTAAGGGCATCAGTGCCGACGGTAATAAGCATTTGATCACCGGCTCTAACCTGAATCCAAGAGCTTGGGCGCTGGATCTTGAGAATGGTTTGTTGATCCAAGATGAAATTGGCTGCTGGAAAGCTCAGTTTGAAGCCGAGCAGACGCATATTCTTGAGCATACGCAGCGGTTATATCACTACAGCCAAGTGGATACCTTGCAGAGTTATCCTGCACCTGTGAAGAAGATCATGACCCGAATTCGTCGCCTTAAAGCCGACTTTTTACTGCGCCGCATTCTGTAACGCTGGGTTCTATAGCACAACGTATTTGCCAATATTTCTGTTTAAGTACAGTTTGTTACCGATTAAAAAAGCCCACATCAATGTGGGCTTTTTTGTTAAATTACGATAATAGATTTTGCTTAAGATAAGAACGCTATGACTTCAATTTTTCGGCATTAAATCTATGGTTTTAAATTTATGGTTTTAAATCTAGGACATTAAATCTGTGGCATCAAATTGTGGTGAGTGTCATTTTGATCTCTGGCGTAATACAAAGACAAAATCACTAACACCACCATGACAGCGCTTAATAAACCTATGCTCAACTGGCCGCCCATAGGCACTAAAGACATAGTCAATGCGGCAAGTCCGGCACCAAAATTTTGTAATCCTCCCAGTAATGCCCCCGCAATTCCTGCTTGACGTGGAAATGGCTCTAAAGCCGCCGAGGTCAGGGTAGGGAACAGCATACCGGCGCCACTGAAGAATAAAATCGATCCAACCAGTAAACTCCAACCGACGACTAAATTGAAAAGCCCCGGGATCAACATGAATAAGGCGCCAGCACCGAGCAGCGCAACACCTTGATAAATAACTCTTCGTGGCTTATTTTGTCGACCTGCAATCAGCGCGCCCAATAAATAGCCTGGAATAGGCGCCACAAAATAACAACTGACCATGAAGGGCGTCAGTCCAAGATATTGGCCATAGAGAACGCCGGCAATGGCTTCAAACGCCGCAATACCCGCAAAGGTCGCGATCAAAGAAAACAAGTAAGCTCGAAATGCTCTATGGCGCAGGACATGCCGATAGGATGCGATAACGGCTTGATGTTCCCGCTGCGCCTTAGGTAATGACTCTTTAAAGGCGAATATCAATAACAGCCAGACCACGGCACCAAATCCCGCTAACACCCAGTACACGGCTTGCCAGCCGAAGTAGGCCGCACTGGCGCTACCGATAAATGGTGCCAGTAAAGGTAAAAACACTACGGCCATAGAAACATAACTATTAAATTTAACCAGTCGGTCGCCAAAGTAATGATCGCGGGGAATGCTCCGGCATAAAGCGCCCGCGCTGGCTGTGCCTAATCCTTGGATAAGGCTCGCCATAATCAGTTGGTTAAAGCTTGTGGCCTGAGCCGCAAACACTGCTCCTATGATGAAAATAGCGATACCCACGACGAGTGGCATTTTACGACCAACGCGATCTGACACAGGGCCATACACAAATTGAAACATCCCATAGGAGAGTAAGTAACAGGCCATCACTGCTTGTAGCTGACTGGCGTCCACATTGAGCCCGAGTGCAATTTGCGGAAGGGCAGGCACAAAAATCGTCTGCGCCATTTGGCCACAGGCGACCATAAAGACAATCATTAACAGTAAACTAGACTGACTCGCCGCTGGAGCGACATCGTGATGAATAGGAGAGTGTGGCGTGCCTGACATGATAGTTCCGAAAAAGGTCACTTAAGGTATTTGCGCGCATCTTACTCCCTAAAAGCGTAACTTCAAGTGTCAATCATATTGATTTGATGAAATAATTTTTAATGCGACGCATAAGTTTTTCTCTTCATTTTTAGCTGTAAAGCTAAACTTACGTAGGGTTATTTGTCTGTTAACTAGGTCGAATAATTGCAAATGAATTAATACTCAGATTAACCCTGCACTGTCTATTTTATTACATGGGAGTTTGCTTAAAAATATTGGCTATTAAGAGATTGGAGGTAAGCAAGTGTATAAGATGCCTAATACAAGCCACCCTAAAAAAATCACGCTTAGAATATAGATAAGGAACAAATAAAAAAGGAGATAGCAAATCGGCCTATCTCCCTTAATAGTCTCTACTAGAAAGATACTATTTTTGTAGTTTTTCTATGCCCGTTAAAATCTGATACCCCACAGTCACCCGTGGCGGAACGGGATAATTTTTATTGCTTAACAATACTATGCCAAGCTTTTGCGCGGGAATAAATGCTGCATAAGCGGCAAAACCGCCGGTTGAGCCGGTTTTATTAATCCACACATTTTGCTGCGGCGCGAGGGGCGGCACTATGGGCTTAACTGGCGTACTGCCAAACACCACTTCTTGAGTATGGCCCATAAGTATTTTATCAAGATCAATAGGATAGGAGTAATGCTCCCAAATCATATCTTGGGTCATCATGCCCACATCAAAGTATCCCGTGTGGGTCTCATCGAGTGCCGTTTGCAGTGGCTTAGCTAGCGGGTGCATTTGCATATTGGCCTCCACAAAATGCAGCAGATCCGTGGCTGTGGTTTTAACGCCATAGGCTTCATCGGCTAATACGCCGGGATTGACCCGCACTGGTATGTCTTGCTTATTGTAGCCTTGGGCATAATCGGCCATTTTGCTGCTCGGAACCTGGATATAGCTGCTGGTCATACCTAATTGTGGAAATAGCGTTTGCTCAAGTGCTTGTTCAAACGTTTTATTTAAACTCTGTGCGGCAATCATGCCGAGCAGGCCAATGCTAGGATTGGCGTAATTCCTGTGAGTCCCTGGGGCAAATGACGGTTGCCAATGCTTAAGATAGTCCATTAATTCTGCGTTATTCGTGACCTTGTCGGGCACTTGCATCGGCAGATCTCCCGCAGTATGAGTCGCTAAATTGATGAGACTAATCTCGTCAAAATGGCTGCCTTTTAATGCAGGAACATAATCACTGGCCATATCCGTGAGTGATAACTTGCCTTCGATTTGTGCATAGTTAGCCAGTGTCGCGGTAAAGGTTTTACTGATAGAACCAATCTCGAACAGGGTATGTTCTGTCACACTTTGCCCTGTGGTTTTAGAACTGACCCCATATTGGTAAAAATACTGTTTACCCTCAATGGTGATGCCAATCACCGCACCGGGAATACCGTACTCGGCCATCAGTGGTTTGACTGCGGAATCAACAAGTGACTGGATGTCTTTGGAATTAAGCGTTTGGGCCGTAGTGACATTAGAAAAAAGCGTTGCAGTGAGCAGTACACCGCTTAATAACGGCATGGTAGCGAGCAGGGTATGTCGTTGCATAATTGACCTTTTATCGAAATGCATTTATAGAGTAGAGATTGCACACGATATTACGGTAATTCCCCATTAAGTTAAGTCCTTACTGATATTTAGCGTCAATATCCCCTCTGTAAGTAATTGAAAGGTTAACCTCGCTAATCAAGTGTTAAATGCTGCGTGATGGCATGGAGTTTTGCATTACAGCTGTTGCGCTATTCGACGAGATCTCCTTAATCATAATGCAAAGTTTAGTCAGCAGCTTATACCATCAAACACCGACACTAATGCCTTTTATCGCGATAATGCATTGCGCGGATTGCGCCATTTACCGCCAAGGGATAAACTGCGCCACCGCGAGAGGAAAGTGCTGAATAACTTAGCTGCAATCCCTAATAAGTTTAAAGAGAATTGGTTTTTATGGCTTTAGCCCCACATGCAGTGCACCATTTATATCAGTACCGTAAGTCTATTTCGACTAAACCCTTTGGTGCCCGTGGTAAAAAACTGATCCGCTGTCCATTATGCCTATTAGGTGAGCAGTTCTGTACCTGTGCGCTGCGCCGTCAGTTACAAACTCAAGCCAGTTTCCTGCTGATCATGTACAACGATGAAGTGTTAAAACCAACTAACAGCGGGCGCTTGATTGCGGATCTTATCCCAGATACGCACGCCTATATTTGGTCACGCACAGAACCTGAAGCGGCATTGCTTGCTTTGCTCGATTCGCCGCAATATCAACCATATTTAGTGTTTCCAGCCCAATATGCGGAGCAAGGACAAACAATATTGAACCAAGTGCCGATGTCGACATTAGCCGAAGGTAAACGGCCGCTGCTGATCATGCTCGATGGCAGTTGGCGTGAAGCGATTAAAATGTTCCGCAAGAGTCCTTACTTGCATTCCTTGCCACTGCTTTCCTTCGATCCCGACACGCTGGCAACCTATGCATTACGTAAAGGCAGCCATGACTTTCAACTTGGCACCGCCGAGGTGGCATCCTTAGCATTAGGGGCGATAGGCGAAGCGGCTAATGGCAAAGTCTTAAGTACGTGGTTTGATTTATTTGTTGAATCATCATTATTGGGCCGTAATCGACGTTGCCGTGAAGATCTTCTGCCAATCACAGATTTTACCGATGCCTTTGAACTAGCTTTTGAACAGGCCAATAACGGCAAGCGTTAATTAATCTTTGAAATGAATAGGTAATATAAAAATTTAAGTCAGCGACTAACTTAAATAAAAACTCCCCTCACTTGAGGGGAGTTTTATATAGGCTAAAGTTTGCTCTGGCAAGAAAGCATTATTTGCGCTTTAACTAAAGCAAATATATTCCTTAAATAACGTCTTAAACTGCAACTTCTTTACCATCTGATTTGCGAATAACCACAGTGGCGGCGCGAGGCCGTAATGTGATTCCGGCTGGTGTTTGTTCAGCGGCATTAGACGAATAAGGCCAGTTACCTGGGTGCTGAATGTTAGCAAATACCGAAGTGTAATCTGGGCTAATGGCAAAACCTGTCACTTCACAGTCGTTGGGGCCGACGAAGAAACGCTTTAATTCCATTTGATTATCGGCCGTTACGCCTACTTGTTTCTCTTGGCCATCCACCAGTGTTGAAGGCACGATCGCGAGCATCTGATCGTTGGTTTCTTCGGCAACTTCCTTTGCGCCATTGTCGGTTTGAACCCACAAGATACCGCGTTTATCAAAGGCTAACCCATCAGGGCTGGCAAATTGATTGAGATCGGTTAAGCCTGACAAGTTGGTCTCAGCATTGCCATCGCTGGGTGAGCCAAACACAAAAATATCCCATGTAAATTCAGTCGCTTTGTCGCCTTCATCCCAACGAATAATATGGCCGAAGTAGTTTTTCAATCTTGGGTTGGCAGGATTCGCTTCGGTACGTTTCGAGTTGTTGGTCAGGGTAAAATAAGCAGAACCTGTGAATGGATCGACCGCGCACCATTCAGGTCGGTCCATAGGTGTCGCGCTGACTAGATCCGCTGCGCCCGCGGTATTTAAAATAATGTCGGCCAAAGTTGCGAAGCTATCGCTTAAGGTTTTGCCGTCTGTGGTTTGGCTATCTAACGTCAAAGGTAACCAAATACCGCCACCATTTTCATTGAATTTAGCCGCGTATAAAGTGCCTTCATCCATGTACTTATCGCCTGTTTGCAGGCGGTTGCTGCTGTCAGCATCCTTTGCATCCCAGGCCGCATTTGAAACAAATTTATAGAGGTATTCGAATTGAGAATCGTGGCCAGAATAGAACACCACGGGCTTGCCTTCGGTCAATTTGCCAAAGGTACAACCTTCATGGCGGAAACGACCAAGTGCTGTACGTTTTACCGCGCGAGAGGTGGCGTTGTACGGGTCGATTTCCACAATATAACCGTGGCCGTTTGCTTCGTTACGGTAGTCATCCTGAGCACTTGCGCCCTTTGGCGTGACATCGAAACGCGCAAATTCATCGAGACGTTCTTCATCATGACCCGCAAGATCGTCCCAGCCATAACGTGTACTGGTTTTACTGATCCCGATGCGACTCTGATCGGCGGTTAAGCTGCCACGATTGGCAAAATAGCCTGGCCAATTTTCTTCACATGTCAGGTAAGTGCCCCAAGGCGTGTAGCCATTACCACAGTTATTTAAGGTGCCGCGTGCTTGGCTGCCATCGGGAGAATAGCGGGTTTCGAGTAGCGAAGAGTAGGCCAGAGGACCGCTGATATCCATCACAGTCGCGCCAGTGAATCGACGGTTATGACCATCATTACTGACGACTTCCCATTGATTATTCATCAGTTTTATACGCACAACCGATACGCCATGGGCGTTAATTTCTTTGCGCACTTCATCGATCACAGTGCGAAGACCAGAAGTGGGGTCAAACGTCTGGCCCGTAGGATGCAAAGCATCTTCGTCAATGTATTCGTGGTTAATGCAGAGTAGACCGTCATCACCCGCATCGTTTAATGGGAAGAAATGCATACCATCGTGGTGCATGCCCACTGAGTTGGCTTGGTCATCGGCCGTGTTACTACCATCATTTTTCCATGGCGCCGCTTTTGTGTTTAATGGCGTGCCCCAAGGTGCTAACACCTGCGCTGTGTAACCTTCTGGCACGACAACCGCATCTAAGCGAGAACCCGCAACCGATGTAAAGTTAAGTTTAGCGCTACTTTTAGTCGGTGGCACTGGCGTGACTGGATCGACAGGTTTAGGAACAGTTTCATTGTCTGAACCACAAGCGGTTAAGCCAACACTGGCAAAAGCAGTCATAGCGCTGAGGCCTAAGCCACTTTTTACGAAATTACGGCGAGATAAATGCTTATCCAACACTTGATTAAAGGGTTCATTATTACTTTTATTATAAAGTGTAGGATCAAAGGTGGCCTTACTCATATTTTACTCCGGCTAGTACGATGAATTAAATTTCGTGCCTAAGGCTAAAGTACCAATATGACAATAAAGCTGATTTTATATTACAGGAATAATTTACATACTAACCAAGCTTATATGTTTTAAGAATGTTAAATTGGATGTGAGAAGTATTTTAGGTTGGAAATATATCAATCTTAAAATAACATTAATTAGATTTATTGCCCTAATTTGATGTTTTTAATATAACTTAAATTGTTTATTTATATAATTATCTAATGTGTTTCCATTAATACTTATTAGTTCTGTACATTAATGTCCTTTGAATGAAATCCTTTTCCTGCTTAGAAGAATCAAGTGAAGTCTATTTCTCAGGTTAAACTTCAGGTTAAAACGAAGGAGTTAACGCTTGACCTGTGATCGTTAAGTTTCAGTCTTTTGGTTTTAAATAGTGACGAAGTGAGCGCGGATCGGTATGTCCGGTTCTGGCCATGATGTACAAGTGATCTTTATTATTTTCATGCAGTTGTGTTACGCAGCCACTGCGCAAACTGTGAGCGCCATAAAATTTGGCGGGCAGTCCTGCTTTAGTACAATATTTTTTAATGATGCGATAAATATCATCGCCGGTAAGGAAACCACTATTTTTATTCAGTAATGAACTAGATCCGGAATGTCGGTCTTTCATTTGATACGGACGTAAATTTTTTCCATCACGGGAAAGCGATCTAAATAAATGTCCGTCTTCGATATTGGCTAACGATAACCAATTTTTCACGGCGTCGAGTGCTGCAAAGGGTTCATGGTCTGGAAGGTCTTTCCATTCCCGTTGGCCTTGCTGATTACTCTTCGAATAGGGCAGGCGCACTTTTAATTTGTTACGCAGAAAACTGACATACTGAACTTTTATATCTGCCAGTTCAGAGCGGCGAAACCCACCTTGTAATCCTAATTGAATAATCGCTTTGTCCCGCGCTCGGGTTAATGGCTGTACTTGCTCATCGATTGCCTGGATCAACATTTCCACTTCATCATACATAATGGGTTGTTGATCATAGTCACTCACATGGCGAGATTGATTTCTGCTCAAGCCACGCATCACTCTGATCACCAGTGGATGTTCGGTGGGCGAGTGAAATCCCGCTTGAATATGATGGTAGCGAATTGCTGCCAACCTTGTGGTTAATGTTTGCTTTGAAAGTTGAACGCCAGTGCTTTCTTGGATCAATTCTTTTTGATGACCAATAAATGAAATTACGCTTCGTGGATCTGCGGGCAGGGCTTGAAGTTGGTGCTCGGCACAATAACGGCTAAATACACTAAAGCTTGTATTATAAACACGGCGAGTGTTGACTGAAATTTCGTATTCAGTTTCTTCGGCGGCGCTTAAATAATCACTTCGAACAGATTGTGGTAGGAAAGACTCTTCAAAAAAACGTGGCTGTTCAGCACGGTTATTATGGTGATGACCTGATCCAGTCGCTATTTCATTCGATATATTGGTGTTATTTTGAGCATTACTATTTGTCCGGATCATTTTAGACATGCTGTAGAAGTCACCTGATATCGAATTAAGAAGGCGTAATTATACGCAAATCATAGCTATATCTACCAGTGATAATCGTCATTATCACTGGTAGAATGCTTATTTGTTTAAATAATCATCTTTTATCAGAGGAGGGGGCATTAAATAACATTTAGCTGGATTGTTTAGTTTAAAAAACAGCCAAGATAAACCTATTCTAACAATGGCGATTAATTAAGCGGATGTAAAAATAAAGGCAATAATAGTATGAAATTCGTACTTTCTATATGCGATAGTTTCTAGCTTGGTTAGCCACAGATGCACAATTTTAAAGAATGGTTTAACCATTTTATTGGTTTGCATGAATGGTATGCCCTAAACTAGACTTGTGTGTTGGGCGAAATTTAAGCTAATAACGACAACCGCTTATCAGGTTCTTAGCCTGTTATGAGTTGAGCTATTTCTGCCTAAGGCAAAATGAAGCATAAGGAATCGATTCCCAGCCAATAAAATGGTTGAACCATATATTAATACTTGTCGATTTGTACTAGCATGTGAGGTCCCATTTATTTCATCCGCATTAAACGCATACTTAACTAAAGAAACGTATTTATGGAACCGCAAGCTTGGATATATCAACAAGACAAACCGACAGCAGGAAGAAAATTATTATTGCTTGAGGAAGCAGAATTAATTTTTGCCTTACCCTTAATTTATCGCCTTATCAATCCTGAAGCTGTGGCATCTAAGCCAGATTGGTTTTGTGACGCTGAGTTACAAAGGGTTTCCTATACTGAGTTGGTGACACAATTAAATGAATTGGTCCGATTACGTAAAAAGACACAGCGACTCGACAACGAGCTTAAGAATGTAAACAAAATGCTCAATCAGTATTTTACTGATTTGGGTTGGCGCATGGTTCGTAAAGAGCTATCTCAAATAAAAAAGCGTCAGAAAAAATCCCATATCGAGGTAAGTAGGGATATTATTCAGAGATTAAAGCGTTATATGGAGACACAAAAGTTAGACAGTTTTGATCAGGCAATTGATAACTTATTGTCAGAGCATGATGCCGAAATCTCACAAAGCCATTTGCAGCATCCAGATGACCTAGATGACAATATGAGTGTCGACGATATGCTTGATGAATAATCTCTGGCTTGTCTCGTCCTGAAATAAAATGGGCAGAGTTAAGTTCTGTTGATCTTTATTATGACGTCGCAATATCGCCTAAAATGGATTTGTTAATAATCGCTTAAATGAGCAAGTAAGCCGTGACTTATCTGTGCAGACACGTAAAATTGCTGTTAAGTTTAAAGGGATTTTTTAAGTTTAAGACTTGGTAACATGGGGCATCAGAAATGAGTGTAAGCATTGAAAATGATAGGAAAATTGCTGTCCTGTGCCGAATTGAGCCTGGCTGTCTCGGACCAGATGGTGTGGATCATATTGAGGCTTTTTGTGCTTTGGCCCAGAAAGCGATGCAACATTTCGACGTCGATGTTGGCACTTGGTTGCTGATCCCAAGATACGATAAAACCTTGGAAGAGATGCAATACAGTGTTGCCAATAAATTACTTTCCCGCGAACAAGCGACTAAATATCTTGTCTCTATCGGACGTGATATTGATAGTTTTGAAGAAAGATTTCAGGATAAACTCACCTCGCTGATTAATTTATACCTTGCGAGAAAACCTTAAACTGAAGACTGCATATTGCCGAGATGAACCTAAGCTCTAGCCTCGGCGCTTACATTGTCCATCGCTCATTTTTTAAAGCCGTTTTTATTTTTGCATTTAATTTTTTATAAGAATAGCCAATTACTTCTTATAAAATCAATAGATTAACCATCACACTTTATCTGCGGCACGATGGTTTTCAACCGATAAATTCAGCTCCAAAACTCAGTTGTCGGTAATTAACTCCGTAAAGTACCTCAAAATTTGCTAGACTAGTCGACTCACTTAATGCTGAATCTTTTTCTTGCGGTATACCCGAATTTTTTGGGTGGTAAGGATGAGTGTAAAGGACGGTTGATGTTCAATCCCATTCCAGAAACCAATCCATACATTAGTTTGTTGCAGCAGGATTTCGGGTTTTCTGAATTTCGCCCTGGCCAAGCGCAAACGATAACACAACTGTTGGCGGGGAAGTCGAGTTTAGCGATTTTTCCGACGGGTTCTGGTAAATCCCTTTGTTATCAATTTACAGCATTGCAGTTACCCCATTTGAGTTTAGTGATTTCGCCTTTACTCGCCTTGATGAAAGATCAGCTGGAGTTTTTACAATCTAAGGGAATTCATGCGGCCAGCATAGATTCAACTTTAAGCGCCGAGCAGAGTCAGCAAGTGATGGCAGATGCGCGCTCTGGCAAGCTGAAAATCTTGATGGTGTCGGTGGAGCGTTTCAAAAATGAACGTTTTCGGCAATTTATTCAATCGGTTCCGCTGTCCATGCTGGTCGTCGATGAGGCGCATTGTATTTCAGAGTGGGGCCATAATTTTCGGCCCGATTATCTTAAATTGCCCGACTATCGGCGTGAGCTTGAGATCCCATTGGTACTGTTATTGACGGCCACAGCAACACGTAAAGTGAAACTGGATATGGCCAAGCGCTTTGATATTGCGCCTGAACACATAGTGCAAACGGGATTTTATCGACCCAATTTAGATTTGACTGTTCTGCCTGTATCAACGCAAGAGAAGAATGCCTTACTGGTTCAGCAGATAGCTTCATTCACAGGTGCCGGCATTGTGTATGTAACTTTGCAGCAAACCGCCGAAACGGTCGCACGACTCTTGATCCAACAAGGTATAGTCGCCAGTGCCTATCATGCTGGATTTGAAGATGAAAAACGTCAACAAATTCAAAATGATTTTATGCAGGATAAGCTGCAAGTGGTAGTGGCAACCATCGCTTTTGGCATGGGAATCGATAAGAGCAATATTCGTTTTGTGATCCACTACGATTTGCCTAAATCCATTGAAAACTACAGCCAAGAAATCGGCAGAGCAGGGCGTGATGGTGCGTTATCCCATTGTGTCACTTTGGCCAATCTTGACGGGCTCAATACCGTTGAAAATTTTGTGTATGGCGATACGCCGGAGCGAGAAGGTATAACACAAGTCATTGAGGCTATTCGACTTGAACAAGATTCCGGTCAGTGGGAATGTCAGCTCAATGGCGTGTCGACGGCAAGTAATATTCGCCAGTTACCGTTAAAAACGTTACTTGTGCAGCTAGAAATTTTAGGTGTGGTTAAGCCGTTATTCACTTACTACGCTGACGTTAATTACAAGTTTTTGGTCGACAAACACGCCATTCTGAGCCGATTTAATCCCGAGCGTCAGGCTTTTTTGACGCAGATTTTTAATCATACGCAGATGAAGAAAATATGGGGTGCGTTAGATTTTGATGCCTTGTACAGTGCGACGGGTCATGAGCGCAGCCGCGTGTTAGCCGCGCTGGAATATTTAGCTGAACATCAGTTCATTGAATTAGAAACTAAACGAATTACTGATGTGTATCGGGTGGATGTTGCCGCATTAGCGCGTCCCGAACTCATCGATGAGCTGTACCATTATTTTATCGATAAAGAGCAGAAAGAAATTGCGCGAATCGCGCAGTTAGTCCGCTTTTTTGAACTTGAGACGTGCTTAAGCCACAATTTATCCCGTTATTTTGATGATAATGAGACGCCAGCGGTCTGCGGTCATTGCAGTGTTTGCCGCGGCAATATTGCTAAGTTGCGCTATTCGACGGAACCAACTTGGCCGACAGATCAGCAGATATTGGCTGATTTGCGTGAGTTGAAACATCATTTAACGGCTAAAGGCATTGATGCTTTGTCACTCGATACCTATTGTCGTTGCCTCGCAGGCATGTCGGTGCCTTTGGTGAGTCGTTTTCAAGTGCGTAAGTTAAGTGGCTTCGGCCGCTGTGAAAAATTGAGATATGCTGAAATTAAACAGAAAGTTGAGTCACTGTTGTCGCAACTAGATGATAAAAGAGTTGAACATGAATAAGGCCGTAAAAAAGATGTTAGCCACCCATGAACATTTAGTTCACTCTGAAGGTGTGACTGTGGTTTCCCATATGCAAAGGGAAAAGGCAGAGTGGGTACAACATACTGTTATGATTGAAGATTGTGATGTTCCGTTTAAATTCAGACGGGTGAAAAAATATCGTAATCTGCAAGGGCAAAAGATCAATGTCATCTATTACCCAGAGACAGAAACTGTGGCGGGTTTTGAGATAGAAATCATGCAAGTCGTTAGAATTAAACGATTCTAGTTAATGTTCTTCGAGTCTTTGCTTTTATCAATCAGCAAAGACTCGAAGCGCATTCGATTGATGACTCGAGCATAAAAATCGTGCTACTTACTTGGAATATTGATAAGTTGAATCCACGTTCCACGTTCTGAAACGCAGTTCAGCGCCTTCTGGTAGATAAAATACCTTAGGTAAACGACTGTCGTAGCGCATTTTTAGTTCACCTGGAATACGTACAAAAGCCTCTTTCTTCGCCAGTTCGAAACAGGCCATCATAGTGCTCGGCCCTTCAGCGATTTCATCCACTCGATAGTAGTTATAACCCCAACCTTGTACTGTCAGTTCCTTCAATTCCCCGTTTAATCCATGCTTATTGCAATCGACCATTTGAGTCTGGCCAATTTGGATTTCGATCATGTAATCATCTTCGTTTTCTAACTTAGGCAAACTCAAAATGTGCTGCACCATACCAGCCGCCGGAGCAGGGAACATTTTAGTCGCTTCTTGTGCGCTGTAATCTTTTGGGTCAAAACGTTGAATGCTGATCATAGGCGCATCTAATCCTGTTGGGTGTGGCGGGCTAACTGCCGCAGCATTGAATGACAATAATGCAAATGCAAGGGGAACAGTGCTAACGCTAAATAAGGTCTTCAATTTCATCTTGTTTCTCCTAATCGAACTGAATGGATGTCGACAAGTTTGTCGATGTTCTGCTCCCTATAAACGCAGCAGAGGTAAAAAAGGGTTAAATTATTTAATAAAAAATCGTTTTTTACCCAAATAATTTTTATCCATCTGAATAATAAGGGTTAATTGTGATTTTTAATGACTTATTTTGTTAAGTTCGGTGCTATTTCAATTCTTTGCTGTGGCGGTTTATTGACTCATATCATGCGAAAAATAGGCGAAACAGCCTAGATACAAAACCTTAAAACTTGGATTTCAACTTGCTCAGAAAAGCCGCTTCTGAGTCTTTCTACAACTGCGAAAGGCTGCAATAAAGCCAATCTTACTCTGCTGAATCAGCTGTTTTCACACATAAATCAAACGCTAATCCATTAAACCTTGCCTGATATCCTCTGCCTAGTCTAGCTGCCTATCTTTATTCACATATCAGCGTCTCGACTGATGGAAGGAGTACAGATGCATTATGGGGATCCAGATGCACGTTTAAAAGTTTGAAAACGGTATATCTTGATAAATAGTTAATTTGAACTTCATATATTTTGATTTTCAAACTATAATTCAGGCAAAACGTTTTTTATCATTGATAGCGATGGACATGGAGTAGGAATTACACAATGAAATCAACTACAGCCGAGCAAGCGACAGGGCATCAAGCTTCAGCCCACCGCCAAGGGCACTCACTCGCCCATTGGCAACACTCACATGAGTTTTCGAATCAGAACCGCGATGGCGAAAAAAACACACGCTATGTACTGTATTTAACTGTGATCACTATGGTGGCAGAAATTGCTGCCGGAACCATTTACGGTTCTATGGCATTGCTCGCCGACGGTTGGCACATGGGCACCCATGCCGCGGCCTTTATGATCACACTGTTTGCCTATTCCTATGCCCGTAAACACGCTAACGATCCTGCTTTTGCCTTTGGCACAGGTAAGGTGAGTGTGCTTGGCGGTTACACCAGTGCAATAGCCTTAGGTTTAGTGGCATTGGTGATGTTGATTGAATCGGGAATGCGGCTGATCAGTCCTGAGCAAATTCATTTCAACGAAGCTATTTTTGTGGCCGTTATTGGTTTAAGCGTCAATATACTGAGTGTGTTTTTACTTAAAGATCATCATACCCACGATCACGGGCATCACCACGGTCATGGACATGATCATAGTCACGACCATGATCATGAAGACGAACATGCTCACGATGAAAGTCATCATGATCATAGCCATTGCCAACATAAACAGGATCACCAACATGCTGCTGAGCATGAGCATGAGCATGAGCATGAGCATGAGCATGAGCATGAGCATGAGCACAAGAGCCAGAAGGCCCACGGTGGCCATGATCACAACCTACGCGCGGCCTATTTTCACGTACTAGCCGATGCATTAACGTCAGTGCTCGCCATCGCTGCCTTGTTGTTTGGTAAATACATGGGACTAACTTGGCTCGACCCGATTATGGGGATTGTCGGCGCTGTGATTATCAGCCGTTGGTCTTGGGGACTCATTCAGCAAACCAGTCCTATTTTGCTGGACGGCGGCGTTAAAGCATCATTACAACGTAAAGTCATACAAACCATTGAAGCTGTGACGGATCATCAAGTGGCCGATTTACATCTTTGGCGAGTGAGCGCCGATCACCATGCTATTATGGTGTCCATCGTGTCCCATTCACCGAAAGATGTCAGTTATTTTAATCAGTTACTGTCACAATTTCCTGAATTGGCCCATATCACCATTGAACTCCATACTTGCCGTCAGCGCGAGTGTATGGCTAAGGAAGCCTAATGACTGTTGAACATCATCATTCATCAAACCTGCATTCAAGTGAGCCACATTCGACTGCTGCTCAATCAACAGCTGCACATTCAACCGATCATGCATTAAATCATGTGATTATTGAATTTTATGAAAAGCTGTCGTCATGGGAACACGCCATTGTACGCGACAAAGGTTTTAGTCTATCGCAGGTGCACACCATTGAGTTACTCGGCGTGCACGGCGCCATGCGGATGAAGGAATTGGCGGATAAAATTGGCGTCACAACCGGCACATTAACAGTTCAAATCGATAAAATGGTAGAGGCACAGTGGGTTGTGCGTCGTCCCCATGAAACCGATCGCCGTTCGATTCTGGTGGAGTTAACTGAGAAGGGCCAAGCCTTGTTCCTTGAACATGATGCTTTGCATCTACAACTCACCACAGATCTCACCGCAAAAATGAGCAGTGAGGAACGAATCGTGCTGCTTAATTTGCTGTCACGCATGAATAACGAGTTTTAGTTTACCCTACGTCATCGACTAAAAAGCGTCCCTCGTGGACGCTTTTTTATAGCACGACATCTTTAAAAACGCGATTCATTCTAGATTAATCATCCGCTATTACAGTACCTTACCTTTTGTTACATTCTTGTTGGATTAATAGTTGAACTGGATATTAATTAAGGTAATGTAAGGGCAGATCTCAAGATGGACTTTGTATAAAAGGAATAGAATGAATAATAAATTACTGCCTTGGTGCATTGCAGGAGTGCTCGGAATGAGCGGTCAACTTCACGCAGAAGAAGATAAATATATTTGGTTGGAAGATGTTGAAGGCGCTAAGCCTATGGAATGGGTGAAAACCCAAAATGCCGCATCTGCCGCCGAAATTAAAGCGTTCAAAGGTTTTGATACTTTAGTGGCGAATAGCCTCGCCATCCTGAACGATAAAGAACGCATTCCCTACGCCACCCATATTGGCGACAAGTTATATAACTTTTGGAAGGATGACACCCATGTGCGCGGCATTTACCGTCGCACCACAATGGAAGAATATGCCAAGGCCGATCCTAAATGGGAAACCGTGCTCGATATCGATGCCTTAGGTAAAGCCGAAGCCGTCAATTGGGTATTTAAGGATATTAGCTGTCAGTATCCCGAAAATGAGCGCTGTTTTGTCTCATTGTCTCGCGGCGGTGCCGATGCGGTGGAAGTGCGTGAATTTAATCTCAACACTAAATCCTTTGTTGCTGCCAAAGATAAGCCATTCTTTTTAAAAGAAGCCAAATCGAGCCTGAGCTGGATAGATAAAGACCACGCCTTTGTCGGTACGGATTTTGGTGATGGTCAAAGCATGACGGACTCTGGATATCCCCGGGGCGTTAAATTGTGGCAACGTGGCACGCCACTTGACCAAGCTAAGCCTGTTTTCACCGGCGACAAGGCTTCAGTTGCAGTTTCTGGCTGGGTGTTATTCGATGATAAAACGCCGCTGAGTTTAGTCACCGAAGCGCATACTTTTTATACCGCCAGCCAATATGTGTACCAAGACGGTAAACTCATTGGATTGCCTTTACCGCAAGATGCTGAGATTAAAGGTTATTTTAAAGGTAAGTTATTCATTGAGTTAAAGAGCGATTTAACCAATCAAGACGGCAACTTTAAGCAAGGCGCGGTCGTGTATGCCGATGTGGCGGATCTTATCGCCCAAAAAGCCAAGTTCAGTTTATTTGTGAGCCCGACTCAAACCGCATCGATTGCGCAGCTCAGTTTTAGCAAGAGTGCAATTTTTGTTAATTGGCTCGATAACGTGAAAAGTAAATTAGTGCGTTATGAGCAAGACGAAAAGGGCGCTTGGCAGAGCACTCACGTACCGTTTGAAGCGAATGGCGCCTTGACTGTAATGGACGTTGAGCAAGACAGTGATGATTTCTTCGTGAATTACACTAGTTTTCTTGAGCCTTCAAGTCTCTACACTGTGAATGCCAAAACCTTAAATCCAAAGAAAATTAAAGGTATGCCGCAACAGTTTGCTGCGGACAAGTTTAAAACTGAGCAATACTTTGCGACGTCTAAAGATGGCACTAAAGTACCGTACTTTGTGGTGATGGCTAAGGATCTTAAGTTAGATGGCACTCATCCCACGCTACTTTACGGTTACGGCGGGTTTGAAGTGTCGCTGCGTCCTTCTTATTCGGCCACCATTGGTAAGAATTGGTTAGAGCAGGGCGGCGTTTATGTGTTATCCAACATTCGTGGCGGTGGCGAATACGGTCCTGCTTGGCATCAAGCGGCGTTAAAGCAAAATCGACATAAAGCCTATGAGGATTTTGAGGCAATCGCTGAGGATTTGATTGCCCGTAAAATCACCTCAAGCAAACATTTAGGCATCCAAGGCGGCAGCAATGGCGGCCTGTTAATGGGCGCGGCATTTACCCGCAGACCAGATCTTTATAATGCTGTCGTGTGCCAAGTACCTTTACTTGATATGTTTAGATTCAATAAGTTGCTTGCGGGTGCCAGCTGGATGGGCGAATACGGTAACCCTGATATTCCAGAAGAATGGGCGTACATTAAAACCTACTCGCCTTATCATAACCTGCATAAAGACGTGCATTATCCAAAGGTCTTTTTCACCACATCTACCCGTGACGACAGGGTTCACCCAGGTCACGCCCGTAAGATGGTCGCTAAGATGAAAGACATGGGGATTGATGTGTTGTACTACGAAAATATCGAAGGTGGCCACGCCGGCGCCGCAGATAATAATCAAGCTGCGGAACTTAATTCAATGGCGTTTGCCTACTTACTACAGCAATTACGATAATCACCGCCGGGTTAACATAAGTTGTTAACAAGTTGGTGATAAAGCCGAGCAAGGCCCTAATAGGTTGGGGAGCAAAAAACGGTCGAACTGATTGAGGTTCGGCCGTTTTTTTAACTTTGTTTTTTAATTGTTAACATTAACCACAGATAATTTGAGCCATTGCCGAGAGCTTGCTACTATGGCGAAAAAATTTGACTGTTACAGCCTAAGATTACCTTAAGAATTGTAAGTTAGTCTCGGCATACAACTAATTTGAGTGAGAGCTATCAGTGCTAGCAAGATTTAAGACTCTATCGGTGAATCGATTCACTTTTATCACAGCGTTATTTTACGTTTGTATTTTCAATATCCCACTATTTGGCATCATTAAAAAAGGCATCGAAAAACAACCGGATGTCGATCCAATCTTCATCGCTACTATGCCGTTGTTTTTAGCCTTTGCCCTCAGTTTTGTGTTTTCCTTATTTACGGTGAAGTACCTCGTTAAGCCGTTTTTCATCATACTCACCTTGTTGTCATCGAGTGTGTTCTTCGCCGCCTATCAATACAATGTCGTGTTTGATTACGGCATGATAGAAAACACCTTTCAAACCAATCATGCCGAAGCGCTGATGTATGTGAATTTTGCTTCGATAATGAATATGGTACTGACAGGGATTTTACCTGCGTATCTTATCTATAAGGCCGATATTCAGTACCAGCCTTTCTTCAAAGAGTTACTGCATAAAGTGCTGTTTATGCTGGCGATGTTGGCGGGACTCGGCATTATTGCTTTCTTTTATTTCCAAGATTATGCCGCCTTTGGCCGCAACAACGACGAGCTAAAACGTTATATCGTGCCGACGTACTTTATTGGCGCTGCGTCTAAGTACATTAATGTGCATTATTTGCAAACGCCGATTGAATATCAGCCACTGGGTCTCGATGCCAAAAATGTCAGTGCCAACCCTAATGGTAAACCTAACTTATTAGTGCTTGTGGTCGGTGAAACCGCGCGGTCTATGAATTATCAGTATTATGGCTATGACAAGCCGACCAACGCCCATACCCAAGACCAAGGATTAATAGTCTTTAAAGATACCCATTCATGTGGCACGGCAACCGCTGTCTCCCTGCCTTGTATGTTTTCACGCATGGGACGGGAAGATTATGATTCTCGCCGCGCCTATGCCCAAGATACTGCGGTTGATGTGTTGAACCATGGCGGGATTAAAGTGCAGTGGTTTGACAATGACTCTGGTTGTAAAGGCGTGTGCGATCAAGTTGAAAACATTACGATTGATTTGAACAGCGATCCTGAGTTGTGTACTGGCCAATATTGTTTCGACCAAGTGTTACTCAACAAATTAGATGAAACCTTGGCCACTGCAGAACGTAAAGATACCGTGATTGTGTTGCATGTGATTGGTAGCCATGGACCAACGTATTTCTTACGTTATCCACCTGAGCACCGTAAGTTCACACCGGATTGTCAGCGTAGCGATATTCAAAACTGTAGCCCAGACGAGCTGATTAACACCTACGACAACACCATTTTATATACTGACTACATCATCAGCGAAGTAGTGAAAAAGTTACAAAATCAGCAAGATAAATTTGATCCAGCCATGTTGTATCTCAGTGATCACGGCGAATCGTTAGGTGAGAAGGGCATGTATTTACATGGCGCTCCTTATAGCATTGCGCCAATCGAACAGACGAGTATTCCTATGCTTGCTTGGGTATCTGAAGATTTCAGTAAAGATAACCACTTAGACATGGCCTGTTTAGCAGATCACGCGGCGAAGGGCGGTTTCTCCCATGACAATTTATTCGACAGTCTTTTAGGCCTAATGAATGTCAAGACCGAGGTATATCAGCCTAAGTTAGATATCTTTGCCAGTTGCCGAGGTTAATCAACCCATTAACTCATCAATATTGAGTCGCGAGCATTATCGTGCGACTCAATGTTATCTTGTGACTCAATGCTATCTTGCGACTTAGTCTGATCGACTGACCCCAAGTTATTGAGTGATACCTCGTTAGTTTGGTGTCGTCAATTCAAGTTCTAACTTAAAAGGGGATGGCAACATCCTCTTTTCTTTTGTCGCCTATCATAATAATTGATTTCCCCCATATCCAAATCGAAGCACTTGAGTTAACTTAATGCATACAAAAACATAACAAGTCTATGGTTCGCGATTTATGCCTTCTACTGCAGAAAATAAAGAGCTTGATTCTGCCGCGCAAATTTTGCGTTTGGCCGTACCGCAAATGTCTGCCCTCGATATCCCAGTCACACCTGAAAACTACACTGTTTGGTATGAATATTTTGCAGGGACAAATCTCGATTTAAACCGTGCGATTGATGGCTTTCTGGCAAATTCAGTTTCTTTTACCAAGGAGGTTAACACCAGTCTGTATAAGAACTTTATTCAAGAGCAGTCACCTGAAGTGATTGAAAATGTGCAGATTGAGACACAAATTCTGATCAATAGTTTGTTAAGTAAAATTAGCCAACTGAGTCAAGGTACCGCAGCGTTTTCAGGTTCATTAGCTGAGTTTGGTTTGCGCCTACAGACAAATCCCGACATTAATACTTTAAATGAGCTGGTTGATGGTGTGGTCGATGAAATGCAGATGCTGCTCATCAACAACCGTGAGATGGAGCAAAGCCTGTGCACCATGGGCCAAGAAGTGCAAAATCTTAAATCGGAAATGGAAAACCTGAGCCTGGCGGCGATGACGGACCAATTAACCTCGCTGCACAATCGCCGTGCCTATGAACTGAGTATTCAAGATCAAATCTACCTTTCCCAAGATCATCAAACCCGTTGCAGCCTTTTACTGATCGATATCGATAACTTTAAAGCCTTTAACGACACTTATGGCCATTTAACCGGCGATAAAGTGTTGGCCTATGTCGCATTAGCCTTAAAACAATGTGTGCGAGGGGATGACTTTGTGGCGCGTTATGGCGGCGAAGAATTTGTGGTGGTGTTGCCTAACACTCATTTTCACGATGCATTACAAGTGGCTGAAAATCTTCGGGAACGTATCTCTGAGCGCCGCTTAACCATAGGAAAAGACAAAAAACTTTCCCTTGGCGCCATTACTGTTTCGATTGGTCTGGCTTCATTGCAGCAAGGCGACGATGCAGAAACCCTATTTAGTCGCGCCGATAAGGCCCTGTATCAAGCCAAGTCCGAAGGCCGTAACTGCGTCAGGGGATAAAATAGATAGGGTATAAATAGATAGGGTATAAATAGATAGGTGATTTTCGGCTGAGTTTTGCTGGTTCAGTTACCATAAACAGCTTTATTTTGCTGCGTTTAATCAGCCAGCGGTGCACGGCCTTGGCTCATTACCAATACTCTTCTTAAGCATCTGACATTTTAAGTGATTAATTGATAAGAGTCAGTTGCATAAAAATTGAACTTTGTGGTTGTACTGTGGATTCCAGCAGATATGATAACAAAACGCCGCAAATCATTGCGGCGTTTTTGTTCGTCAGGATAAGGCTATTTATCAGTGGGTGACTTTAAATCCATATGCATTTTGATCAAATGCTCCTCCATATCGAAGGTCACCTTAAAACCAAGACTCTTAGCAAGGCTAGCCATATTGCGATTCTCGAACATGGTAAAGCCGGTGAGCACAGGCGTATCATTGGCTTGATAATACTTAATCAGTTTTTCGAGCAACAATTTACCTAAACCTATACCTTGATGATCGCCGCGCACAGCCATGGCAAATTCGGCCTCAGTATTGTCGGGGTCGATGGACGCACGCACGGCACCTAAGGTGATGTCATCGCCATCAGGACCTTTGGCGGTGGCGATAAAAGCCATCTCACGGGCGTAATCGATTTGGGTTAATACCGCCATTTCTTCATGGGTCATTTTAGAGCGCACCCCGAAATAGCGTTTGTATCTGTCTTCATCGGAGAGCGAATTATCAAAAGCCAAATGCTTGGGTTCATCTTCGGGCAGAATCGGCCTTAGCATTACCTTAAGGCCATTTTTAAGCTCGGCGAATTCTTCTAATTCCTTCGGATACGGCATGATGGCCATCCGTGATGAACTGTCGGCATTGGCGTCGTGCAAACGGATATTCACATCGAGCAGCGTAATGTTTTCACCCGCGGCTAATACTGGGTTTAAATCCAAAGAGGCGATTTCGGGGCAATCGATAATGATGTGGGATATTTGCGTTAGCATCACGCACAGGGCATTCATGTCTAAACCTAGCGGTAAATGCCTGTCCTTCAACTTATGGGTCTTTAACGCTTGGATCACCATATACCGCGCCAGTGCCATATTCAGTGGTGGCAGGGCAACGGCGGCGTCATTAGTTGGATCCCATTCTGAGCCACCTTCACCCAAACAAATCGCTGGACCAAAGACGGGATCGCTTATCACGGCCACGCGGATTTCCTGAGCGCCAGCGGTCAATGCCATTTTTTGCACTATCATACCTTCGATAATGGCTTCAGGATTGGCCTGATGCACCCTTTGGGTAATGGCACTCGCGGCGTGGCGGATATCTTCGGCAGAGGTTAGATTGAGCATCACTCCGTGCACATCGGACTTATGCAAGATATTCGGAGACTGCACTTTTAACGCTAAGGGATAGCCCGCTTCATTAGCGATGGCGACCGCTTCATCGGCATCTTTCACAAACCAAGTGTCTATAGTGTTCAGCCCATAGGCACGCAAAATAGGACTTGCCTCATGGGTTTCGAGTACTGATTTTCCTTTCGCTTGAGCCGCTTGCAATAATTTACGCGCAGTGTGGCTATCTGTCGGAATATTGTCGGGGATCGATTGCGGTACTTCTTGCAGCAGTTTTTGGTTACGGCGGTATTCAACCATATGCATAAACGCACCCACGGCGCCTTCGGGCGTACGATAGGTGGATATGCCGCCCTTAGTGAAGCGTTTTCGCGCCTGATAGGCAGAGTCTTCGCCGCTCCAGTTGGTCAAAATATTAAGGCGATTCTTTTTCGGATGCGCATGGATCACGCTAATCAAGGCATCGGCGATTTCAACGCTTTCACCCAGCGCCGAAGGGGAGTGCAATACCAAAATGGCATCCAGCTCATTGGAATCCATCAAGATAGTCAAGGCTTTAGCATATCGCGACGCGTTTGCATCACCAATGATATCGATAGGGTTTTGCCTTGACCAAGTATTAGGTAACACGGCTTCTAATTTGGCTATGGTGTCATCTGATAACTCAGCCAATTTACCGCCGCGCATAATGAGTTCATCTACCGCTAACACTGCGGGGCCGCCACCATTACTAATTATGCCTAAGCGTTCACCTTGCAGGGGATTGGAATGCGCAAGGCTTTCAACCGCGGCAAACAGTTCAATTAAGTCGTTAACCCGCAGCATACCGGCGCGGCGAAATGCGGCTTCATATACAGCATCATTACCGCCAACACCGCCCGTATGTAATTTTGCGGCGCGGGCCCCTTCGGCGCTGCGGCCAGATTTAATCACCAAAATCGGTTTATTGCGTGAAGCGGCTCGGGCAGCGGAGAGAAAATGGCGTTTCTCATTCACAGAATCGATATAAAGCATGATGGCACTGGTGCGACTGTCGCGGCCAAGGTAATCGAGCAGTTCGTCAAAGTTAATGTCGGTGGCATCACCTAGCGAGATAAAGGATGAAAAACCAATGCCTTTGTTATTGGCCCAATCGAGTACCGTAGTACAAATAGCGGCCGATTGAGACACAAAGGCAATTTTACCGGGTAGGGCGCTGGCGTGGGCTAAACTGGCGTTTAATCCTAATGGCGGCAGCAACATCCCTAAGCTGTTTGGCCCCAGAATGCGCATCCCATAACGTTTGGCATTTTGCATGGTCAGGTCGAGCAGACTCACGCCGTCTTCGTTAACTTCCTGCGCCATACCTGACGCCATAATAATCGCCACTTTACAGCCAAATTGCGCCAGAGTTTCAACAATCGCGGGTACACGGCAAGCGCGGGTACAAATAACCGCTAAATCGGGTTTGATGGGAAGAGCTTCGATATTGGGATAGGCAAGCACGCCCATTACTGCCCGATATTTTGGGGTGACGGGCATGATAGGACCCGAAAAACCACTGGAGAGCAGGTTTTTCATCAGCACATTACCCGCACGCTTTTCGGTATTCGAAGCGCCGATAATGGCTACGGAAGTCGGTTTAAATAAGGAGTGTAATGTACGTTGACTCATAAGCGATTCCATCCCAATCAATGACGCTTCCAGTGTAACCTAGGGTATGAGTACTGCCCAGTTTAAGTTTCGGGTTCGATTAAGGTAAGTTTATTAGCAAATCATGAATTTACAGTCATTTACTGAGAATCTGAGCCCAATTCTGTGGATTTATCCTGTGATAACTGCATTTTCCGCATTGCGGCACGTAACAATGTGAAAAATTTCACTTTCATGTTTGAAAATTGCTCAGTACCAAACTACTTTTTAATCACTGTACAATTATTGTGAAATCCATATGACATACAAGGATGGGGTCGTTGCGTTACTTGCGGCAGGCGTTGGATATTTACTGGGTTTAATCACTTTATTGGCTATCGGGCCGATTATATCCGTGTTGATTATGTTGCTTTGGCAATTTTATCAGCACAAACAAAAGCTATCAGTTCAACAGCACGATGATAAGTCCTCAAACAGCCAACTGGCCGCCGATTGGCAAGCCCACGTCAATCTGTATCAAGAAACGATCACCACACTTAACAGTTGTGAGTCTAACATTGATAGCGTGCTGACAGTGCAGGGCGATGCGGTCAATTTGCTAAGCGAATCGTTCGATGGCTTAGGGCGATTAATGACGGAGCAAACAGGCTTCATTTCAGCGCTTGTCCAAAGCACTGATGATGCAGAGCTATTCCATTCAGATCAAATGAAACAATTCGCCAATAATACCTCTCTGACCTTAGAGCGCTTTATTCAAACCACAGTAGATATGTCAGCATCTACTATGGAGTTGTTGGAAAAAGTGAATCTTATCTACGAGGCCATGCCCCAAGCAATGAAAGCCTTACAGGATATAGACCAAATCTCTTCCCAGACCAATTTACTCGCCTTAAATGCGGCAATTGAAGCGGCAAGAGCGGGCGATGCGGGCAGGGGATTTGCGGTTGTTGCCGATGAAGTGCGGGCTTTATCTACTCGAAGCTCAGGCTTTAGTGAAGGTATACAAAAACAGCTTAGATCGATTCAAACTCAGATTGAACAATTAACCGTACACGTGAGTAAAGTTGCCGCTCAAGATATGACTTATATCATAGATGCAAAGAAGGATATTGATACTGCACTTAAACATATTATTGTCAAAGCAGAGAAGGATTCTCATGTGATAGCACGCATAGATTCATCGGCACATGAACTCGAACAAGCTATCTCAGATACGATTCGAGGCTTGCAGTTCAGCGATATCACTTCCCAAAGTCTGATTTACACCAACCAATCCTTAAGTCATTTAAAAGAGTCCCTCAATCGCGTCGCCAACATGTCGCAACAGGAGTTTGGTATTGACGGCGATGATATCACGACACAAATGAGTCGCCGGCGTCAGGAGACGCACAATCCCGTATCAAGGGATCAAATTACCTGTGGTGAAATTGAACTCTTTTAAATAGGGATATCATAATGTCGAATATTCAAACGATTCCATTGCCAGAACGCTTTGATTTCTATTATCACAAAACATTTACGTACAGTTATCAAAGCATCATAAAACTGGAAGGTATTAATCATATTATTCTCGATTTTAGCCGAGTGCTTTATTTGGATAGTTCTGCTTTAGGTATGATGGTATTACTACATCGTAAGGCACAGGAGCTACATATTTCGACCTCTATTAAAGGTGCACATGGTCAAGCCGAGGAAATACTCAATATTGCTAACATGCAGAAACTCTACATTATAGAGAATTGCTAGTCATGAAATCATTAATAGCAAAGAAGAACTATATATTAGTCATCGATGACGATGTCATAATGAGCCAGACAATTAGTGACTTTATTCATGAGAAAGGTTACCACGTCATTGTCTGTAATAATCTTGAGGAAGCATTCTCAGAATTGTCACAATATAAGATTGACCTTGTACTGATTAACTTTTGGCAGCCAGATGGTACAGCTCTAATTTTACTTGAACATTTAAATGAAGAAAAAATAACAACTCCAGTCATAGTGATCAGCAATACTAAGGAACATCAATCCGTATTAGAATGTTTTCGAATGGGCGTATTAGATTTTGTTGTTAAGCCGATTAACCTTGAGATATTTTGGTATAAAGTCGAGTGCTTATTAACTCGGGTTAAGTTACAGCATGAAGTTAAGTTACAAAGAATTGAACTTGAAAAAATGCTGTATGAGAAAGCCAGAGAAGAAAAAATGGCTAGGAACTTATTCGAGCACTTAGTCAATATTGATAATACCCAATTCGAGTTTGTTCGTACTTTCTGCCAGGCAAGTGCCAATTTTAGTGGTGACATAATCCTTAAAGGGTTAGCTCCTAATGGCAATTTTTTCCTTATGCTTGCAGATTCAACGGGTCACGGATTAAGTGCAGCAATGCCAATTATGCGTGTTGCTAGTACATTTAGAGCCATGGTTTCAAAGGGGTTTTCATTAGCAACGCTAATATATGAACTGAACTCAAAAGTACATAGAGAAAACCCTGATGATCGCTTTGTTGCTTGTATTGTTTTAGAAGTCGATTTTTTTCGAAAAAAAATACATATTTGGAACGGCGGCATGCCACCCGTATATATCAAAAACCATCTTGAAACTGAAACAGTCTCAGACCATTATCCTGTAAAAAATGTCATAAAATTCAAATCAACAAACATGGCACTTGGCATTTTGCCTCCCCAAACCTTCGTGGCGGATATTGCTACGGTTGATTTACCCGTTGTCGGTCATGCCTGTTTATTTAGTGATGGATTAATTGAACAATACACTAATGAAAACAAACCATTCGGCATTGAAACTTTAAACTCATTATTTATTCAACACGCGAGTGAGCTTATCCCATACTTAACAGAAAACTTTAAAAACGTTTTCGATGGTAAGCCTATAACGGATGATATTACAGTATGCACATTAGACTTTGAACGATTGAGTGAGTGGCATCAACAGTATGATATCTGCCTTGTTCGGTCAAATATGGATGGCGAATTTGATTGGGAGGTCAAACTCGCTGGGCCAATGTTGTTAAGTGCTGAATATTTAAATTCTTTAAATCAATTCTTAGGCATGTTTGGATTCGCGACAAGTTTTTGCCAAAGGGTTTTCACTGTGGTTGCCGAACTATTTAGCAATGCTATCGATCATGGTGTACTAAAATTAGATTCTCGGCTAAAAAGTGATCCGGATGGTTTCGAATTGTACCATAGTATTAGGGACAGTTCTTCAGCACGACTCACAATGAATGATTGGGTGAAAGTGAGCTTGGTTTGGTGTTCCATAACGAATGAGTTGCATATATGTGTAGCAGATAGTGGTCAAGGATTTAAGGGATATAAAAATACTGTTGTAGATATCCCTCAGCTTTCTGGACGAGGGCTCTCACTGGTGAAAACATTATCTAAGACCTACGAATTAGTATCACCAGGAAATATAACGAAAGTCATAATGGAATAGCGCATGAGTAAAAAAATATTAGTGGTTGATGATTCCGCTGCGATTCGACAAATGGTCGAAGCGACCCTTAAATCGGCTAGTTACCAAGTGGTACTGGCCAAAGATGGCCGTGAAGCCCTCGATCTTTGTAATGGGCAAAGATTTGATTTTATCCTGACGGATCAGAATATGCCGCGAATGGATGGACTGACCTTAATTAAATCCTTACGTGCTATGTCGGCATTTATGCGTACGCCGATCATTATGCTTACGACCGAAGCGGGCGATGACATGAAGGCGCAAGGAAAAGCGGCAGGTGCAACTGGGTGGATGGTAAAACCCTTTGATCCTCAAAAGCTGTTGGCTATTACGGCTAAAGTGCTGGGTTAACTGCAACGGGGTGCGCTATGTCCATCAATATGGCCGAGTTCCATCAGGTCTTTTTTGAAGAAAGTCATGAACATCTTGAAAATATGGAACAATTGCTATTGGCATTGGACCTTGCTTCTCCCGATCCTGAAGAACTGAACACGATTTTCCGTGCCGCCCACTCGATTAAAGGTGGCAGTGGTATTTTTGGTTTTACCGCACTGACCAGTGTCACCCATGTGATGGAAAACCTGCTGGATAAGACCCGCAAGGGCAACTTCCAACTCACCTCATCGATTATCGATTTACTGCTGAGTACCGTTGATACGCTATCCCATATTTTGAGTCTGTACCGCGAAGAAGAACAAATTGATTGGCAGGAGGTTGAGTACAGTAAAAGCCAATTGGTCGCAGCGTTAAATGGCGAATCCTTTAGCTCATCGGTTGCAGTACGAAATGGCACTGATATCGCTAACACTCCTGTGACTCCAACTCTCAATGCAGAGCCTTCTGCACTAGTGGAAACCGAGGATGAGCTGGGTTTTGGATTTTTCGAAGATGAAATGGAGCGCGATATTGTTATCGAAGGTGAAGACTTTGGATTTTTTGAAGAGGCTTATCAAGCTGAAGATATTAGCGTTGAGAGTTTAACATCTGAGGTTAGTGTCAGTGTCAATAGTACCGCAGAGCAGTTAGTTACTGCCTCTGATGATGAATTGGGTTTTGGTTTTTTTGAGGCATTAACCCCTGAATCTTTTGCCAATGAAATCGAATTACTGAGCTCAAAACTTGTGGAACCTGCGGCTGCTAAACCTGCCACTAATAGGGCGAATCAAGTTAAGGTGACCGCTAATACTCAAGCAAAACGTAGCATATTTAAAGAGAAGGAAACAGAGCCCAAAGCACCTCCAGCAACCAGCGTGTCAGCAAGTACAAAGGTAACTCCAAGCTCAACTGCAGCACTCAATCCAGCCGTTACGCCAAAAAATACTCAAGCTGAGGTGAAAACGGCGACTAAAAAAACCGCCGCGTCAGCTCCGGATGCCACCTTAAGGGTCGAAACCTCCAAAATCGATACTCTGGTCAATCTGGCGGGCGAATTGGTCATAACTCAGTCTATGTTGACTCTGATTGGGAATGAGTTGACTGGCGAGATAGGCGAGCGCCTTAAGACTGCACTCAATGAATTGGAACGTAATACCCGTGAGATGCAAGAGGCCGTGATGTCGGTGCGTATGCTGCCGGTATCTTTTGTGTTTAACCGTTTCAACCGTTTAGTGAGGGATCTTTCTGAGCAGCTGGGTAAAAACGTCAATCTCGTGATTGAAGGCGGCAACACAGAAATTGATAAGGGCATGATTGAAAAGCTTGTCGATCCGCTGACCCACTTAGTGCGCAATAGCTTAGATCATGGCATCGAAAAACCCGACATTCGTTTGGCTGCAGGTAAAGCAGAAATTGGGCAACTTTCTCTCAGAGCGAGTCAACGTGGCGGCAGCATAGTCATTGCAGTGTACGATGATGGCGCAGGTTTATGTCGTGAGCGTATTCTCCAAAAGGCGAAGGAGAATAGTATTACTATCGCGGAGAATGCAAGCGACAAGCAAGTCTGGCAATTGATTTTTGCCGCAGGTTTTTCAACCGCGCAGGAAGTGACAGACGTGTCTGGTCGAGGTGTCGGTATGGACGTGGTGCGCCGAAATATTGAAGCTCTAGGAGGGAGAATCGATATTGACTCAGTGCAGGGTAAAGGCGCGACCTTTGAGATCCAATTGCCGCTCACCCTTGCGATTGTCGATGGTATGAGTGTGTCTGTTGGCAATCAGATCTACATTTTACCCTTAGTACACATCATAGAATCCATTCAGCCGCAAACCGAACAACTCAAATTTCTAGCCAAAGAAAGACTCCTAAAAGTGCGTGAAGAGTACTTACCTCTACTTAATCTTCATCAACTGATGGAGATTGAGCCCAAGGCTAGCACGCCAGAAGAGGGCATAGTGGTATTGCTCGAAAGCAACCACAAGCGCTTTGGCCTGTGCGTTGATGCCTTAGTTGGCCAGCAGCAAGTCGTGATCAAGAGTCTTGAAAAACATTACCGCAGGATTCCCGGAGTTTCCGGCGCCACCATCATGGGTGATGGTAGCGTTGCTTTGATCCTCGATGTCGAATCGCTTGCATTGCACATCAAAAATTAAGGAACAGCAAATGGAGAGTCGATCAACCATGGCCGCCAAAGTGGAATACAGTTCCCAAGATGAAGTCGAGTTTTTGAGCTTTGTATTGGGTGATGAGCACTATGCCCTCGATATTATGTCCGTGAAAGAAATTCGCGGTTATGAGCCAGTCACTAAAATCGCCAACGCCCCCAGCTTTATTAAAGGTGTGTTAAATCTGCGCGGTGACATAGTGCCCATAGTCGATTTACGGATGAAGTTTGCTGTTGGAGCAGCCACTTATAACGAGTTCACTATCGTTATTATGCTCAACGTGTTCGAGCGCATTGTTGGCATAGTGGTCGATGCCGTATCCGATGTAATTAAGCTGTCGACTGAGGAAATCTTACCCGCACCAGAATTTGGGGTGGCATTCGATAGTCGCTACCTCAAAGGCTTAGCCACGGTTGAAGATAAGATGGTAATTCTGGTAAATATTCAGGCTCTGATCAGCAGTGATGAGCTGGGTCTAATTGATGCAAATAGTCTGACTGATCAGGAGCAATAATAATGGGTATCTTTAATATATTTGGAAATGCTGAAGCAAGCCTAGAAAAGGATGAAGAACGTCAGCGCTATTTTCAGTTGCTAGATAACAGCGGCAACAGCTTCATGATTGCTGACAGTCAGCGCAATATCATCTATGCGAATAAAGCCGTCGTCCGTTTGCTGCAAGAGGCCGAGGACGATATTCGTAAAGAGTTGCCTCAATTCTCGGTAGCCAAACTGATCGGCAGTAATATCGATATTTTCCATAAAAATCCAGCGCATCAACGCAATCTGTTAGAGCGCTTAACTCAGTCCCATACTGCACAAATCACCATTGGCAAACGTACCTTTAGGTTGATTTTGACGCCGATTATCACGGCTGAAAATAAACATTTAGGTACAGGTGTCGAGTGGATAGATCGCACCGAAAGTATTGAAGCCGAGCGAGCAACCCAGCGCATTATGGAAGCGCTCAATAATACCAGTACCAACGTCATGATCGCCGATGCTAACCGTACCATCATTTATATGAATCGCTCGGTCGAAGCCATGTTACGTCAGTCGGAGCATGAAATTAGGCAGGCTTTACCGCATTTTTCTGTGGATAAAATCCTCGGCAGCTCGATGGATATCTTCCACCGCAATCCTGCCCACCAAGCGAGTCTACTCGATAAATTAGACCGCAAATATGAATCGCTGATTAAGGTGGCCAGCTGCCATTTCCGTTTAACGGCCAGCCCCATAGTGTCTAAAGAAGGCGAGCGTTTAGGGACTGTGGTTGAATGGCTCGACCGCACTATTGAAGTGCAAACTGAGCAGGAGATTTCCCGCATTGTGACCGCAGCAGCTGCGGGTGATTTCTCCCAAAGGGCGGACACCGAAGGCAAGCAAGGTTTCTTCCTGATGCTGGCGAACAACTTAAATTCGTTAATTGAAACCTCTGACCGTGGACTGCAAGATGTGGCCCGCGTGCTGATGGCGCTGGCGGATGGCGATCTGACTACCCGCATTTATAACGACTATGAAGGCACCTTCAATGATTTGAAAAACTACTCAAATCAAACCGCTGAAAAGCTATCCTTCATGATCCAAGATATCCAACGAGCTGCGGATACCATCAATACCGCCTCAGCAGAAATTGCCCAAGGTAACGCCGATTTATCCAGCCGCACCGAAGAGCAAGCTTCGAGCCTAGAAGAAACCTCCGCCAGCATGGAGGAACTCACAGGTACAGTGAAACTCAATGCGGATAACGCCAGTCAAGCCAATGCCTTAGCATCTAAAGCCGCTGAAGTGGCGGTGGACGGTGGTGAGCTTATCCAGCAAGTTGTCCAGACCATGGCATCGATTAATGAATCGGCGCGTAAGATTGCCGACATCATTGGTGTTATCGATGGTATTGCATTCCAAACCAATATCTTAGCGCTTAATGCCGCCGTTGAAGCCGCGCGGGCGGGTGAGCAAGGACGCGGCTTTGCAGTAGTCGCATCAGAAGTACGCAGCTTAGCCCAACGCTCGGCCAATGCCGCTAAAGATATCAAGGCATTGATCTCGGATTCTGTCACTAAGATCGAAAGCGGCAACAGTCTCGTCGGTAAGTCCGGCGATACCATGAAAGAAATCGTCATTGCCATTAAACGGGTGAACGACATCATGGCGGAGATTGCCTCAGCGTCCAATGAACAAGCACTTGGTATAGATGAGATCAGCAAAGCTGTGGTGCAAATGGATGAAATGACCCAGCAAAATGCGGCCTTGGTTGAAGAAGCTGCCGCCGCTGCTGAAAGCATGCAATCTCAAGCGCAACAATTATCAGACAGTGTTGCCAGCTTCCGCGTAGATGACGATGAACAGCCGCATGTTGTTCAACCCACAAAGAAGAAAAAGCTTACGGCAAACACCACCTCGCTGACGGTTGCTCGTATGCCCGTTAAAGCAAAAATGCCCATGCCAAAATTGAAAAAAGTGGATCATGATGAATGGGAAGAATTTTAATTGAGCGAGCTTAAATCGTTGGAGCGGGAGTTTGCCTATACCACAGCGCACTTTAATACCGCGCGGACGACGCTGTATCGGTTTTCAGGTATTAAACTTGCCGATAGCAAGGATGCTATGGTGTACAGCCGTTTAGTGCGGCGGATCCGGACACTGAAATTGTCCGGTTTTTCAGCGTACTTTGACTATCTGCTCGCACAGGAAAGTGAACACCAAGAATTTATTAACGCCTTAACCACCAATCAGACGGCATTTTTTAGGGAGCCACATCATTTCGAGATTCTCAGGAAGTACTTATTGGAACATCCTGATACAAAAAGAATTTGGTGCGCAGCCAGTAGTACAGGTGAAGAGCCTTATTCGATAGCTATGGTAGTGGCAGAACACTTTGGCAACTTTAATACCCCCATTGAGATCATTGCCTCCGATATCGATAGTGGCGTACTGCATAAAGCCGAACAAGGTATTTATCCCCTGGAAAGAATTGAAGCGATCAGTGAGATACGTAAAAAACGATTCTTCCATCGAGGAAAAGGAGCTCAGTTTGGTAATGCCAGAGTTGTGCCAGAGCTAAGGCAGATGATCCAGTTTACCCGCATCAATTTACTCGACTCATTTTGGCCGTTAAAAACGCCAATCGATGTGATTTTTTGCCGAAATGTGATGATTTATTTTGATAAAGAAACCCAGGAAGTCATTTTAAAGCACATGATGAACTCCCTGAGTGAGGATGGACTTTATATTGCGGGACATTCGGAAAATTTTAATATGTTTCCGCAGATTATAACGGCGGTTGGACAGACTACTTATCGAGCAGCGAAAGGGAGTTCGAGTGCTAAAACCTAATATCGAATATGCCGTTACAGAGCCGAATCGCTACCATGATAGTCATTTTGGTTGCGATGCGGTGAAGATCTTACCCGGCGAATATTTTGCCACCCGTGAAAATACCATGATAGTGACAGTGCTTGGCTCCTGCGTGTCAGTGTGCTTGTATGATCCTAAGCTCAAAATCGGCGGGATGAATCACTTTCTATTACCAAGCGATAACAGTAATAGCACTGGAGTGCTCGCCGACTCTGCCCGCTACGGTGTGTATGCAATGGAACTGTTATTAAATGACTTACTAAAACTCGGTGCACGTCGAAGCGCAATTGAGGCAAAGGTATTTGGTGGCGGCAACATGTTGCAAGGTTTTACACTGCATAACATTGGTGAGCGTAATGCTGAGTTTGTAATTGAATATCTTAATACGGAAAATATCCCGATTATTGCCGCCGATTTACTCGATGTGTACCCACGTAAAGTATATTTCTTTCCCCATACGGGCAAAGTGAAAGTTCGCAAAATTAAAAGTTTACACAACAGCACGATTCTTGACCGAGAAAGCGAGTACCGCTTACGGGTTCGTAATCTCCCCACGGGCGGCGACGTTGAACTATTTGGTGATTAAGTTATGACGATCAAAGTACTCGTTGTTGATGATTCAGCGCTGATGCGCAGCCTACTGGGTAAAATGATTGAGGCTGACCCAGAACTGTCTCTGGTTGGGCAAGCTGCCGATGCCTATGAGGCCAAGGATATGGTGAATCAATTTCGCCCCGATGTGATTACTTTAGATATCGAAATGCCCAAAGTGGATGGCTTAACCTTTCTGGACCGCTTGATGAAAGCCAGACCCACAGCGGTAGTGATGATTTCTTCGTTAACCGAGCAGGGCGCAGATGCGACCTTTAACGCCTTAGCCTTAGGCGCGGTAGATTTTATCCCGAAACCGAAATTAGACTCGCCCCAAGATATCCATGATTATCAGGATTTGATTTTAGATAAGATCAAATCCGCCGCGAAAGCCAACATCATCAAACCGCAAAAATTTGTTGAGCCAACACGCCCAGTGTCGAGTAAGCGGCCGGTATTGGCCAATACAACCCTGACACAGCATTTAGTTGCAATAGGTGCCTCCACAGGCGGCACCGAAGCCATTTTGTATGTGTTACAGCACTTACCTGCGGCTATGCCGCCGATAGTGATCACCCAACATATGCCCGCGGGGTTTACCCGCACTTTTGCCGAACGTTTAAACCGACAGTCACGGATCACTGTCAAAGAAGCCGAGCATGGGGAACGACTCTTACCCAGTTATGCCTATGTTGCCCCTGGCGATCATCACCTTGAGATCATCAAAGTGGGTGGTAGTTATAAAGTCAAATTAACCCAAGATGAAAAGGTCAGCGGCCACAGGCCGTCGGTCGATGTGATGTTTAATGCCTTGGCCCAATGCGCCGCGCCTAATATCAGCGCAATGATATTAACCGGCATGGGCAAAGATGGCGCCGAAGGTATGGTGGTGCTGCATCAAAAAGGCGTCACCACCTTTGCCCAAGATGAACAAAGTTGTGTGGTATTTGGTATGCCAAGGGAAGCGATAAAGTGCCGCGCGGTGGATTATGTGGTGGAGTTATCACTAATGCCGAACAAACTTATCAACCACTTAAGCTCACTGTGATGGCGACATTGAATGGTCTTCAACATTAACCATCAATCTGGCGGTGAGCCAGATAATAAGACATGACTACTTGACTGATACTGTGGCTGGGTTAATTGAGTTAATCCTGCTCACTTGGTGAAACCACTAACTGATTTCGGCCTAATCGTTTCGCTTCGTACAAGTGTTTATCTGCAAGTAATAAGCAATCTTGAAACTCTTCACATTCGTCCGAGAACACTAAGCCGCCGCTGAGCGTCACTTTAAACTCGACGCCATCTTCGACAAATACAATATGGCTAAAGCTCTCGCGGATCGCATTTAACTTAGCAATGGCCAGTGGCTTTTGCATATCTGGCAGCACTAGCATAAATTCCTCGCCACCGTAGCGACCAGTAAAGTCCGTTTGCCGTAAGGATTGTTGTAACAGATGGGCAAAGGCCAGCAACACCTTGTCACCACCAGCATGGCCATAGGTGTCGTTAACCTTCTTAAAGTGATCTAAATCGAACATAGCAATACACACTTGAGAGTTAATTCGTTTAGCCACGTTATAGCAACGTCTCGCGGCAACCAGAATTTGGGTATGGTTTAACAGCCCTGTTAGGCTGTCGCGGCTTGCCGAACTGCGAATATCATGGCCACGTTGGGCGCGGGAAATCACTTGCGCGACAAATAAGCTCGGCGCGGTTTGCTTCGAAATTAGGTCATCCGATCCCGCTTGTATGATGCTGACTTTATTCTGCATAGTATCGTCAGAGCTCAACACTAGAATTGGGCTAGACGTGTATTTATCCAATTGGCGTATCATCTTTGCCAGTTCAAGCCCGTTTACCTCAGGCATGTATAAATCGAAGATAAACAGATCGGGTTCAAACTGCTCAAGGGCAGGCAAGACTTGCTCGGCGCTCGATAACCCTTTCACCATTAAACCGTGACTGCGTAACAGGCTTGAAAAATAATCCACCATAGATTGCTGATCATCCACCAGTAACACCTTCAAGGGCTGCTTCTCTGACATCTTGAGAGATTGATGGATTTTGCGCACCAATAAAGTGGTTTCCGCAGGTTTGACAAAATATTCGCTAACGTTGGCACGAATGGCCAGCAACCGCATGTCAAAATCCCCCCGCGAGGATAAAACAAACACTCGGGTATTGTTCTTTTCAAATTCTGTGGCGGCTTCGAACAAGGCCTCTTCAGTCCAATCGGGCAGAATTAAATCCAATAGAATCAGATCGAAGGGCGTTTCATTTTGCACCACCAGAAAGCTCGTGAAATTCAAAAAATGCTGCACACTAAAACCGAACTCTCGCAGTTGCTTTGTGATCATTGCGCCGACATTACCATCGTCTTCTATGATGGCAATATGATGATCATGCCGCGCCTTAGCCGGTTTATAGGGACTTTGCTGCATTTGCGCCTCCACCACAGGCGGCGACGGTTGACCGCGCATATTGTTTTGCAACAACTGGTGGAAGAGGGTATCTAAGCCTTTGATAGTAGGAAGTTCGGGAGCTGGCGCATTGAGCAACCCTTTAAGCTGCAGCTCAAGTTTATCGACTATTTGTTTGGTATCCGACAATCCAAAGGTCTCGCTCGACCCTTTTAAGTTATGCACCTCGCGATACACAGCCGACAGCATGTGTGCATTCCAATTCTTACGCAACGAAATCCACAAGGTAATGATTTGTTTCTTTTTATCCGGCAGTGCATGTAAAAACTGTCGTTTAAGTTGCTCTAACGAATCTTCAAAACTCATAGGCAATAGATATCCTAAATGATTGAGCCCTAGGCCTTCATCCCGATGTCGTCACAGCCCGAGACGATGAAACCCTTTTACACTGATACTAAAATTGACTCTGTTCTCCACAGAAGGATGCAACAGATTCAATCAATTGCGCGTATTTTCTCTCTGACTAATAGAGTGTAAACCACTGCAAAAAAAACGACGGAGAAATGTAGAGATGTCGCTTCCCTAAATAGACTTCCTTTTTAAATCGCCAATATTTGCGTTGTGACATAAAACGGCAAAACGTAAAATATTTTATGTAAAACAGCAGGATAATGATGACGTGTATTTTGTATCAAAAGCGATTGTGATAAGTTAGCCTCATTAAAAACAATCACTTGTTGCAAAAGGATCCTTGTCAGTGAGCATAGCATTTTATAATGACCACGCCGAAATACTCGCGGCACAGTATTTGTCTAAAACCTTTGAAGAAGTGCATTCAAGTTGGTTACATCATCTTTTACCTTTACTCGCCAAAAATACACTGTCGATATTGGATGTTGGAGCCGGTTCTGGGCGGGATGTGCATTACTTAGCCCAAAGGGCACAGGGCAAAGAGACGCAAATTATAGCAATCGAACCTGCTATTACTTTAGCGAAAATGGGGCAGGTATTAACCCGAGATTTGCCCGTGAGCTGGATTGAGGATGGTTTACCTCAGTTGCAAAAAGTGGTTGGCCTAGCGCAACAGTTTGATCTGATTTTACTCAGCGCTGTGTGGATGCATTTATCACCCTCTGAGCGCCCACTTGCACTGGCAACACTCTCACGTTTACTCAATTTGACGGGACTTTTAGTCATCAGTTTGCGCCATGGTCCAAGCCCCGATGCGCGCGTTATGCACCCCGTTAGTGCTGATGAACTGCTCACATTGGCTGCAGATTGTCAGCTACAACTTTTAGATTCGAGCCAAGATGAGACTGACAAACTCGGTCGCACACAAGTGCATTGGCAGACGCTAGTTTTTACATCCAAACTGATGCCAAGCGTAAATGCACCTGAAGCAAGCGTTATTATTCAGGGTCGTCATCATGCCGATTGATGCGAGAAGACAAGTTGAATTTATTAGCTATTTACAACGTCTGTTGGTTGAAGGGGATTTCGTTGCAACATATAAATTTGCCTTACTGCATGCGATCGCCGATATCTGCATCGAACGGCCATTAATACTCAATGCCGATCCTGAACAGAAAACCGCGATCAGTATTGATGAACTGGTTGAAAAGTTTATTGAACTCTATTGGCAACACTCTTTACCTTTTGGTGCTGTTAATGCGCATTTTGTTCTACTCCAAAATAATGGTAAGCAATCAGCCTTAATCAACAGTTTGATTGAGCTACGTAATCAAGGCGTTAACAGTTTATCCCAGTTAAAAGCGCATCTTAGTTATCCTGCTCTATTCAGTAAAACGCGCGGCACCGTTAAAGAGGGCCCGTTATGGCGCTTACAAATTTTGTCCCGAAACGCAGATTGTTTTCTTTATCCCCATGATAAAACTAAAAATTATATCGAGTTGAATCCGGGTATCGCATTCTGCTTCAGGCGATTTCATGATTTAGTGGTGTCATTAGCTCGCACACAATGGGTGCAGAAAGTCGCCGAGTTTCCCGCAAATCAGGTCGTTATTGGCAATAAAGGCAATTTAAGCGAGTTTCTATTTGGCAGTGACCGACAGACGATCACTCACGCTAGACCTGTGCTGCTTGATATCCAAAAGGGCCAATGCTTCTATTGCCATAAGTCATTAAAAGAAACTGGCGAAGTGGATCACTTTATTCCTTGGACACGATATCCTAATGATTTAGGGCATAATTTTGTCCTCGCTCATAGCAGTTGCAATAACAATAAACGCGATCATCTTGCCGCTCAGCACCATAAAGATAACTGGTATGAGCAAAATATTATCCAGCATGGCCAAGCGTTGCACTCTGAACTCAGCCGATATTTCGTCTGTGAGAGTGATCGCTCTGAAGCCATTACGACTTGGGCTTATCAGCTTGCAGGACAAAATCGCTCGCCTCTATGGCTCGATAAAAAGACCTTTGTGCCTTTTAACGCGACAGATAATGACTTATCGAGCACAGCAATTTAGATATTGAGGAAAACGGGCGATGGATAGCCGATTTAAGCGTAGTTTTTTGATGTTGTTCATCATGGCGATTTTAGCGCTACTGATTGATCATTATCATGGTCGTTGGTTTCGTGTTGAGTTTTCCCAAGTATTTGCAGAGCTAGCTCAGCCGTTGCAACAAGTTTGTATAAAACAGAATTGGCAATGGTGTTCAGCGAGCTCTATGCCATTAATGACTCGTGTTAATGATCTGCCTAATATTAAGCAGCAAGTAGATGAATATCATGGTGAAGATCAGTACCTAGGTTGTGATTTGTTGACTGTGCAAGAAGGACGCATTGCACAACAAAAAGTGGGGGGTGTTTATACTTGGGTTGATGAGAATGGCATAACTCATTTTTCTGATATAAATCATGCATCAGCTGAGAGTAAGTTAACTCAATATACTGAACCTAAATACAATTTCGAATTAAACATTGATTCCTTAGTCAGTACTCCACCGCCATTTTTTAGGGACCGACTGACCAGCACTATCAATCAAATCGATCAAATTTATCGTCGATATCTACCCAAGCGCACCCTACAGCCCATTAAGGTTAACTTGATGCTTGCAGGCAATTTAACTGCCTATAATAAACTTAAAAGACAGTACGCATCCACGGTAGGTGCAAGCCAAGGATTTTATTCAAGTCAGCATAATTTGGCCGCAGTTTGGCACAGAGAAGATACTCAAGCGTTTCGTACTGCAATTCACGAAAGCGTTCATGTCATTAATGCGGGTCAATTTGGTCATACTCCGCGCTGGTTTAATGAAGGCATGGCGGAATATTTTGAATCGCCCGCTTTTCTAGAAACGATTGATACAAATAATCGTTATGATGCCATCATTCAAAACAATTCCAGCCGAGGTCACGCATATCGTGTCGTTGACGAATCTATTTCTTTATCAATGGGATTGAGTGAACTATTAACGGCTTCAGACCATGATTGGCAGGGGCAAAAACAAGCTGCGTTATACCAGCATGCTCACAGTTTTATGGCTTTCCTCTTTAGCACTCGCCAAGGTCGAGTGACCTTAAAGCAGCTTTTGCTGCAATTGAGTGAGCAACGCTGCCAAGCTAAAGTAATCGATGAACTATTTACACGTTATCCTGATGGTATTAAACAACTGGATCATGATTGGAAAACGTGGCGTTAATTGAGTTTAAAAATCTTAATTATCTATTTTTAAAGGAAAGGTATGACAGAGTTACTAAAAGGGATTATTTCACTTTTATTGATAATACATGTCTAGTTTTGGAGGTTCGATGATGAAATCGATTTTCTTACTGCCCATATCTGTGCTTGTGCTGATAGGTTGTACAACGCCTAAATCGCCAAGCGAAGTGTATGACGAGTACAATGCTAAGGTACAGCAGGGGATGAGTTATCAAGAGGACAAGGCTTACTATACCCAACGTAAGCAAGCGGATGTTGAATCTAAGTTCCCACA
>NZ_JAUOES010000011.1:0-163200 GCF_031932065.1 Shewanella scandinavica
TCACTCGAGATGTATTGCTGGATGTCGGCCCCAGTGAGTCTGCCGCCCTCATCTGATTGTGCTTTGAACTCAATGTATCTGGCGAGTCTCCTTTTTTGCTCATTTGACAATGACGGCTTCTTCCCTAGGCGTGGTTTATCTTCAAGTCCTGCCAGTCCTTGCCCAAGATAGCTGGAGACCCATAAGTTGACGCTAGATCTGGCCACCTTCAACTGGCTTGCCACCTGAGTGCGGTTATGGCATTGCAAAAATAGCGATACAGCGAGCAATCGCATGCGCTTATGCGGATTTTTTTCTCTTTTGGAGAGGCTAAGCAGACTTTCAGCAGTTTCAGGTTTCATAATCCAATTTTAAGCTGTTGGGTTGCTTGCTATTAGAGCAGACTTCAATGCGGAATGGTATAACAGCATCCCTGCTTAACAGTCCAGCTCGGCATCGCTACCTCACATTCGTCGGCGTAAAATTTAAATCTCAGCCTACTTTTTGTCTAAGTTTGTCCCACTTATTTCATATTATGCCTTTCTCGCACAGAATGGCGCTTGTGCGCGACTTGGCAGTATTGACCTGTGACACTGATCTCGGACAAATTAAACGGTATAATGCCTTATGTCTTTCATGAGTAACGAAAATGAATTGTCGTCTTGGGTGTGGTGCTTGCTGTATTGCGCCTTCAATTAGCAGCGGTATTCCTGGTATGCCAAATGGTAAGGCTGCGGGTGAGCGTTGTGTGCAGCTGAGTGATGCCAATTTATGTTTGATCTTCGGCTCGCCCGATCGTCCCGCGGTTTGTAGTGATTTTGATGCATCCGAAGATGTATGTGGTCATTCGAACGAAGAGGCGCTTTGGTTGATTACCCAACTCGAAGCTCAAACCTCTCATTAAGTTTATCGCTGACAGGTGAAATATGCAGTTAACTCGTTATACCGATTTTGGCGTTCGTACCTTGATGTATTTGGCGGTTCAGCCAGACAGAACCACTTTATTTAGAATTGCTGAAATTACTCAGGTATTTGATCTGTCTCCAAATCATGTCTCTAAGATAGTGCATCATTTAGGCAAGATGGGTTACCTCGAAACCATTCGCGGTAAGATGGGCGGTTTCCGTTTGGGTAAGCCTGCGAGTGAGATTAACTTAGGTCAGTTAGTTCGGGTACTAGAAAACTCGTTGGCGCCGATTGATTGCAGCAAACCTTACTGCCGATTCACGCCTGCCTGTAAGCTGAAAGGCGTGTTAGCACAAGCAGTTGAAGCGTATTTGAATGTGCTCGATCAATATACTCTGCTGGACATTGTGAGTAATCGTGATGAGTTACTTGCTTTGTTGCCTGACATGTCTATCTCAGTGTTACAGTTGGATTAGTTCCATTTTTGTGTGCAATGCCGATGGGGAGCAAGCTTGATGCAGGTACTAGATCAATCCCCTCGGTTTTTAGTCTTTGTAGATTGGCCTTTAAGAAGCGCATGGTTTCTGGATAAGGATGGGCAATCGCCACTAGGTTACCTTGAGTCTGTGCCTGACTTATCATTAAGCTAAATTGTCTTTCGAGTGCTTTAGCACTGATATCATTGTCTAGAAACAGTTGGCGTTTTAATAACGGCACTCCTAACTGATCCGCTGTCTCTCCCGCCTTAGTGAACCTTGTTGTCATACTATCGATAAAATACAGATGCTTTTGTTTGAGGGTTTCCATCACCCACAGCATAGGATCATCGAGTTGAGTCAGTAAGCTCCCCATGTGGTTATTGGCACCTTTAGCAAAAGGAACGCTGTTAATTGCATCGACAACACTGGCGCGAATTTGTGCCTCAGTCATAGTATTGGTCAATCCACCCAAGCCTAACGCCTTACCATTAAGCGCTTGCATAGGCAGATGCAGCATGATTTCGTGGCCCTTTTTATGGCCAGCATTGGCGAGTTCTTTGCCAAGAGGTGTATGAGGCAACACTGATAATGTGACTGTGCTGGGCAGTGCCAGCACGGCTTGATCGGTATGACGATAACCTATGTCATCAATAATGAGGGCAATTTGAGCAGCATGACTTTGAGAAATGCTTAGGGCCAATAGGGCCAAGGAATAAAGTAAGCGCACAGTTTCTTCTTATTAGTCATGATGCTGTATCCATGCAATGGCTGAGGTCACTTGATGATCTTGGGCCAGAGATGCATGGGCGGATAGGGCGTCGATTATAGCCAAATTACCTGCGCCGGAACCAGTTTCTGCGGCAATTTTTATGTCTGGGACGATTCCTATATTGTGAATGTTTTCACCTCTGGGGGTATTGTACTGGGCAATGGTAAGTTTTATCGCGTTACCGTCTTCTAAGATGGGGATCAGGCTTTGTACTGTGCCTTTACCGAAACTGGTCTCACCTAACAGCTTAGCCCGACCATTTTCCTGCAGTGCGGCGGCGAGCACTTCGGATGCAGAAGCCGAGCCTTTGTTGATCAACACTAGCATGGGCACATTAGTTAGCATGGTTTGTGGTGAGGCGTAGTAGTCGGAGTTGGCATCGAAGAAGCGGCCAGAGGTTGAGACTATGCGCCCCTTGGCGAGAAATAGGTCGGCAATTTTAACCGCTTGGTCGAGCAGACCGCCGGGATTATTACGTAAATCTAAGATGAGTCCGGCGAGCGGTTTATTTTGCCATTGGCTAAGTGAACGCACCATATCTTCGGTCGAGTTTTCTTGGAAGCTACTTAATCTGACATACCCAATATTGCCATCAAGCAGTTGAGTGGTGACAGATTCGATAGTGATAGTGCTCGGCTTGAGTGACACCTCAAAGGTCGCATCGTCATTGCTGTGCTTGAGCACTAGCTTAATGCTTTGATTGCTTAGGCTATGTTTTTTTATCTCGGCAAGGATATTGGCGAGGTTAGTCTCGGTCGCCAGTGTGTCGTTGAGCTTAACGATAATGTCGCCTGCGCGTATTCCGGCTTGTTCTGCAGGGGAATGGGCGAAGGGGGCGATGATGTTGATGTGGTCATTTTGGGTTGCGACTTCGAAGCCGAAACCAAAATATTCGCCGCGATTGGAGTCTTTGAGATCGAGTAATTCTTGGTGATTCAAAAAGCTGGAATAGGGATCTAAGTGCTCAAAAATACCTTTGATTGCCGCTTGCACTAACTCTTCTTTCGAAACGGTTTTTACGTAATAAGTTTCAACGGTTTCAAGTACATCTTGCAGTAAAGGATAGTCAAAATCACTGCGATAGGACTTAGCGTTCTCTTGACTAGAGAGGCTAATGGATAGGCCCAAAGTCAGGCCTAATCCAACGCAACTGATATAGCGGATCATGTGTTTCATAGCCGTCCCCTGTGATGAGGGGACCGTTATGATTAGCGACAGTATTTCGCTGGATCGACGGCTTGCCCCTTGTGCCTTATTTCAAAGTATAGGCCAGCCTCGCTCTGTCCACCCGAACGTCCGACTAAAGCTATCGCTTCGCCGCTTTTTACCATGTCACCAGGGCTTTTTAATAGGGTTTGAGCATGGCCGTAAAGGCTCATATAACCTTTGCCATGATCGATAACCATCACTAAACCAAAACCACGTAACCAGTCGGCATAAATAACCTTACCACCTGAAACGGCTCGAATATTTTGCCCTTCTGGTGCGGATAACATAGTGCCTTTCCATACCACTTGGCCGGAACGTTGGCTGCCAAAGCTGGCACTGACGCGACCTTTAGTCGGCCATTTGAGTTTGCCACTTTGTTTACCAAAACCTTCCATCGAAGGATTGTCTTTCATGGCTCGCAGCGCTTGTTCGACCACGCGCTTTAAGCTGGCCTCTTCAATTTGTAACTGCTCCAGCTCAGCGCCCTTAGAATTTAAGGTGCGTTGCAGCTCTGTGATGGTCCGTTGACGCTGATCTTGTTCTTGGCCCAAACGTTTGGCTTGGACTTGTTGTTCGGCCACGAGTTTAGTTAATTGCTTTTGCTTACTCGTTTGCGACACCTTGATCTCATCTAGCTCGGTCAAGGTTTGCTTTAATTCGTTGATCGACTTCATCCGCGCTTTATTGAGGTATTGGTAATAGGCCAACATACGCTCGATAGTGGCAGGACTTTGCTGATTGAGCATCATCTTAGTGTAATCGTGAGTACCGGCAAGATAGGCGCTCGACAGCTGTTTCGACAGTGTCTGTTGCTGACTCACTTTTAGCGTTTCTAACTCATCTTGACGTTGTTTCAGCTCGGTCAGTTTAGTGTCGATTTGCGCTAAGCTATTTTTGGTGCTGTTGACTTTTTTGGCCGCTGACGCAATCGCTTCTTCATCGCTACGCAGCAATGACAGCAATTTTTCTCTTTGTTTACTGGTGGTTTTTAATGCGCTTTGTTGTTGGTTTATTTGCGATTGGATTGATTTCAACTCGGACTGACGCTTCTCCAAATCAGAAGCGTTGGCCGAGAAACATAACATCATAAAGCCAGCAAGAATGCTGGCTTTAACAAGGAGTCGAGTGCTCACTAGGTAACGGTTACTCTTTAATGTGGATTAAGGGCTTGCCCGTCATCTCTGCTGGAATGGCTTCGCCAATCAAGGTCAAGATGGTCGGTGCGACATCGCTGAGTTTACCACCTTCATCTATGGTCGCATCGCGGCCAACAAAGACGAAAGGTACCAGTTCACTGGTGTGGGCTGTGTGCGCCTGACCTGTGGTTTCGTCGGTCATTTGCTCGGCGTTGCCGTGGTCGGCGGTAATAATGCATTCACCACCCACTTTCGCCAGCGCATCAACTACACGGCCGATACAAGCGTCAACCGCTTCACAGGCTTTAACGGCGGCATCGAAATTACCCGTGTGGCCAACCATGTCGCCATTCGGATAGTTACAGATGATCACGTCGTACTTGGTCGACTCAATTGCCGCCACTAACTTGTCGGTCAGCTCGGCTGAACTCATCTCAGGCTGTAGATCGTAAGTCGCCACTTTAGGCGAGTTGATTAGGATGCGATCTTCACCTTCGAATGGCTCTTCTTTGCCGCCGTTGAAGAAGAAAGTCACATGGGCGTATTTCTCAGTTTCAGAGATACGCAGTTGAGTACGACCTTGTTTTTGCAGCACTTCACCTAAGGTATTTACCAAGTTTTCAGATGGATACGCGATAGGGGCTTTGATGTCGCCGGCATACTCAGTCAGAGTAACAAAGTGCATTTTCGGCACGACAGCGCGCTCGAAACCATCGAAATCTGGATTGATAAAGCTACGGGTGATTTGACGGGCACGGTCGGCACGGAAGTTCATAAATATCAGTGCATCGCCATCTTGCAAGGTGGCGACTTGGCCGTCTGCATCTGTAATTGCCGATGAAGAGACGAACTCGTCGTTCTCGTTACGCTCGTAAGCCGCTTCTAATGCAGTAACCGCATTGTCGTATTGGAATTTGGATTTGCCTTGGGTGATCAAATCGTAGGCTTGTGACACACGATCCCAACGATTATCCCTGTCCATTGCAAAGTAACGACCAATAATCGAGGCGATACGGCCATGGCCTAATGTAGTAAACAGATCATCAAAATGGCTCAAGCTGCTCTTAGCGCTGCGCGGTGGTGTATCGCGGCCGTCGAGGAAAGCGTGTAAGTAAACCTTAGTTGCGCCACGGGCAACGGCCATACGGCACATCGCTTCGATATGCTCTTCATGGCTGTGAACACCACCGGCAGAAAGCAGACCCATAATGTGCACTGCACCGCCAGCTTTAATGGCGGAGTCAACCGCATCGCACAGGGCTGGATTTTGTTCAAACTCATGATCTGCAATGGCTTTACTGATGCGAGTGAGTTCTTGATAAACCACACGGCCAGAGCCTAAGTTGATGTGGCCAACTTCAGAATTTCCCATCTGGCCATCAGGTAAGCCTACATCTAAGCCAGAACCTGAAATCAAACTATGGGGATATTGAGCGTTGAGACGGTCGAGTACCGGAGTGTTGGCGTGGAAAATCGCATTATTATGCGTGTTTTCACGGTAGCCCCAGCCATCGAGGATCAACAACGCGAGCGGACGTTTAGCTGTCGTCATAGTGATACCTTTAAGTTTTATAGAAGCGATAGAAATCTGAAATTGGTCAAATATTACTACGTTAGCTGGGTATGAAAAAGCGCTTTACCCCGATTAAGGTCATCGAATCACTAATTCGCCCGATTCTGTGAGTGGCTTGTGACAAGTGCTGGACCAATTGCGCTAAAAGTGCGATCTCGAACTGTGACTAAACTGCTGCAATCTGCCAAGGCAATCGGTATACTCTGTGCCCTTATCGAATTTTCGCCATTTATGCGGGCAATCATCATGCAAGAATATATCGAATTTTTTAAAGCTCACTCAATGCTCAGTCTGGCTTGGGTGGGATTATTTGTTGTGCTTGTTGCGAGTCTCATCAAATCGAGCATGTCAAAGATCAAAAGTATTTCTCACCAAGAACTGACGATTATGGTGAACAGACAGGACGCTAAAGTGGTTGATGTGCGCTCAAGTGATGAGTTCCGCAAGGGGCATATTGTTGATGCAATTAACGTTACGCTAGCAGATATTAAAAATAATCAGATATCTGCCCTTGAAAAGTATAAAGCGAGTCCCATTATATTGGTATGCAATGCTGGCATGACCTCGTCTCAAGCCGCTCAGCTTTTGAGTAAGCAAGGTTTTGAAAACCTGTACAACTTGAAAGGTGGTATGGGTGAATGGCAGGCAGCAAATATGCCTGTTTCAAAAAGCAAAAGATAAGTTGTCGGCGGCAGTTATGATTTAAGCTGCACTCAATCCACCGGATAGTGCAGTAATAAAGTCATCATTGTTTGGCATACTGATCCTGCGGTCGCTAAGGGCTTAATGTAAGTTTTTAGACTGGTTCGATCGATACCCGAATATGGGTGCAAGTTGGGATGATACCGAGATCTGATGCAGGCCTTGAGTAACATAAGCCCCGAGCCAATTTACGTTCAAAGATGAATTGGCTTTCAAATAATAATTGGCTTTCAACGAAAAGCCGATACAACATTGATAGGATAGGTAGGAAATTATGGCTGAAGTAGCAAACAACGAACAACAAGCCCCACAATTCAACATCCAACGTGTTTACACTAAAGATGTGTCTTTCGAAACGCCTAACAGCCCAGCTGTATTCCAAAAAGAATGGAACCCAGAAGTTAAGTTAGATTTAGACACGCGCAGCGCTAAATTAGCTGACGATGTGTATGAAGTTGTCCTGTCTTTAACGGTAACTGCACAAAACGGTGGCGATACCGCTTTCCTATGTGAAGTACAACAAGCTGGTATCTTCTCTATCACTGGTCTGACTGAGCCACAATTGGCCCATTCATTAGGTGCATACTGCCCTAACATCCTATTCCCGTATGCTCGCGAAACCGTGGGCAGCTTAGTTGGTCGTGGTACTTTCCCACAACTGAACTTAGCACCAGTTAACTTCGACGCGCTGTTTGCCCAATACGTGCAACAACGTCAAGCTGCTGCGACTGCACCAGCTGCCGAAGAAGCTAACGCTTAATTACATGAAAAACTCTGCCGATATCACGGTATTAGGGGCGGGCTCTTATGGCTCCGCCCTTGCCATTTCTTTAGCCAGCAACGGTCATAAGACCTTGTTATGGGGACACGATCCCGTCCACATGCAAACGCTCGCTCAAGACAAGTGCAACCAAGCGTTTTTGCCTGGTATTGCGTTTCCTGATTGTTTACAGATCGAAGCCGATTTAGCCAAAGCCTTAGCTGCCAGTAACAATGTGTTAGTGGTAGTACCAAGCCATGTGTTTGGTACTGTGCTTGAGCAAGCTAAACCGTTACTCCGTAGCGATGCGCGCATCGTATGGGCAACGAAAGGGCTCGAACCTGAAACCGGACGTTTGCTGCAAGATGTGGCCCGTGATGTGTTAGGTGAGCAATATCCGCTGGCGGTGTTATCTGGGCCGACCTTCGCGAAAGAATTAGCCATGGGTTTACCTACGGCCATTTCGGTCGCGGGTACTTGTCCTACATTCACCAACGATCTCGTCGAGCTGTTACACAGCCCTAAACGTTTGCGGGTTTACGCCAACGACGACTTTACCGGACTGCAACTTGGCGGCGCGGTAAAGAACGTGATCGCTATTGGTGCGGGCATGTCTGACGGTATCGGCTTTGGTGCCAATGCCAGAACAGCCCTGATCACCCGTGGTTTAGTTGAATTGACGCGTTTAGGCGAAGCCTTAGGGGCCAATGCGGCCACTTTTATGGGAATGGCGGGGTTAGGCGACTTAGTGTTGACCTGTACCGACAACCAATCCCGTAACCGTCGTTTCGGTTTAGCGTTAGGTAAAGGCTGTGATGTGATGACAGCACAGGCTGAAATCGGCCAAGTGGTTGAAGGTTATCGCAATACCAAAGAAGTGTTTACGCTTGCGAAACGCCTTGGGGTTGAAATGCCAATCACTGAGCAGATTTACCAAGTCTTGTACCAAGGTAAATCGCCCGTCGATGCTGCGAAAGAATTGCTCAGCAGAGAAAAGAAATCAGAAACGCCCGCGCAATAAACCGCGAGCCGTGATGATGCTGAATAAAGGAAAGGGTGCTAAAATAGCGCCCTTTTTTGTGCCTAACGTTTGAGCTTATCTTTGCTCCGTTTAGGAACTGCATAACAGGCTTCTAAAGGTTCGCGAGTCAGCAAACTGCCTGTTGGCAGCCCAATATTAATCAATTTATCTGTGTGGAGTAAGAGCGTGAAACATCATGATGTCATTATTATCGGAGCCGGCGCCGCGGGATTGATGTGTGCAGCGACCGCGGGTTACCGAGGCCGTGATGTACTCGTACTCGACAATGCCAAGCAAGCCGGGCGTAAAATCCTCATCAGCGGCGGCGGGCGTTGTAACTTCACTAACCTTAAAGTCGAGCCCGCTAACTTCCTCTGTGGTAATCCCCACTTTGTTAAGTCGGCACTCGCGCGTTATCCCTCGCAGCAGTTTATTGAACTGGTCGAGCGCCACGGTATTGAATATCACGTACGCGATCACGGCCAATTGTTCTGCAATGACTCGGCTAAAGAGATAGTCACTATGCTATTGACCGAGTGTGAATGGGCAGGCGTGACCATTAAGCTGCGCACCGATATTCTTGCCGTTAAAAAAACCGAGGCAGGGCGCTTTGAGCTCAACACCTCTAACGGCGAACTGAGCTGCGACTCACTGGTTATCGCCACGGGTGGCTTATCCATGCCTAAACTCGGCGCCACGCCTTACGGTTATCAACTGGCCGAGCAGTTTGGCCTCAAAGTATTGCCAACTCACGCGGGTTTAGTGCCTTTTACATGGCACAGTGAAGATAAAATTCGCTTCGAACCTTTGTCGGGCATAGCCGTGCCGAGCCGCATTACCGCCAAAGATGGCACTGCGTTTAGCGAAGCGCTGTTATTCACTCACCGCGGCTTATCTGGCCCTGCAGTGTTGCAGATTTCCAACTATTGGAAAGCGGGCGAAACCATAGAAATCGATCTCTTGCCTAATATGGATTTGGCGCAATTGCTAGAGCAGCAGCTCACTGCCCATCCTAAGCAAAGCCTGCGCAACACTCTCAGCCAATGGTTGCCTAAACGTTTGGTCGAAGTGCTATTCGATGAAGCCTTGTTAAACAAAGCCTTAAATCAGCTAGTGCACGCCGAGCGCGCTAAGCTGGTGGATGATCTCCACCGCTGGACAGTATTGATGAACGGCACCGAAGGCTACCGCACCGCCGAAGTGACCTTAGGTGGTATTGATAGTAATGAGCTGTCATCTAAAACCATGGAAGCCAGCAAAGTCGCAGGACTCTACTTTATCGGCGAAGTCATGGACGTAAGTGGTTGGTTAGGCGGGTTTAATTTTCAATGGGCCTGGGCATCCGGCGTCGCCGCAGGACAAGCGGTTTAGTTTGTTGTAGCTATGTGCAGTAGTATTTTTATTTACCATTTAGCTACTTTTTTAAGTTCTTCTGGTTGATAGCGCTCTTTCCACTGTCTTGCATGTGGAACCATTACAATGTGGAGTATAAGCCACCAAAAGAACTTTGGAGCTACACCCCAGTAGGTTGATGCTGGTACATAACCATGAGATAACTGATTTCTCAGGTCGCCATAAATTTTATCAAGTAATATGACTTGTAAATTCGTCGTTAGATCGGTACCTAATGTATCGATAATTGCTTCATGTCCCAATAAAACTTTAATACCGTTTCGCTCTTGTGAACCATCTCCATGTAACGTCGATGGCTCTTCTCCTTTCTGACGAGCAAGATAGCGTAGAGAGTTCTCTATTTGTGGTACTAGCAAATGACAAGCGGTCATAAAATCCCTATTAAAACCAGCCAATAAGCCTTTCACAAAGAATTCTTCATGACCATATGGAATGAATGGATGGTTAGAGCATATTTGTTCTATTGCATCCTTTGTAACTACATACTTGGTTGTAACCTCATTAAGAGCAGGAATAATTCTTCCTTGTACAGATAACTGATGCTCAATACCAATATTGCGCATCATAACACTCCAACAACGTAGGCCATTTTCATCATCATCAATTCCAAGACCTGCAGGAATTAGTGCTGTAGTTATGCCTTCATGATCAAGATGAGTTGTACCGAAGATCCACGCAAAACTAGATTTCATTTGTTCGGTCGCATGTTCTCGCAACTGCTCAATATTTGATGGTCTAGTGATAGTTCCCAGTCTGAAAAGGGCATCAAACAAATCGATACTTTGCATACTTGCAATGGCATTATTCACAATTTCACTAATATCTTCCCCTTCTGTAACAATAAGACCAAGTTCGTGCAAAGACTCAATTTGCTGTTCCCTCATTTCTTCATACAGTGCTAGTCGTCGTTCTTTTGTCCCTGGTACTTTAGACAAAGCATCAATGGCTTTTAGCAAGCGACCAGCAGCAATCATTCCTTGTTGATGATGCTTTGCAGCTTTTACATGACAATCTGATATAGACTGCCAAATACCAATTTGTTTGATTTTATCTCGCATTGACACCGCTGCATCGAGTGCTATTTCATTAGAGTTTATGGAGAGATCATAATTACCTTTTTCGAACTGTATTCTAGCTAGTTCAAGGGCTTGTTGATAAATCCACTCATTCTCTTTGATGCTAAACTCAAGACACAGAGTTAGTAAGCGCTGTGAGTAAAAGCATTGTTCGACGTCTTTGCTCGTTTCAAATTGCTCTAGGAGAAATTGCGACACACTTTCAAATAATTCAGGACGTTGATTAGCTCTTTGGAACATGCTGCTCAAGCGAAGTGCTCGCTCAATTCGTTCGTATGGTAAAAACCATGATTCAGATTCTTCGGTCAGTTTCTTAGCAGATTCTAAGTAAGCCTCTATCGCTATATAAGCATGCTCAACAGTTCCTGACTTTGTAATCCAAACTATATCGGCTAGCCGTGCACGTAGCTCATGGCTTTCAACCACTGGACAGAAATCTTTCAGTGCCATCAGCGATTCTTGATTAAAGTCACTTGCTACCACACCTCTGCGGTCTTCAAAGATAAATTTGGGTTGAAACGGTACCCTAGGATCTTTGGGATTAAAGTGCATTGAACATACCGCGGCTAAAAAACGAGCTGGAACGTTTTCTTTTTGAGCTGCTAGTGCAGACTCAATATTTTGGTATGAATTTTCTTTAACTTCCGACAGTATTTCAGCAAGATCTAATTGTTGTAACTCTTCGAAAGTAATAATTGTTTCATGTAGTGACATCAGCGCCCCAATATGAGTTTTAATGAGATTAAATAAAGCCAGCGATAACATAAACTACAACACCTACGGAATTATCACCAAACGTATTTCTGCTAAGGTCTAAAAGTTGTGCTTTAGTTTTATTTTCTTTACAAGTAGTTATGTTTACGTGGTTATTTGATGTTGTGCTATCGCGAATTTGGTTTTTTCACCCTTGGATTGACGAGGGAGTAGGCGATCATCAGTGGCTGAGGCTACCCATGAACATCCTAAATTAAGACGCTGCAGCGATTACATAACCATAACATTGCACAAATCGGCTGATTTTTAAGTATTCGTCAGTGGTTAACAAACTTATCAATGAGTTGAACTACATAGATGTAATATATAGAAAACTTGAAAAACTATACATGTTTTCTCTGTCATGTATAATTTTTTAGGAAAACTATACATATTGAATCTCTTCAGTATAAAAAAGAGTGAAATTTATCTATGTTAGACTCGCTTTCCTTGCTTCCTCTTCCCAACATTGAGCTGTGGGAAACTCGTTCGGTGCTAAAAAAAACCGCCGAAGCGCATCGCTATTTGGCAGAACTTAAAGGTGTCGCTGCCAGCATTCCAAACGAAGCTATTTTAATCAATACGTTGGCACTACAAGAGGCAAAAGACAGTTCAGAGGTTGAGAATATCGTCACTACGCACGATGAGCTTTATAAGGCCAATTTATTTGAAGAGGCCATTACTAACCCTTCCACCAAAGAAGTCCAAGATTATGCCTTTGCTTTAAAGCAAGGGTTTCATATTGCACGGCAAAACAAAGTAATTCGTCTCAGCGATATTCTTGCGATACAACAAAATCTAGAGCACAACAACGCAGGGCTGCGCAAGTTACCGGGCACTGATCTTAAGAATGCTCGAACGGGTGAGGTCATTTATATCCCACCACAGCATGCTGATGACATTGCTGAACTCATGGACAATCTTATTCAGTTTATCAACAATGACGACCTGTGTGATGCCGATCCGTTAGTAAAAATGGCCATTATTCATCATCAATTTGAAAGTATTCACCCCTTCTATGACGGTAATGGTCGAACGGGGCGGATATTGAATATTCTGTATTTGGTCATTAAAGATTTACTTAACTTGCCAGTCTTGTATTTAAGCCGTTTTATTATTCAGCATAAGGCTGACTATTACGCAAACTTGCAAGCGGTAAGAGATACAGGTAACTGGGAGCCGTGGCTGCTGTTTATGCTTGATGGCATTATCGACACTGCGCAAAATACCATTTCACTGATCACTGAAATGAAAACGCTAATGACTAACGTCAAACAAGGTATCCGTGAACAGCTGCCCAAAATCTATAGCCAAGATTTACTCAACAATTTATTTAATCATCCCTATACCAAAATTGACTTTTTAGTCGAAGAATTAGGGGTGACGCGTATTACTGCCACAAAATATTTAGAGCAACTGGTCGAGTGCGGTTTTTTAACGAAACAAAAAGTGGGGCGCGCTAATTATTACATTAACGCCCCGCTGTGCCAGTTGTTGATCGCCCACAGCTAAGCTGAGTTAAACCAATAGCAGCACTGACTATTTTTCAGTGCCTGCCTTCCAACTAATTTCTTTATCCAATCGCCAGTTTGGTTTCTGCGTAGCGCAGTTTTTTCACCCTTGGATTCGCGAGGAAATAGGCGAGCATCAGGGGGCCGAGGCGACCCATGAACATCATAAAGATGATGATGGCTTGGCCTAGGCTAGTTAAGTTACCTGTCAAACCTCGGGACAAACCGACTGTGCCCAGTGCGGATATGGCCTCGAAGACGATATCGATTAACGGCGCTTTCTCGCTTAATACCAATATGAAGATGGCCAGCCAAGATACGACCAGAGAGATGATGGTCAGCGCTAAGGCTTTGCTGACGGTATCTTTGGGGATCTCCCGTTTAAACACATAGATGGCTTCGTCGCGGCGTAAATAACCATAAGTGGCCAAAATCAGTACCATAAAGGTGACGACTTTAATGCCGCTAGCGGTACTTAATGAGCCGCCGCCGATAAACATCAGCACGAGTATGAGCAAGGTGCTGGCGTCTTCGAGTTGGTCAATCGCTAGGGTATTAAAGCCTGCGGTGCGCGGTGTAACGGCTTGAAACCATGATGCTAACCATTTACCAAGTTCGCTTAAGGGAGCCAAGGTGTTGGGGTTGTTGTACTCAATAAAGTAAATCGCAATCACGGCGACCGCGTTGATGACAATAGTGCCGGTGATCATCATGCGGCTGTAAACGCTGAGTTTTGACCAACGTTTGTTCCTACGAAGATCTATCCACACCGAAAATCCTAAACCGCCAATGATAAATAATCCTGTGATGGTTAGGTTGATCACGGGATCGGCCACATACGGCATTAGGCTGTCGGCACTGAGGGCAAAACCTGCATTATTAAAGGCGCTAATCGTATAGAAAAAACCGTGGAATAAGCTGGTTTGCCAGCCGAGCTCATGGCTCCAATGCACTGATAGAATCAGCATGCCTACGGTTTCAACCAACAGCGAAAACACAAATACGGCTTTGGCGGTTGAGACTAATGTCGATGTATCGGTTTGATTAAACGCCTCTTTTGCGACGGTTTGCTGCAAGAAGCCAATCTTACCGCCAAGGGCGATAAGGGTGACAATCGCAAAGGTCATCAAGCCTAAACCACCGCATTGAATTAACAGCGCGATTATCACTTGGCCAAAGGGCGTGAACACACTGCCAGTATCGACGACCACAAGCCCTGTTACTGTCACCGCCGAGGTGACGGTAAATAGGCTTTGCAGCCAAGTAATGGGTGACACAGTGGCGATGGGCAGTTTAAGTAAACATGTGCCGACGAGGATCAACAGAGCAAAGCTTGCACTTAAGATAAAGGGCGGAGCGCCAAAGAGTTTTTTGCCAGTTTTAGGAGTGTGCTCTAGGGTGAGCGAAGGATGCCATTGAACCACCTTACACCAACCTTGGCGCGAGCTGTTTTAACTCGGCACGGCTACCGCAAAGGAATAAGGCATCTTCTGTGTGCAAGGTAAAATCGCTATCAATCTTGCTAAATACACTTTGCTCTCGTTTGACCATTAACGGCGCGACTTTGCCCTTAGGGCTGCGTTGCACGTTGATTTGCTCATCAGTGTTTTTCTCTTGCAAGCTCCCCAGCAGTTGGCCAACTGTGACTTGATGCAAATGGGCTTTAATATGGATTTCAACAATATAGAGCCCGTCGCCGATAGCGAGAAAGTTATTAACCATAGGGTAGTTTAGTGACTGGGCGACGCGGACCCCCATATCTTCTTCAGGGTGGATAATCCGAGTAACATCGAGTTTAGACAATATGGTGTGGTGCGCCTTATTGCTGGCTTTAACCCAAATATTTTGCACGCCGAGATTTTTCAGTGCCAGTGTGCACAGCAGGCTCGATTGCATATCAAAACCGATAGCGACAATCACAACTTCGCTACTGGCAAGATCGAGTTCCCTTAGCGACGCCTCATCTGCGCAATCGCAAATTACGGCTTCGGTAAGAACTTCTACATATTTTTCAACAGCTTTATGGTCATTATCGACACCAGTGACCGTATGACCTAAGTGGATCAGTTCTCGGCTAACAGCGACGCCGAAGCGGCCTAATCCGATGACAGTAAAATGTGCCATTTCATATCCTTGTGTGGTTGAACTAAAGAGTGAGGCGAGCTGGCCTAGGGCGGGCCGAGGTCGGTGAGTCGATACCCTAAGCCAGGCTCGGTTTTGATCAGTTGCTGTTCGTCACTATCGTTAAGCTTTTTACGCAATTGGCTGACTAAAATCCGCAGATAATGGCCATCTTCTTGGTGAGTTTCGCCCCAGATATTGCGCAGCAGGTCGCTCTGTTTCAGCAATTGCCCAGGGTGGGACATTAACTGAACGAGTAGGGCAAACTCCTTTTTGGTGAGGGCGATTTCCTGCTGGTTAAGCCAGCATTGATGGCTGCTCTTTTGTAGAGTGAGTGGGCCAAATTGCAGCATATCGGCGCCGCTTGAGGTATCCACAAGGTCGCGAACCAACACCTTGATGCGAACGATTAATTCCCTGATCCCAAAGGGCTTACTCAGGTAATCGTTAGCACCTGCCTCGAGTAGGCGGATTTTTTCTTCCTCCTGATCGCGGGCGGTGAGTACTAGCACAGGGGTCTTATCCTGTTGGCGCAGCGCATGGAGTAACTCGATGCCATCACCATCGGGCAGGCCGAGGTCGAGCACGATAAGGTGCGGTTGATGGCTGCGGTACTGTTTGAGCGCCGTGGCTATGCTGGTGGCGCTTATGTATTCAAAGCCTTCCGCCTCGAGTGAGATCCGCATAAAGGTATGAATTTGCGGCTCATCATCCACGACTAACACCTTGTAAGCCATTTATACATTTTCCTTCGTTATCGGTAACGCGATGCGGATCAGACTGCCTTGAGCAACATTTTCGGCACTGAGACTCCCGTTATGGGCAATAATAATGCCTTTGGCGACAGGAAGGCCCAATCCTGCGCCGCCATCGGTAGAAGGATGTTGGCGGTAAAACAGTTCGAAAATCGCCTCCTTTTGAGATGGGGCTATGCCTTGTCCTAAGTCTTGAATATCGATGCGCAGCATATCTTGGTGGCGATAGAGATTGACTGTTACAGGTTGGCTGGTGGGTGAATAGTGCAGGGCATTGTCGAGCACATTAAAAATCGCCTGTTCAATCAAAGAGCTGCAAATCATTAATGGTGGTAGCTCTGGCTCACTGTGAATTTTGATCCTAGGTTGCGCGGTTTGAAAGCGGGCGATAGTGCGCTGTAACACTTCGCGCAGATTGGCTTCGTCTAGGTTAAATTTGAGTGCACCGTGTTGTAACTTAGTGGCCTGTAACAGGTTTTCGATATATTGATGCAGGCGATGGCTCTCGGCAGCCGCGCTATCAATCAGCTCAGTCTTTTGCGACGCACTGAGCTTAGGCATGTATTCCTTCAGGGTCGTCAGGGTGCCTATGATGGTTGAGAGCGGGGTGCGTAAGTCATGGGAAACCGACAATAAGATGCTGTTACGTAACTGAGCCTGTTCGAGTGCTGCTTGTTGGCGGCGATAAAGTTCGGCCAATTTGCTGGTGGTCAGGGCGACAAGTAAAAACACAGTTAGATTGAGAATGTCCTCAAGATTGAACATCTGTAGCGAATAGCGCGGCGTGGTAAACAGAAAATTAAAGCTGGTCGCCTCAAACACAGCCGCAAAATAGGCAAAGTTAGCGTTGCATTGTAGGGCCACAGCAACCACGGCCAATTGTAAGATCAGCAGCACGGCTATGGTGGAGCCTGCAAAATAATCGATAAAAGCACTGCTAAAAATCGCTATCACCAGCACTATGCCGGTAAAAAATGTTGGGTGCGAACGCCAGTATTGAGTCATGGGAGCCGCTATGGATGAAGTCATGGATAGAAAGACGCATATAAAGAAAGTGTCTGTACTCTAGCAAAGCCATTTTAAGATAGCGCGTAAAAAATCCGTAAAATTTATAGCCCTGTGAGTGGCTTAGCGTGCAGTTTGCTCGGGCTGTTCTCGCGCACTCATATCAAACTGCGAGCTAATAATCAGGCTTACCCCATAAACTTATGGGGTAAGCCATTCTAGGCGTGGGCCGTTATCGGATTGATGCTAATGGGCTCGCTATCAAGTATTTGCCTGCCATTCTTTAGCTGAAGATCACCAAGGTATCGGCGGTGGCACTAAGCGCTTGCCCTCATAGCCGGGCACAGTATCAAAGCGTGGAGATTTGGCTTCCCAATCGGCTTGAGCCTTAGCAATTTCGTCTTTGCTGTGGCCGACAAAGTTCCACCAAATACTGACAGGGTCGGCCAGTGGTGCGCCGCCGATTAGCAATATGCGGCAACCCGCGTCGAGTTCGACAGTGACGCTTTCGCGTAACATCCCCAGATAGGCGAGGTCGTTATTGTTGAAGCTTTGGTCATCGATGCGGAAAAAGCCTTCGAGTGGCATGAGGGCATATTCAAAACTCGGGTCGAGAGTCAGGGTGAGCTCAGTGTTTTCGGCGGCAAATAAATCCATCGCCACTATCGGCGAGAAGTGCAATGTGGGCGCCTGTTGATGCTGCCAACTGCCAATTAGTAGGGTGAAATCAACGCCCGCATCGTGCCAAGTGGGGAGTTCGGGATAGTGATTGAATCTCGGAGTTGTATCTTTATGCTCAAGCGGCAGGGCAATCCACAGCTGCGCCGCGTGCATAGTGCTATGGCCTGCGACGGATTCTTCGGTGTGGGCGATGCCGTGTCCGGCGGTCATCAAGTTAACTTGTTTAGGGCGGATCACTTGGGCGCTGCCGAGACTGTCCTTGTGCATGATTTCGCCTTCGAGCATCCAAGTAAAAGTTTGCAGCCCAATGTGCGGATGCTGGCCAACGTTTAACTCAGGGCCGTCGGTGACTGGGCCAATATGGTCGAGGAAACACCAAGGACCGATAAGACGACGCTCTTTTTGTGGGATCGCCCGTGCGACGGGAATGCCGCCAACATCACTGATTTTGGGGGAAATTCGTTGAACTTGAATGCGGCCATTTTCAATAGGGCATTCCTTAGGGCCACCATAAAACTGTGCTTGAACTTCACTCATGTTCGCTCCTTATTCCTTTGCGAGGACACACTTAGTTAGTGTTAGTCTGGCATGCTGAACTGGTTTCAGATCCCATCTTGCATTCGAGCCGAAGGTTTTAGCTTCGGGTATTCCCGTGGATTTTGCAAATCGGCGCTGTCATATGGCTGGGTAATTGAGCTGTTAAAATCGCCCTTGGATAACTCTGTTAACCCAATTCAAACGTGAATATGTGACTGAGCCCGCGTGTATGGGAGTTTTTGCTGTCCTTTACTTTAGCAAGCCTGTATTTATGTGGGGCATTAGCGTTTGATGTTTTACTCGAGCCGTAATAGCGGACGAGTTCAGGGTTAGTCTCGGTGATTTTTATCCTTCACGCGTTAAGTCAGATCTGCAAAATCGAGTCTATCTTTTATCGGTACAGGCGTTGGCGGCGACATTGCCAGCCTAAGCCGTAATCCATTCAGCGTAATGCTTAACACTAACACAGATAGAATTCACATATAGAATTAGGCTGTCACTCTGCGTGATTGATTAAGGGGAAAGCGTGCTCGAAAATCAAATGATGTTACTGGCGGTATTTGAACGGGCGGCCTTGATGCTGATGACCTTGTTCTTTTTAACCCGCACTCGACCGTTCCAGCGTTTATTCCAAAAGCGTAATCACACTCCCGCAGAGCTGGTCTCAGTGGCGGCGATATTTTGCTTATTTGCGGTGTTCAGTACCTATACCGGCATTGAGGTTGAAGGCGCGTTGGTCAACGTACGGATTATCGCGATTATTTCCGGCGGGATATTATTTGGCCCTTGGGTTGGTATTCCCGCGGGCGTGCTGTCGGGGCTGCATAGATATCTGATTGATATGGATGGTGATACCTCGATTCCGTGTTTAATCGCCAGCATTATTGCCGGTCTAATGGCTACCTGGATTTACTACAAATGCCCCAAATCTAAGTTATGGATTTATGGCATTGTGGCTGGCATGTTGTGCGAAACACTGACCATGTTGTTGATTTGGCTGCTGACAGAGCCGCACCAAGTGGGCGTTGAGATAGTGAGTCACATTGCCTATCCCATGATTGCGGGCACTGTGTGCATCGGACTGATTATTAAGCTAGTGCAAGATCTCGACGATGAGAAAGAGCTCATTGCCGCCAAACAGGCCAAGCTCGCGCTGGATATTGCCAACAAAACCTTGCCTTTCTTCCGCAAAATTGATCGCCATGCCTTAGAGCAAGTGTGTGGTGTGATCCGTAATGAAATCCACGCCGATGCCGTGGCCATTACCGATACTCGCGATGTATTAGCCTATATGGGCGTTGGCAAAGATTACTACGAGGTCGATGGTCATCAAGCGATTAGCGAGATGACTCAAAGGGCGATAGAGCTAGATCAAAACATTATTAACAATGACTTACGCCAATATCATTTATCGGATTTTCATTCGGTCATCATAATCCCGCTGCGTGAAAATGGCACTGTGAGCGGCACGCTGAAGATTTATTATCGCAATAACTATCGGATTACCAGCTCGCTGCGGGAAATGGCGGTGGGCTTGTCGCAGTTGATTTCGACCCAGATGGAAGTGTCGCGTATCGAGCAACTGCAGGAGATGACCCGCAAGGCGGAGTTTACTGCGCTGCAGAGCAAGATTAACCCGCACTTTTTGTTTAATGCCCTCAATGCGATTTCTTCTTTGATCCGTATTCGGCCACAGCAGGCGCGGGAGTTGATTGCCAATCTGGCCGATTATCTGCGCTATAACCTAGCCAAGGGCGATGAGCTGATTGATATCCAAGAGGAAGTCAAACAAGTACGCGATTATGTGGCGATCGAGCAGGCGCGCTTTGGCGACAAGCTTGAAGTGGTGTTTGATGTCGACGATGTGCATTTTTGTGTACCTTGCCTCTTGTTACAGCCGCTGGTGGAAAACGCTATTTTGCACGGCATTCAGCCGCGCAGTGCACCGGGCAGAGTGACCATAGAAGTGAAAAAACTCGATTCTGGCATTCGCGTGGCCGTGCGCGATACTGGTTATGGCATCAGCCAAGAGGTGATAGATGGCGTCGCCGCGGGTCGCATAGAAAGCAGCAGTATTGGGCTAATGAATGTGCACCAGAGGGTGAAGTTATTGTACGGCGAAGGTTTACAGCTTAAACGGCTAGAACCGGGGACTGAAGTCAGCTTTTATTTACCGGAAAATGAGGCGCAAGTATGTTAAAAGCCATCATAGTTGAAGATGAATATCTGGCCCGTGAGGAGCTGGAGTATTTAGTAAAGAGCCACAGTGAGATAGACATAGTGGCAAGCTTTGAGGATGGCTTGGAGGCCTTTAAATATCTGCAGGATCATGAGGTTGATGTGGTGTTTTTGGATATCCAAATTCCGTCCATCGATGGCCTATTGCTGGCGAAGAATCTGCATAAATCGACCCATCCACCCCATGTGGTGTTTGTGACTGCCTATAAAGAATTTGCGGTAGAAGCGTTCGAGCTCGAAGCCTTCGATTATATTCTCAAGCCTTACAATGAGCCGCGGATCATCAGCTTATTGCAGAAGATTGAACAGGTGGGACGACAAGCGCCAAAGCCGCAACATGAAGCCGCGAGTAATGCGAGTCGTACCGTGAACTTAGTCAAAGGTGAGCGGATTATCGTTACGCCCTGCGAGCAAATTTATTACGCCGAGGCCGATGAAAAACTGACTTATGTGTATACCCGCACCGACCGTTATGTGATGCAGATGACCATCAGCGAGTTTGTCAGCCGCTTGCCCGCCGAGGGCTTTTTCCGTTGCCACCGTTCCTATTGCGTCAATATCAACAAGATCCGCGAAATCGTGCCTTGGTTCAACAGTACTTACCTGATTAGGTTGCATGATTTGTCGTTCGAGGTGCCCGTTAGCCGTAGTAATATTAAGGCTTTTCGACAGCTGATGAGGCTGTAATTGTCATTCATTCCTGCAGATCTGTATTTCATGCCTTAATTGATCGGCGCGAATAGCATCTCTCTTATAGTGGACTCAATTCCTGATCCCTAAAGCGAGATGCATCATGACTAAAGAGATGAACCGTACTCGGTACCTGACCTTAGTTGGTACTATTATCACCCAGTTTGCACTCGGCTCAGTTTACACTTGGAGCCTGTTCAATGCGCAGTTGGCCGCTAAGCTCGACGAGCCTGTCAGCCAAGTGGCGTTTGTATTTGGTTTGCTGAGTTTGTCTTTGGCCGTGGCATCTTCCATGGCGGGCAAATTACAGGAACGCTTCGGTGTGCGTAATGTCACCTTAGGCGCAGGCCTATTACTCGGGCTGGGATTCTTACTCACTGCCCAAGCCAGTAACTTAATGATGCTTTACCTGTGCGCCGGGATTTTAGTGGGCTTTGCCGATGGCACTGGCTACTTGATGACTTTATCTAACTGCGTGAAGTGCTTTCCCGAACGCAAAGGGCTGATTTCGGCGTTAGCGATTGGCGCTTATGGTTTAGGTAGCCTTGGATTTAAGTACATCAACGTGCTGTTACTCGAAAATACTGGCCTTGAAACTACCTTCCAACTTTGGGGCTTAATCGCCATGGCGCTGGTGTTGTGTGGCGGCATGTTGATGAAAGATGCGCCAGCACAATCAGCCGCAAGTCAGCTGGCCGAAAGCCGCGACTTCACCCTCGCAGAAGCCATGCGTAAACCACAATACTGGATGTTGGCGCTGATGTTCCTGTCGGCCTGTATGAGTGGTTTGTATGTGATTGGTGTGGCTAAAGATATCGGCGAGAAGATGGTCGACTTGCCTGTACTGGTCGCCGCCAATGCTGTTGCTGTGATTGCTATGGCGAACCTCAGTGGTCGTTTAGTGCTGGGTATACTGTCGGACAAAATCCCTCGTATTCGCGTTATTTCACTGGCGCAGATCATCACCTTAGTCGGTATGGTGTTACTACTGTTTGTACCTTTGAATGCTAACCTGTTCTTCGTTGCCGTTGCCTGCGTTGCCTTTAGTTTTGGTGGCACAATTACTGTTTATCCCTCACTGGTGAGCGACTTCTTCGGCCTGAATAACCTGACTAAAAACTATGGAGTTATCTACTTAGGTTTTGGTGTCGGCAGCATTATCGGTTCGATTGTCGCCTCGTTATTCGGTGGCTTTATTGCGACCTTCAACGTGATTTTAGTGCTGCTGGTGGTGGCGTTGGTCATATCATTAACGATTCGTTTGCCTGACCCTAAAACTCCCGCATCGGCTAAAGCGGCATCTAAGGGCTCTCCTCGTTTAGTCAATATGACTGCAGAGTCTGCCTAGGCATTAATCTCTTTACTGCAATCAGTTAACGCAAAAGTCCGAAGCCATCTGGCTTCGGATTTTTACATCTCGATTCAGTACTGCGCTCAACGGATAGCATTTCACGTGTTTTAGCTATGTTGTTACATTTTCAATCCTAACCTTTCTTGATAAGCCTCTTTTTTATCACCTCAACAACAGGTAACTTGATAGCCTTAAAGCGTTATTCAGGATGTGTTGATGTTAACGGACCCTCTTTTTTGGTTGGTGGCGATACCCGCAGTCTTGATTACGGGGATTTCTAAATCCGGTTTTGCGGGTGGTGTGGGCGGCTTAACTGTCCCGCTATTGGCGCTTGCCATTAGCCCTACCACAGCGGCGGCGCTCATGTTGCCGCTGCTGATTTATATGGATTTTTTAAGCGTACGTTCTTGGTGGGGGCAACATAATCCGTGTCATTTATGGATATTATTGCCCGCGGCGATAGTGGGTATTTTTATCGCTTATTTGTTGTTTGATAGGTTGAATGAAGAATATTTACGGGCGATTTTAGGTTGTGTGTCCCTCGGTTTTGGTTTGTATGGTTTGATTCTTGGGGATAAAACCCAAGCATCACCTTCACCTCTGGTTGGACGCTTGTGTGGCTTAACTGCGGGATTTACTAGCTTTGTTGCCCATGCGGGCGGGCCGCCACTCAACGCTTATTTGTTGCCGCTGCGTTTGGCTAAGGCAGAATTTTTAGCCACGGCTGTGGTATTTTTTGCTGTGGTAAATCTGGTCAAGCTGATCCCCTACAGTTTGCTTGGGCAGATTAACCAAGAGAATATTTTAGTTTCTCTGTTACTGGTGCCGCTGGCATGGCTAGGGGTAAAGCTAGGTTTGTTTATTCAAAATAAAATTAACGACAGGCTATTTAAGCGCATCATATTGATTTTAATGGTGCTGGTGGGCGTGCGTTTATTATGGACGGCGTTATAGTTTTAAGCTTTGGGTTACATTAGTCTGCTAGAGTGCGCGGGTGTTTGGGCGTTTTGATCCCCAGCCGCCCTGAATTTACCTGATAAAAACTCAAAATTACGTTACTGTGAAATCTGCCTGCAATGAGTTTGAAGCTATGAAACGATTACTGATAGTTATCTTAGCCTTAGGCCTTGGCGCTTGTGCTAGCGCGCCAGAACCTAAGCCTGTGGTAAAGCAAGTTGAACCCGCCACGGTTTGGAACGATAGCAATATCTCCGAACTGCATTCTGAGTGGCGCGGTGTGCCCTATCGTTTAGGGGGTGGCACTAAGCGGGGCATAGATTGCTCGGCCTTTGTGTCGGTCGCCTATCAGAAGATGTTGGGTATGACCTTGCCGCGCACGGTTGAAGAACAGCAAGCCCTAGGGAAACCCGTGCCGAGAAATCAACTGCGCAAGGGCGACTTAGTATTTTTCAAGACAGGTTGGAGCACGCACCATGTCGGCATTTATGTGGGAGACGATAATTTTCTCCATGTTTCCACTAGCCAAGGGGTGAAGATCTCGAGCCTGCATAACAGCTATTGGGCGTCTAAGTATTGGAATGCACGGCGAATTTAGCACATCTTCTTTATGCACTTTCTTTTATGCACTTGGGCTGATGAGTTAGCGGAGACAATATGTCCTTAGAGCCTGCGTTATCCCAGAGTGACCCTTTACCGACTTCTGTTTTTCTCGCCATTTTCTCGGCCGTATTCTTGCCCATGTTTTTGGCGGCGGTCGATCAAACCTTACTCGCAACGGCGACGCCAGCCATAGTTGAAGATCTTGGCGGCCTGCGCCAAGCCTCGTGGATCACTATCGGTTATATGCTGGCGATGGCCGCTTCTGTGCCGATTTATGGCTGGTTAGGGGATAACTTCGGTCGCGCGAAAATCCTGATGATCGCCATAGTGATTTTTGCACTGGGATCCATCGTTTCGGCGAGTGCTGGCACTATGAACCACATGATAGCCGGACGTATCTTGCAGGGCATGGGCGGTGGCGGCTTGATGAGTTTGTCTCAATCCTTGATTGGTGAGTTAGTCCCCATTCGGCAGCGGGCGCGTTTCCAAGGCTATTTTGCCGCTATGTTTACCCTCGCGAGTGTTGGCGGCCCTGTCATTGGCGGTATTGTGGTGCACGCCTATTCGTGGCATTGGCTATTTTGGGCGAATATTCCTCTGGCCATGCTGGCGGTATGGCGACTTAACGGTTTGCATAAGCGCAGCGTTAAACCCGTACGCCAAGGCAAGTTTGATTTAGTGGGCGTGGTCTTGTTTCCGACCATTATCACCGCGTTGTTGTATTGGTTATCTGTGGCGGGGCAAGAGTTTGCTTGGCTTTCTGCGACCAGCTTAGGCTTTGCCGTCTTTGTGGTGTTCGGCATTCTAGGTCTGCTGTTATGGGAACGGCGATTGGCGAGCCCGTTTCTGCCGTTAGATTTACTGGCGAAGAAGGCCGTGTATATGCCACTACTAACGGCAGCGCTGTTTGCGGCCTGTTTGTTTGCGATGATTTTCTTCCTACCGATTTATCTGCAAGTGGGCTTACACACCAATCCCGCCAAAACCGGTTTGCTGCTCTTGCCTATGACCTTTGGTATTGTCACTGGCTCGACGATTGCGGGCCGACTGTTAAGTAAAGATGTCGCGCCTAAGTGGTTGCCGACCTTTGGTATGGGTTTAGCTTTCATCGGCTTGTTATTGATTAGTTTTGTGCCGCCTAATGCCAATGTGATCGGCGGCTTAGGTGTGTTGGTCGGGATAGGGTTAGGGACTGTGATGCCAAGCGTGCAGCTTGTGGTGCAGAGCGTGTCTGGCAAAGCGCGACTCAGCCAGATCACGGCCATGGTGTCACTGTGTCGTTCTATGGGCGCGGCTATTGGTACTGCGCTGTTTAGCGTGCTGCTTTATAGTTTGTTGCCACTCACGGGTTCTGAACTTGGCATCGCCGCCATTAAAACATTGCCGACAGAGGTGGTGCATCACGCCTTCCAGTACGGATTTATGGCCGCTGCGGGTGTGGCATTGTGTGCCGCGATAGTCGGTTTTCTATCCCCAGCCACGGCATTAAAAGATCACGATAGCGAAACTGCGCATTAAGCCTAGATTTGCAGGTGCACGACCCATTTAAGCCGTGTACTATTTGCGCTGAGCCGTATTTTTGTGGCCTTATTCGATTCCAGGACATAAGCATGACAACAACAAAACACTGGACCCTAAAGAGCATAGCCAACGAGTTGGGTGTCTCTAATGCCACTGTTTCTAACGCGTTTAATCGCCCCGACCAATTATCGGAAAAACGTCGTAACGACATTTTAGCTGCCTGCACTAAGTTGGGATATTTCGGGTCGAATAAAGCGGATGAATACAATCGCTAATTTTGTGGGTTTACCAGAGAACCCCTTTTTTGTCACAAAAATGAATTGCAGCTAAGCCTTTCAGTGTAAGATTTTTGTAATTATGATAATATTTAACAAATGATGACCATAAGTAGAGGTTAAAATGTTAGGGACTGTTGTAGGTAGATATCAGCATGTCGCATGCCGGAAAAGTGAAGGTGCTCATTATACACCAACGCACCTTAGCAAGTTTGTTAGTGAAAGAATCATTGAAAAGTTAATAAATAAAGAGAAGTTGATAGTTGCAGATCCTGCTATTGGTGATGGTGAACTCATACTTAGTTTATTGGGATCTCTAGATATTATAGATGACGTTCATGTAATTGGATTTGATGTAAACAACGATTCTATTGAGTTATGTCGAAAAAGAATTGAGCAATATTTTCCAAGTGTAAAAATGACCCTCATACATGGAGATTTTCTTGACTACTGCATTAATAGTTGTTCGGAATATAATAAATATGATTTACCTAAGTTTGACGTTATTATCGCCAATCCTCCTTATGTAAGAACTCAAGTATTGGGTTCTGAGCAAGCACAGTTTCTAGCTAAAAACTTTGGATTAAAAGGTCGAGTTGATATTTATCAAGCCTTCTTAATTGGAATGAGTAAATGTTTATCACGCGATGGTATTGCTGGTGTTATTGTATCAAACCGGTTCTTGACAACTAAAGGCACTGGTGTTTTACGTAACAACTTATACAACTTGTACAACTTATATAACATATGGGATTTTGGTGATACAAAATTATTCGAAGCTGCTGTATTACCTGCTGTTTTACTCTTTTCTTTAAAAACTAATAGTTTTAAAGGTAACACGGAATTTCGTTCAATCTATGAATCAAGTGAGAAGCATTTTACTACCGCTGAGACACCTGTAGATGCTATTTTTTGTTCTGGTATAGTTAAATGCTTAAATGGGAAATCATATTCTGTCAAAGGTGGCATGTTAGATTTTGATACTTCACCAAAAGATATTTGGAGAGTCAAAGATCTTGAATCAGAAAAATGGGTATCTGATGTGGAGAAAAAAACATGGGCTACTTTTGGCGAAGTCGGAAAAATACGAGTTGGTGTAAAAACAACCGCGGACGACGTTTTTATTAAAAGTTCATGGCTAGATGAAACCGGAATTAAACCTGAATTGATTCAGCCTTTGATTACTCATCATGTGGCGGGTAGATTTAAGCAATCGAATAAAGAAACAAAATACATTCTTTATACACATGAAGATGTTAATGGTAAAAGGAAAGCTATTGATATTAATAGGTTCCCTATAAGTAAAGCATACCTAGAAGAAAATAGAGCACAGCTTGAAGGTCGTAATTATGTAATAAAAGCAAAGCGACATTGGTATGAAATTTGGGTCCCTCAAAATCCTAAATTATGGCTTGAAGAAAAGATTGTATTTAGAGATATCTGTGAAGAACCTACATTTTGGCTAGATAAAAAACAGTCTATTGTAAATGGCGATTGTTATTGGATGGTTAATGATTTTTGTAAAGAAAATCAAGATATATTATGGCTAGTTTTAGCAGTTGCAAACTCTAAATTCATAGAGTTATTTTACGACATAAAGTTTAATAATAAACTTTACTCGAATAAGCGGAGATTCATTTCACAATATGTTGAACAATTTCCTCTTCCAGATCCTAAATCTGAAATATCTATAAGAATGATTAAAATCGCTAAATTAATTTTTAGTTTGTCAGATTCAGCTCTTATTAAAGATAAAGAAAAAGAGCTGAATGATTTAGTGTGGGAGGCATTTAATCTCCCACAACCTACAAGTTAATTAAAAAAACTGTGAGGCAAAGTAATTTGAATTTTCTTATTCAAGACTTTGCCTCCGAATTGTTCGAATCTTGTAAAGAAACTCTCGCCAGTTGTTAGGTATAGGTTGGTGATGTGTACTACGCCATTTGTTATATGTCCATAAAATAAAGCATATCTCACGTCGCAATGTCTTACTTGTTGAGTGCCAATTTGTTCTATATCTAATATTGCTTCACTATTGGGGCAAAATAACCCTAAATCTATGGTTTGAGACGTTTGTAATTTAACTTCAAGAAGCTGATGTTTAATATCTGGAAACTGACCATTATCTCTATAGTCGGAATAACCCAAAGCATTACAGACCATTGCATGTAAAGTCGCCCCACGATTTCTTTCTTGAATAATTCCGGCATCTGGAAAAGTGCAGCCGACAAGCTGTTGTAAGCGTATAAAGCACTCTGCAATTGGAAGCAACTGACCAATTTGAGGTTGTGAAGTCGGGTTACACTGAGATAGAACTATTGGTGAGGAAGCTAATAAATTCCTGATATTATCAGTATCGTAAGGAGAAATTAACTCTAAAACCTTATGAGAAGGAGTTAATCGAGCTTGGAATTTCTGTGTAAGTGTACCTGTTGTATCTAAAACAGCGAGATCGCTTCCTGAGATAACTCTAACCTTCGTTATTACATCATTTTCATCGATCCTAATAATAACATATCGCCTCTCAACTTCTAATTCTTCATTCCACACTTGCAAATTATTCGATTTTTGCACGTATGTGTCGAACATTTGACCTGAGAATCGAGGCTGGCACTTTATAAATGATGTTGGCAATACATACCCTAAAGCACGGCAAACCATTTCTTTAGCAGTTTTTGAACGAGTTTTAATAGGTAGCCCTGCCAAAGATGCACCTACGAGTCGTTGATTCAAAAGTAATGATAATTCATCACTTGTTAGCCATAAATGAATATCTCCAATTTTGATATCATCATAGATAGATAAACCCAATTGAGAAATATTTCTTACCTTTTGTTGGGCAGTAGTTATAGTGTTCATTGTTCCAATTACTCTTTGTTGTTTAAAAGTTGGGCAATTGATGTATGAAGCGTTTCAGATAAAACTTCTAGAGTGCTGAGTGTTGCGTTTCTTTCACCACGTTCTATAGATCCAATATAGGTACGATGAAAACCACATTGCTCTGCTAACTGTTCTTGTGACAAGCCATTTTTTAACCGGTAGCTTCGAACATTTTTAGCTAGGTTATCTAGAAGATTTTGACTAGGCTTTCGCATAACTACCCCTTAAATATTAATGAGATAATTGCATATGAACACTATAAGTCTACACTCTATAAGTAGCATTTTTTTAAGGGAGGGAGTTTTATATTTCCAAGAGTATTTATTAGATCATAAGTACTAATAAAAATAGTAAAATTTATAGATGATAATTAAATCTTCAGTTGTCATAGTTTGAAAAAAATAATGATTGTCATTAGCAATACTGAACCTTTACAAAACTGACTTTGCTATACCGTTGTGTATTGAGGACTGCTGAATCAATTTTTTCCATAAGTAAGTTAGAAATATACTGTCATTTATTGCTTGAGCTGTTTAAGTCGCCCCCTTTCCCGAGCATTTATGCTATTTTAGCTGCGACTTAAGGTCGAAGATGCAGCGGCTTCTTCCATGCTTTATGTCGACATTTTTATTTCGATAGGGTTTTATTTCAACATCATTGGGGATTTCCTATGAGCAAAGCAAAAATCGGTATTGTGACGGTAAGCGATCGCGCCAGCGCGGGGATTTATGAAGATATCTCAGGCAAGGCTATTATCGACACGCTAAACGACTACCTCACCAGCGAGTGGGAGCCGATTTATCAAGTGATCCCCGATGAGCAGGATGTGATTGAAGCGACGCTGATCAAAATGGCCGACGAGCAGGATTGCTGTTTGATTGTCACCACAGGTGGCACAGGACCTGCGAAACGCGATGTTACCCCAGAAGCCACCGAAGCCGTATGCGATCGCATGATGCCAGGCTTTGGTGAGTTGATGCGCGCCGAGTCATTGAAATTTGTCCCCACTGCCATTTTATCGCGCCAAACCGCAGGTTTGCGTGGCGATTCTTTGATTGTGAATTTACCCGGCAAGCCAAAATCGATTCGCGAATGTTTAGATGCCGTGTTCCCCGCCATTCCGTACTGTATCGACTTGATGGAAGGCCCGTATTTAGAGTGCAATGAGTCGGTAATCAAACCATTCAGGCCTAAGGCTAAGTAAGCTTCTATCTAGCTTGTAAAAACAATAAAGCCACTGAAATTCAATGGCTTTATTGTTTTGTTCGTTTAGGGCTCATAATTGATTAATCTGCTGCTTTAGCTCGTACTCTGGCTCTGTCACGATTTTTTCAAGTACTTGTACTCGCTCGATCAGTGCTTGGTTTTGTAGGCTGAGTTGAGTCACTTTATCCTTAAGATGGCTATCGTCTGCGGCGCCTACTCCAAGTTGGCGCGCTTTTAGATAGTGCTTAAGCATCTCAGTGGCACTCATACCTATGATGAAGGTGACCATAATCACCATTAAGACATATTCGTTTTCCATAACAAACTCCCGTAGTTATTGAGGTTTTCAACTTGGAGACGATTTGGTGATCGTCGCCAAGTTGAGCAATCGATTTACCTTACAAACCGAAGATTACTTTTTCACTCTTGAGCGACCTTTCCATGCCAAACGCCAGCAATACCGCAATGGCGAGTGTGCCTAAGGTCGAAACCAGTAACTGCAACATGGGCAAGTCTTTACCTTTGATAATGTCCATTAATGCCTGTTGTTGACCCGAGACTGGTAGCCATTGCAGTATGTCTGGCGCTATGTTGTAGCTGGCAGCCATCGACAAGGCTAAGGGCACAAACAGCACCATAGTCAGATAGGACTGTGCTTCCTTAAAGGTTTTCGCCATAAAAGACACAAACAATTGCAGACAAGCGGCCATTAACGCGACGGGAATACCGACCACTAACATCAGCGCCATAAATTCCGTGGTGATGTTGACGCTAAAGCCCAACTCTTGCCAAGGTACAAAGGTATAGGCGACTTTAGATACCAGCAAAATCAGCACTAAACCGAGCAAAGCGAACAGACTCACGGCGATGATTTTTGACAGCACTAATTGGCGCGTCGTCAGTGGATGACTAAGTAACAAAGCCAGCGAGTTACGTTCGCGCTCACCCGCGCTGGTGTCTATGGCGAGGTTCATGCCCGAGATAAACACTGAGTAAATCATAGTGAAAATCGCGATACCTAAGATCATCCCGCCCTTCGAATCTGTGGTCGCTTGGTCGTGGACACTGACCTTCAGTGGCTGCATCACGCGAGGATCGATACCGCGGGCAATCAGTCGTAGGCTGCCCATTTCTGTGCTGTAGGACTGCAGTTGCTTCTCGAGTCTTCGAATTGAGTTTTGCAGTTTTTCATCGGAATTATCGGCAACAATTGTGATCTCGGCGCCTTTGCCTTGATTCATCTGCGCGGCATAGTCGGGGCTGATGATAAGCTCTATGGCTTTAAGCTCACTGTCCTTCACTTCACCGCTGCTAATGCCTTTATTCGATAAAAAACGTACTAAATCCGGTGCTTTATCGGGATTGGTGATAGTGATTTTTAGATCGTCTGGACTCGTCAGCTGACCAATTAACACCATAAACAGGCCGCACATGATCAGCGGCGTGCCGATCGCGTAATAAAGCCCCGCCATCACAGAGCGCTTATCGCGGGCGGCGTCGATGAGTTCTTTACGAACCATAGCCATTATTTTATTCATGCTGTCATTCCTTTAACCATGTTCTTAAATGCCACGCCTTTACATATCAAGGTCTTAAAGGTTAAAACCTGCGGGCGTAATCTTTGCTGAGTCATCATGCCGCTATCCCTTCATCTGTGCCGATCAGTTGAATAAAGGCTTCTTCGAGCGAGTCTTTACCCGTTTGGGTGCACAGTTCGGTTGGGCTGCCAATGGCGACGACTCTGCCCTGGGCCATGACGATCACTTGGTCACACAGCGCGGCGACTTCTTGCATCACATGGCTAGAGAACAGCACGCAATGTCCTTGATTCTTAAGGTCGATAAGAATGTCACGCAGCAGGCGAGTGCTCATCACATCGAGCCCTCGGGTTGGTTCGTCGAGGATAATATTGCTCGGGCTGTGGACTATGGCCTGTGCGAGAGCGGTTTTCATCCTTTGTCCTTGGGAAAAGCCTTTGCAGCGGCGATCGCTAATGTCTTCCAGACGTAATTTAGCAATCACTTGGCTGGTGGCTTCCTTGGCATCCTTAGAGGATAAGCCGCTTAGCTCGGCAAAATAACGAATGTATTCCCGTGGTGTTAAGCGTTCGTACAGACCAAAAGGGTCGGGGAATAACCCGAGTTGCTGCTTAGCACCGATAGGGTCGATGGCGACATCTATGCCTTCGATTTCTGCTTTGCCGTTATCGGGTTTCAGCAAGCCAAAAATCGTGCGTAAACAGGTAGTTTTACCCGCGCCGTTGGGGCCGAGTAATCCTGTGATTTGGCCGTTTTGTGCGACGAAGCTTAAGTCATTGAGCGCCTGCACGTCACCGATGCGCTTGGAAAGATTGGATACTTTGATCATGGCTTACTCCTTGGCCCCAGTGCTGGCGTTATCATCTGTTGTTTTTGTGCTGGTCGCATTAAGCGGTTCTACCGAGCTGGCATTTAAATAAAAGCTGCGGCGCACATCTTTCTTTAAACATTCGCCGTCGAGATCCTTAACGGAACCCGAGCGAACGAGATCGGCAATCAGGTTATTGGCGCAGGATTGATAGGCCACGCCGTGGGTCGCATAGGGGGCGACAAAGTGCTTGGCATTGGTGAGTTTTTCCATCGCTAACTCGCCCCAACTCGGCGGTGTGGCAGGGTCGATTTCGCCGGATAACAACAAGGTCGGAATGTCGCTGCTGATGGGCTCGCTAAAGCTTTTATCGACCGCGGGGACTTTCCATACTTCACACGTGGCTTCTAAGCCTTCGAGCATAGTTTTGCCCATAAAGGAGTGCTGAGCCTGTTCGCGCATGGCGGGCGTAATACGGTGCATATCTTCGCCACAGACCACGGATGCGTGCATACCCATCGCCATGCCAGCATTGTCGATAGTGAGGGAATACAAACCGAGTATGGGCTGGAAGTTGTGTTTCGCGGCTTGATGAATCGCATGGGGCACTAAGGCGCGCACATTGGCTTGATACAGCGCCATGCGGATGGAGCCGTAGAACTTACCGCGCGTCATGGTCAACATGGTCTTTTCACCCGTGACTGGGTCGTAGACGTTTTCCATCACAGGCGCTTTGGCGAGTGAGGCCGCGACTTGGTCGAATTCGGCTTTAAGCTCAGGGAATTGCGTATGACAAGCGGCGGTTTCTTGGCAATCTTTAAAGAGTAAATCAAAGCCCCGATCAATCGACGCGCCGATTTCTAATACGCTTTGTTGCATCGGCACTATGCCGTCTAAGGTCACTGTGGCTAAGTGTGCTGGGTATAAACGCATGTAAAGCTGCGCCATACGAGTGCCGTAGGAGATGCCGTAAATATGCAGTTTTTTGTAGCCTAAATGCTGACGCACGGCTTCGAAGTCTTTGATCGCGTTGAGGCTACCGTATTGGGTGACGTCGGCATCGATTTTGGCTAAGCATTTTTGTGTTTCGGCTAAAGTGTCGGCATTGTCATCATCGAATGATAGTGGAGATTGCGCGCCTTCATCACAGGTCAGCAGATTCGAGCGGCCTGTGCCCCTTTGGTCGATTAGCAAGATATCCCGCTGTTGACGGACTTTGCTCAGCATGGCATCGAAACCCGCCGCATTGTCTATGGCCGATTGTCCTGGGCCGCCAGCAATGGCGAGTAAGGCTTCTTCATGGTTGACGTTTTTCACCGCGGGCAAAACGACGTAATGCACTTGGATCTGTTTGCCATCGGGTTTGTTAGGATTTTCTGGCACAGTCACAAAACCGCAGTTTAGGCGATCGGATACGCCTTCCACATAACAAGTGTCGGTGTTATTCGCCATGTTCCTAGCGATATCAGCCGCTTGTGTCTGTTGGCTTTTTACATCACTCGCCCACGTCGTCGTACTTGCCATCGCCAGCATAAGTGCGCTTATGCTTAACATGCGCGTGCTTAAAATACGCGTGCACCATGTGGCATTAGTAGCGCCATGCCGTGGCCGAGTTGGCGAAGGGCGTTGAGCGGTTTTGCTTAACTTCCTGTGTGTCATGCTATCTATCATGCGCGCTTTCCTTTTTGCATTTCAGGACGAGTGTGTTAATTTAACTACCGGTGTATCGGTGTATCAATGTATTAATACAGTGTGTAGAGGCTAATGTTAGAACTTTTAAATGTCAACCCCAGTAGTGGTGAACCAATTTACAAGCAATTACACGAACAAGTCGTGCGTTTAATTGTGGGCGGTCAACTGCAAGTGGATGATGTCTTGCCCTCTGTACGCCAGATTGCCGAGTATCTTGCGGTGAATCCTATGACTGTCTCCCGTGCGATTCAGCAGCTTGTCGATCAGGGGTGGCTTGAACGCCGCCGTGGCCAAGCGACAAAAGTCGCGCAGCGCACTGAGACTATGGCATCGGGGGCGAGCATGCTCGAACCCCAACTCGATGCTTTGTTGTCGCAGGCTAAACAGTTAGGCGTCAGCCTGCCCGAGTTAATGCAATTGATAAATGAACGCTGGCAAGACTAGCGTTAACCTACTGTCACTTATCGATAAATAGAATAAAAAAGGATGAAATTCGATGGACCAAGCGTGCACACCAATACTTGAATTTAGCCAAGTGAATAAAGTCTTTCGCGGCAAAGACGCGGGTGAAAAGTGGGCGCTTAAGGATTTATCGTTAACCTTGTCCGCGGGCATGGTGGTCGGGCTATTGGGGCAAAATGGGGCGGGTAAATCGACCCTAATGCGCTGCGCCTTAGGCGTGCTTACGCCGGATTCTGGCAGTATTGTTACCTTAGGCGAAATGCCCGAAAACTTAACCTCAAAGGCAAAGGAGCGCTTAGGTTATGTGCCGCAGCAACCTTTTGGTTATGAAGGGTTTACCATTGAGCGCGCCCTCGATTTACACCGCAGCTTTTATCCCAATTGGGACAGGCAATTAGAACAAGATTGGCTAGTACGGTTCGAGTTAGATGTGACCCAACAGGTGCAACGTTTATCTGTGGGACAAAGGCAATCGCTAGCCTTGATTATGGCGATGGCCTATCGCCCTGAGCTATTGATCCTCGATGAACCGGTCGCCAGTCTCGACCCGATTGTGCGGCGCAAATTTATGGTCGATTTGTTCGAGCTCGCCCTCGAATCCGGCTCCGCTGTACTGTTTTCATCCCATATCACTTCAGATATCGAGCGAGTTGCCAGCCATGTGGCGCTGATTAAACGCGGCGAATTAGTGCTGTTTAAAGAAATCGATGCTCTACGGGAACAAGTGCGTTTACTCACACTCGCGCCTGCAACAGTTTTGCCTGAGTCGGTCACTGTGCTCAGCCGTGTCGGTGATTCTGTGCTGGTGGATTTAGGCGAGCACAGCGCGCCAATCTCGGGTGTATTAAAGAACGAAGCCCTTAATCTGGAACAGCTTTTTATGGAGCTACACAGATGAGTGCGCCAGAACTAAACATCACGCCGACAGCTAAAATGAAAGGCGCGCGGTTGATGAATCCTTTTAAAGGCATGCTGCGTCTTTGGTGCTTTGATGTCGGCAGTTTGAGCTTTTTGGGTACCGGCTTATTGGGAATGGTCTTAGGTTGCATTACAGCGTTGCAGGGCAAAAGTGACAGTGTTGAATTGTTGTTTTGTATGGGAATCGTTTCAAGCTCGGCGGCGGTGGCGTGGCAACTTATACGTTTGATGGCGAGCGAGTGCGCTCAGTTAATTCCCCATTATCGTCGCCATATTTATATTCAAAGTGCTGTGGTGTTAACCAGCGTGTTTGGCATAGGCGTGTTAATTTGTTTGGCTCTGGGTTCAATGTCTAGCCTGTCCACCTTAGTGCTGGTCTTGGTGATGAGTTTTGCCTTTATTTACCTGTGTTTACTCAGCACTCAGTGGTTTTACGCTTCCTTTTTATTGTTTGTTTTAGTGCCGTTTATCTCCTTGATTACAGCTTATATTTCCCTATGGTTAAGTGCGATTGCACTGGTGGTATTAGGTGCGCTTATTGTCCGTACCTGCCGTGCTTTACCTTGGCGTGCTGAGGCGAGAACCGTGTACCTCAATGGCCTCGAAATGGGCTGGTTCTGGCTGCCAAATTTGCAATCGATGCGCATTTTGAGCCGCTTTGAGCGTTATCTGCATCCCACCAATTTTTTTATCGGCCCTATGCTGACGATTTTATTGCTGCTTATACCGGCAGTCTGCCTAGTGCTTGGGGTGTTATCGCACCAATTCCATCAGAATTTCCCTGTATTACTGCTATTGGCACAGTTCAGCGTGATTAGCTGTGCTCTGGTGCATTGGAGTCGAGTGCAGCGTTCGCGCTCGACCGAAACCTTATTGCTGATGCCTGGGTTTGATGGCCGAAAAGGGCTTATTGCGGCTTTTTGCCGTGGGCAGCAACGACTGCTGAATGTGGTCGTCGGCATTATGCTAGCGTGTAGTCTACTGCTGGGTTGGCTCAGTGGTGATCTGAATATGCCGTTAGTGGGTCATCTGGTGCTCAGCACTTACTGGGCCTGCGCTTTGACTTTAGGTTTTGGCTGTATGTGCCGCCGAGTGTTGCATGTCACGCTCACTATGATGGTTGTCGCGGGACATTCCCTTTGGGTTTCCATCAGCCTTGCGTCTTTACGGGATGGCGGCAATCTAGGTGATTGGTTTATCTGGGATATGCTCTTAATGATACTTGGGATCATAGTCCTGTTTTGGGGCAAGAAAACCCTCTGGAAGGGAGATGTCATTAGCGGCTAAACGGATATAGATTGCGATATTGGGACTTAGCTTGCACAAGATTAGAGCAAAAACTCTTAGTTTTTGGCTGGCCTTCAGGTAGAATGGCGCAAAAGCGGTACACTTGTAAGCTAAAAGGTGAGTCTCTTATGTCTCTCGATCAATATCATGTTATTCGACTATTACAGCAGCAGAGCGAGTCTTTAAAAGACGCAATAGCGCTGGAAGGTTTTGAAATGGCCGCTCCTTGGTATCAGGTGAGTTGGCAGGCCTTTGACCAAATTAGCAGTAAAATTGCACAAGTGTTGATCGAACTTGGCGTACAAGTGCAAGACCGTTGCGTTATTTTGGCGCAAAACTGCCCACAGTGGACCTGTGCCGATGTCGGTACGCTTAAAAGTCGCGCCGTTGTGGTGCCGATTTACCCCACCAGTACCGTCGAGCAGGCGAGCTTTATCGTTAACGATGCGGCGGCGAAAGTCATTTTTGTCGACGATGCTAAACAATACGCTATGGCCTGCGAGCTTCAAAGCTTATGCCCAAGTCTTGAGCATGTGATTGTTTTTGATGCCAGCGTGGCACTTGCTGCTGACAAAGCTGAGCAGCATTGGCATTTAGATGCCCTGCTAGCGGGCGATGCAAAAGCGATTAAGCAAGAAGTTGAGCTTAACCAGCGTTTACAAGCGGCCAATCTTGATGATTTACTGACCCTTATTTATACCTCTGGCACCACGGGCGATCCTAAAGGCGTGATGCTGGATTACCGCAATATGGCCTCGACCATACGTCAACACGATCATATTTTGCCTTTTAAAGCTGGCGATGTGTCTTTGGCATTTTTGCCATTAAGTCACGTATTTGAGCGCAGTTGGAGTTTCTACGTTTTGTGCCGTGGCGGTCATAACGTTTATCTGCAAAATACCCAAAGAGTGAAAGAGGCGATTAGCGCCGTACGTCCACATACCTTGTGTGTGGTGCCGCGTTTCCTCGAAAAAGTGTACAGCGCCGTACAAGATAAAGTCGCCAAGTCAGCCGATGGCCGTAAGAGGCTGTTTGCTTGGGCTATGCGCGTTGGCGGGCGTCAGTTCGAAGTCGGCCAAGGTCGTGCTAAGGGCGGATTATGGTTATCGCTGCAATGGCGTTTAGCTAATAAACTTGTGTATAGCAAGTTGCAAGCTGTGCTCGGTGGACGTTTGAAGTTTATGCCCTGCGGTGGCGCGGCATTAGATGTGAATGTTGGCAGTTTCTTTCATGCGATTAATATTCCTGTACTTTGTGGGTACGGCATGACCGAAACCAACGCCACTGTGACCTGTAACACCTTGGACAATCGTGTTGCCGGATCAAACGGTAAAGTCCTACCTGAAATCGAAATTAAGCTGGCTAAGGACGATGAGATTTTAGTTCGTGGCGACACTGTGATGCGCGGTTATTACAATCGTCCTGAAGATACCGCTGCTGCATTTGAAGATGGTTGGTTAAAAACTGGTGATGCAGGGCGTTTCGATGCGAAAGGTAACTTATTTATTACCGACCGTATCAAAGAGTTAATGAAAACCTCTAACGGCAAATATATTGCGCCGCAACGGGTTGAGGGCGCTGTGGGCTGTTGTCCTTTTATCGAACAAGTGGCGATTATTGCCGATGCGCGTAACTATGTGACCGCCTTAATTGTGCCAGCGTTTGAGTCACTGGAAGCGTGGGCGAAGGACAAAGGGCTGAAGTATGAGTCGCCTTTAGAATTGCTACGCCATAGTCATGTGGTTGAGCATTTTGAGCAGCGCTTAAAGCAGTTGCAGCATGAATTGGCGGGATTTGAACAGATTAAAAAGTTCACCCTCTTGCCTGAAGCTTTCTCGATGGAAGCGGGTTTAATTACCCCAACGCTTAAGTTGCGCCGCAAGATGATTTACCATAAATATGCCCATGAAATAAATGCTATGTATAACAACTGATTGTTAAGTCATTGTTGCTAAAGGCCGCTATTGCGGCCTTTTTTGTTTCTGCTACTTCCTGAAGCGCCTAACTTAGCTTAAAATTCGCCCCGTTTACTGGTGCGCACGAGGCGCAAGGTGTCGGTGTAAAGGATAGTTAAATGGAACTTTCGATTCGTCATTTATGCGCCGCTGTCGGTGCTGTGTTACTTTCTTCTTTTGCGGTCATTCCTGCTGCGGTGGCGGCGGATTTCGACAAAGTGGTTCACGGTCCCGTGGATCTTCCTAACGGCCAATGGCTCGATTTCTACCAAAAAGACCAGCACGTATGGAGCGAAATGCTCTACGGCGATGCGCCAGGCGTGCGCATTGACGATTACGGCCGCGCTGAAATTGTGGCAGTTTTTTACTATGATTTTGATAAAGGCGGCACTAAAGAAGTGATCGTCATGCTCAAGGATGAAGATGGTCAGCACCTGCGCGGCTATGGTTTTGATGGGGAAGAGCTGACTAAACTACCGCGCCTACAAGTTGTGCTCGATGAAGTGGCCCCAACCTTAACCACGTTTACCGTGGGCGGTGTCCGTAAAGTGCTAAGCCAGATTCCGCCACAGCAATACCGTATGACCTATGATGTTGAAGCAATTGAAGATCCTGCCATTAAAGCGATTGTCGATGGCTCAACTAAGCTCAGGCCAACCTTAGTGGGTTATCGAAATTCCGAAGGTTCACCCGTCGATGTAAAAACCGCCGTCGAGTATAAATTACGTTATCCACTGACTCGCAAAGATAAAGATGCTCAAGGCATTGAGCGCCAATACAGCTTAGTGACCACCTTTGATCGCAGTGGTTATAGCGAAGAAGACGGTAGTTTTGTATTGGTGAGTGTGGCCTTTGAGGCTGATCACTTCGACTGGCTTAAAAGCGGCGGCGCTGAAATCCCCCGCACAGGCCCATTCTACAATTTTATGAGCATGGGCATGGGTAGCACTTGGGCAGGGCTTGCGAGTGAAAGTCATTATGCCCAAGGTCTGCTCGATGGTGCCTATGTTGCTTACGATGGCCGCAATGGCAATGTGATGTATTCGGGCGATTACAAGCAGGGTAAAAAAGTCGGTAAGTGGATGGAAGCCGATAGCCGTGAAACCTATTGGGAAGGCGAGTACCTCGACGGCCAAAAGCAGGGTAAATGGGTGTTGCAGTCCATGATGGATGACGCCGATAACTACGGCTTTATTCACTACAACAAGGGCGTGCCCGATGGCCCGAGTGAAATCTATACCCCAGATTACGATTCGAGCACCGAAGGCGCGAAGAAGTTGTCCGAAAAGGGCATTTATCTCAATGGCGTAAAAGATGGTGAGTGGCTTGAGTCCGATGGCAGCAAAGGCCAATACCAAAAGGGCGTAAAACAAGGCGCTTGGGTGGAAAAGGTCACCCAAGGGGATTATCGCTTTCAAACGGGTGAAGGCAGCTACCTCGATGGTAAACGTTCAGGCTCTTGGGTGTATATCCGAACGCCAGATGCTAACGATGCTTTTACCACTAAGCAATCTGTTACCTATCTCTACAAGACTGAAGTCAGCTATGAGAATGGCCTACGTCAAGGTGAGGCAAAGTTATTCAACAAAGATAATTTTATGTTTGCCCTTAAACATTATGATCAGGGCCGACTCCACGGTGAAAGCTTATGGTATTCAGGCCCAAATGCCGTCAGCAATGTTGCTAACTATCGTTATGGCGAGTTAGATGGCCCACAAATGTGGCTCGAGCCTAACGGCGATCTCAATGAGTTGAGTCAGTATAAGTTTAATGCTGCCGTTAAGCTTAAACCCTCGCAGGATGAATGCATGATGCGAAAAGAGCCTTACACAGGCGATTGTGAGGGCGTGTTAAACTCAAAAAATGCTGAGACTAGCTCAATTAAAGACGGTGAGCAGCGAGTGTATCGCGGCGGTCTACTATCCGAATTAACTTATTACACTAATGGGTCAGTTGATAAAGAATATCAGTTCGATTCCAACGGCCGTTTAAAGTATATGAAGGCCTTTAAAGCGGGTAAGGAATACGGCCCAAGTATCAGTTATTCCACAGATGGTGGATACTCACTCTCTCAATATGGTCAGCTGGTGAATAACCGTCTCTCTGGCCCCCATTACAGCTTCTATCCGAATGGCCAGTTAAAGCATTTTTGGAACTACTGCCAGCAAGAAGGCGAAACCTGGAACGGTGAACCTTACTACTGGGATAACGCCATTGCGCGCTGTGGTATACAGCGGGAGTACTTTGATAATGGTGCCGTGAATTGTATTGAAGAGTTAGATAGCAATTATGCCGTGGATAAAGTGTGTTACGACTCTAATGGCCAAATCGCGCAAGAAATGCTGCGCATTGATGAACAGCATGTGGTCCATAAGCGTTATATCAAGGGGGTGATCTATCAGGAAGACCCAGGGTTTGCTGCTCATTCTAAAATGGTCAAAGGTCGCACTATTTATCACTTAGAAAACCCAAAAAGCCATGGCGTGTTTAAGTCCTACAATAGTGGCAAGTTAGAATATGAAAAAATTTATGATATGGGTAAGGCAGGATGCATGAAAAAGTATGATGCCAATGGCAAGCAAACGGCAGAAACTGCCAGTTGCCAATTCTAAGGTCTAGATTTGTTTAGCCTTTAGGGTCTGGTAGGCTTGGGATCAAGGATGAATTTGGTGCGGGTAGCTTAATCGCGATAAGCATTAAATTCATCAGTTTATAGAATAACAATAAAAAGGAAGCCCGAATGTCAGTTACCGAATACAGCCTCGAAATCCACCCAAGATTCACAGAAACCGATGGCCTAGGCCATATCAATAACACAGTGATCCCCGTATGGTGCGAAGCCGCGCGCACACCAATCTTCGAGATTTTTAATCCAGAGTTGGATTTACATCAGTGGAATCTTATCGTGGCCGGCTTTACCGTGGCCTTTATCGCGCCGACTTATTACGGCAAAAGCGTTACGGTGAAAACCTATGTCAGCCGTATCGGCAACAGCAGTTTCGAGCTGACGCAAACCTGCTGGCAAGCCGGCAATAAAACCGCTGAAGTGAAAACTACGCTGGTGCATTACGACTACAGCTGCGAAAAGAGTCGCCCTATTCCTGAAGATATCCGCGAAATGCTCGCCAACCTGAATGGTGAAAGTGCTTAATCTTTCCCGTCTCTCGGTCAGCGCAATTGCAATTGCGCTGCTGAAGCGTTAATTTGTCGACCCGTTAACTGTGATGCAGATCACTTATCTGTATCGCCTCATTTTTATCGGTTCGGATTAACCATGAGATTCTATTTTACCCGCATGCGCTCGAAGGACATTTGCCCACCAAGACAGCCACTTAAAAAGATTGTGTGGTCATGGGTTGGAGCTTTCTGTGGCATTTACTTGGTCGCGAGTCTCGCAAATTATATGAGCGAAAACCTCGTTGGCACTATGTTTGTGATTGGTTCATTCGGCGCTTCAGCTGTACTGGTGTACGGCGCACCGCTGGCAGAGTTTTCTCAGCCGCGTAACTTGATTGGCGGCAGTGTGTTATCGGCCTTAATTGGGGTCGCAGTGTACCAAGTGTGTGGCGATTATGTGGTGCTAGCCAGCGCCTTAGCAGTATCCCTGTCTATCGCATTCATGTACCTGACTCGCACTCTGCATCCACCGGGCGGTGCAACGGCACTGATTGCCGTGATAGGCGGTGAGAACGTACATCAACTCGGCTTTCTCTACGCGTTAATGCCAGTATTTCTCGGCTCAGTATTACTCTTACTGGTCGCGCTGGTGGTCAATAACCTCTCCACCGATCCCAAGCGCCATTACCCTGTGTATTGGATTTAGCTCTGTACAGTACAAGTGTTTTTAAATGTAAAAATAAAGGTTTAAGCTCGGATGCGGCTTAAGGACCTACTCAAGATAGATAAGCAAAAAGGTGCAGTTAAGCACTTTGAAATTAGAATCTTGGATTGGCGTGTAGATATCCGCAGGGCTGAGACCACGCCAAATAGGTCTTTGCTCGTGGGTTAACTTAAACACCTGCTGGGCTCGGTTTAATGTGACACTGAGTTGCGCACCATCGAATTGCCAAGTTCCTGTGTGTTGTTCTAATTCAAAATTATCATTAATGGGCCTCTCATATTCGAGCACGGCTTGGCCTTGAGGCGAAAGATTCAGGGTTGCATCACCCGCAGTACAATGATCTGTTCTGATAAAGTCTGGTGGTAAAGGTTGCAAAGCCTGTTCACTGTTACGTAAGTAAATACCGATATTATTCATACTGAAAAAGTGCTTACCTTCGGCAAATTTATACTCTGTCGGTTCGGCAAAACCTTGGCCTTTGAGGATATTTTCTATCTCAGTGATGGCTTGGGAATCGCGATAAGCGGGATTGGTGGCAATGGCCGTATTAGGGAATTCTGCCGGAATGGCGATGGTACTCTGATTTACTTGCCAGCCAGATTGGATCAAGGCGGTTTCAATGGCTTTTACCTTAAAGGGTTCAATACCTTGGGTAATAAGAATGGCTTGGCGTTGTTGGCAGGCGGACAAGATAAGTAAGCTTACAAGCAGTAAACTTTTACGACATAGGGCGACTGTCATTTAGCGGCACTCCTTTGCTGCGATGTGTTTGCTTATGTTTTAAGTCTAGTTTTTCAAAAACTTCTGCACATACCAGCAGCTGGCTTGGATAGTCAAATCTTGGCTTTTGGCCCATTTAAGCCCGTGGCGAACTAAGCGTTCGGCAAGGCCTTTACCGCGCAGTTCGTTGGGGACAAAGGTGCGGCTAAAATCGATATCTTTGCCTGATAATTGGTATTCCAGCACAGCTTCATAGCTATCGAAAGGGATGATAAAACGCTGTCTATCCTGTTGATGTTCAATTGCTATTTCGATATTTTCGTTATCTGACATATATGCTTCCCTCAAGGTATGGGCTAAAGTGTTCTGGCAATTTAGCTATCGATTTGGTTAGCTTAAGCGACTTCGTGCTGTTTGAGAATCGCCAGCAGTTCTGTGGGCAACTCGGCCTTTTTGCCAGTTTTAAAGTTAAACATCACCGCGACCGAAGTACCTAAGGTGGTTACTGCCTGCTGCTGTTTACTGAAAGCCTGATAATGCATGGTAAATCTATCGCTGTGAATATCGCTAATGCTGACACTCACTAATAGAGTATCGGGGAAGGTCACTGGGCGTTTATAGCGGGCCTGATTTTCGCTGATCACAGGGCCAATACCTGATTTATATAGGGTATCTAGCGGGAAAAGGCGATTGAAGAAGTCGATACGGGCTGTTTCAAAATAGCGGAAATAGACGACGTTGTTGACGTGTTGCAACGCATCCATTTCGCCCCAAGCCACAGGGATTTCGGTCACTATAGGGTGCTGTGCGAGAAACTTTTCCATTGTGTTTGGCATTGAATTGTCCATCTAAAAATGCGAGTTGAAACGCTCGTTTAAGATGGTCAGACTAGCAGCATAAAGAACAAGCGACAAGCCATAGCGTTATGGACATTTAGCGATAACATTAAGCGAAACAAGGAGTCGAGTGTGATTAAACAAGTGGGCAATACTCTTATTCAGCCAAAACACACAGCGTCTTGCCATTGTGGTGCTGTGGTATTGGAATTGTCATTGCCTAATGGCATTGAAAATCCTCGCCGCTGCGATTGTTCTATCTGCCGCCGTAAGGGCGCGATTGTCGGCTCGGTTCCGCTGGCGGGGATCAAGATCCTCAAGGGTGATGATGTACTGAAATGCTATGAATTTAATACCAAAACCGCCAAGCATTACTTTTGCTCCGTTTGTGGCATTTATACCCATCACCAGCGGCGCTCCAATCCCCATGAATATGGTTACAACATTGGTTGCCTCGAAGGGGTCAATCCATTCGATTTAGACAATGTGCCCACGAATGATGGCGTTAATCATCCTGCGGATCGTTAGATTATGAACATAGGTCAGTTTGCTGCACTCACAGGTTTGTCGGCGCATACGCTCAGGTATTACGAGAAAATCGGTTTGCTACGGTCTGTGGTGCGAAATGTGAGCGGGCACCGCGACTATGCGGAAAAAGAAGCAGAATGGATTGGATTTATCAATCGCTTAAAAGAAACGGGCATGCCACTAAAGCAGATTTTGACCTATGCCGAACTGCGTGCTCAAGGCGATACAACCGCAGGCGAGCGACAGCAATTACTTGAGCAACATGCCGCACAATTGGCTGAGCGTATTCGCCAAGAGCAGGCGCATCTGATTGCCCTCGAGCAAAAAATCCGCTATTACCAAACGCATTTCAGTGATTAAGCTTAGCGATTCGGCTGAGTCGCTAAGTTGTGTTTTTAGGTCATAAATTATTAATAGTATTAACTTATATCTGCCTCTGTTGTCTTTTTACTTCAATCAAAGGGCTGCCTATGCTATTCATCAATCAACTGTTGACTTAGAGTTAACTCTAAGGCGTAAGCTGACTTCTGTGGTCAAATCCTAAGGAGTCAAAATGAGTAATCAAAGGTATGTGCAGGGCTTAGCTAAGCTGACTGAAATCGACGGCGAAGCGGGCGAGAAAGTGATCAACAGTCTAGCAAATATTTGCCCCGACTTGGGCAAGTACATTATCGAATATCCTTTTGGGGATATTTATCAACGTGAAGGACTCGATCTTAAGACGCGTGAGTTAGTTACAGTCGCGGCGCTCACTGCATTAGGGTATTGTCAGCCGCAGCTTAACGTCCATATTAATGGCGCGTTGAATGTTGGTTGTGCACCGCAGGAAATCGTCGAAGTGATACTGCAAATGTCTGTTTATGCGGGCTTCCCCGCAGCACTGAATGGCATGTTCGTCGCGAAAGCTGTCTTTGCCGAGCGGGAGTTAAATGTCGTTTGAGTCTATTCTGGGTTAGGTTCATAACACTTCATTGAGGCGATCTTAAGGTCGCTTTAATTTTACTCATAGGTATTACTTCCAAATCCATTTAAACGGTATTTCTGCTCCGCATCATCGACATAGAATCTCGTGGGAGATTCATTTCGCCGCTAAAGGACGATTCGGCAAGTTTTGTTAGTGAATTGCCAAAGTTAGTCGCTACACTGGCATAGTTGACGCGAGTGTCGCCATAGATTTTGCAGCTTACATCGGTAACTCAAGCGTGTCTTAATCGTAACCGGAATTTAAAATTATAATGAATTTAGGTCGTTACACTGAATCTGCCCGCCAGCACTTACGGCAAGTCATCAAGCCTTTGCCTAGCGAGCTCCAGCTAGGGTTGAGCAAGTTGTGGCGCTACCTAAGCCAAGGGTTTGCTAAGTTATCCTTTGCGCAAAAGCTGTATCTTATTGCCTTGATATTGGCCTTTAGTACCGACTTGATGGGTGTGGTCGCCGTGATTGCGGTTATTGCTATGGCCATCGAGTTTTGGCCCGTGTTCGAGCGGGTCTGGCACAGTTTGGCAGGCAAGGCCGTGTTGTTGCTGTTTTACGCTATTATTGCCAACTTTGCCTTAGGTTGGTCTGGCGCCATAGTCAATGAAGTGGTTGGGGTGTCGGCAAGTCATCTGGATTACACCCATAACTTAGCGATTTTACTCTATATGCCCGCTTGGTTTTTAATGGTGAGCGCAATTGTGCTGCTGGCATTGCAGTTGATTATCCCCATCTATTTAGTATTAATTTTTTTGCTTAAACCTTTGGGTGTCAAGTCGTTACGGATCACCTCACATACATCATTTCGTAAAACGACCTTTACGATCCGTATCGTGTTGGCGGCTGTGGTCTTATATCACTTGAGCTTACTGATTGATTTAGAAACCCGTCTTCAAACCTCGTTTGCGGACTTTATTACAACAACCCAAGAAGCCTCTGAGCATAATCCCGTTGAGCCAGCATTAGGGCTTATGCCGCATACGACCGATGTGCTGACGGCACCGATTGCTGAGTTAGCTAAGATTAAGCCCGAGCTTGAAGCCGACAAACCGGCTGATAAACAAACCGCCGATGAGCGCGAAGAAGCGGAACGCAAGCAAACCTATGCGTCGGTGCGGGCGCAATATCAGTATCTCGTGCGGCAATGGTTAGCGACGTTTGCCTTTGCGCTTGAAGCCAATAGCCGTTCGCGTTGTGAGAAGCCCGCCGAATCGAATGTGATCGAGTTAAATGACTATGAGATTTTGCAGATCACGCCGGATAAGAAAGCGGATTATGGTTATCGTTTTGAAGTGAAAAAGTGTATCTCGGCCGCGTTTCCACTGACGGAAAAGGGCAAATAAGCAGACCCATAAAAAAGCGACCATAAGGTCGCTTTCATTTTTGGCTAAATCAGCTTGGCTGAATTAGTCGACTATTGCGTTCTTCAACAATCACGTTATTCAATCAGCAACTCATCGAAGCTGCTGATTTTACGGAACTCACCAGTGCGCTGTTTGCTATCGCGTACCATTTGGCAGGTCATCATGCCTGCAGCTTCGGCAGCCTTTAATTCTTCAATCACATCAGACACAAACAGCACTTGCTTAGGGCTTAAGCTGATAGTGTTGAGGATATTGCAGTAAGCCTGTTTATCTAATTTGTTGCCTGTACGGGTATCAAAATGACCGTTGAACATCTCAGTTAAATCGCCGCCGTCACTGTGGCTGAATAACAGTTTTTGCGCATCAACAGAGCCTGATGAAAAACTGTAAATACGCAACTTTTGCGCGCTAAAACGTTTCACCGCTTCAATAAAGTCAGGGAAGATATGGCCCTTAAATTCGCCATGGGCGTAGCCTTGCTTCCAGATCAAGCCTTGCAGAGTTTTGAGTGGTGTCGCTTTACGATCTTCGCTGACCCACTGCTGCAAAATTTCAGTCACGCGTGCTAAGTCCGCATCTGGCTCTAGGGCGATATCTCGGGTGTCGCAAATACAGTTTTCAACCAATACATTGTGTTGGTTCTGTTCTAAAAAGTCTGGCAAGGCTTTGACAGAATAGGGGAATAGTACATCTTGGATAAAGTTTAGGTCTGTCGTGGTGCCTGCTGTGTCTACGACTATGGCTCTGATACCCATAATGTTTTGATACTCCACAATATGTTGGCTTAAAAATGCAACTCCGATCCTAAGCGTTATTGGTGAAATTGGCTAGTCTATTTCGCGAGTCTTACCACCGCCATCACAACCAAAATGGGAATGGCTAATATTGGGTATGTGTTTGGCGAAAGGGTTAGGCCGTGATATCGGATTTACTTTCAAGAATACGGGTGTTAACTTCGGCTGATACTTATATAGTTGATTTTCAAGGAATGAAATTTATGCGTACGCTATTAATTCTGCTGATGATTTACTGCTTTGCATTCTTCAGTGTGTCAGTAAATGCCGATAATACCTTTCCCGCTCAACCACAGATGTTAAAGGTCAGTTCGAGCCTGTTAACTGAGCCTGCTGATTTTAAGGTGACATTACCAGCGAGTTACCAATCGAAAGCGGATAAACGCTATGTGGTGCTGGTGGATTTACATCCTCGTAGCCATGGCTATCTCGCTGGAATGGAAGACTGGATGAGTCATAACGGTGGCTGGCCTTGGCTGGAAACCATTATCGTGACGGCGCCAGATGGTCATGCAGGCTTAGGTGAGTTAAAAACTTTAGCCATTAAGCAGCAAGAAAATCAGCAGTTTTTGGATTTTATGGAACAAGATCTACTGCCCGCCATCGACAAACAATATCGCACAAATGGTTTTCGGATCCTTAATGGCTTCACTGGCAATGCCACTTTTAGCCTCTACACGCTTTTGAATCGCCCAAGCTTATTTAATGCTTACATCGCCGCAAGTCCGGTACTGGATGATAACTACGCTTTTGTAATGGCAGATGCTGCAAAGAAGCTCGCAGGGATGAAAGGGAAGCCAAGATTCCTTTTTATGAGCACTAGCGACAGTGATTTCGAACAAAATCAGTTAGCTGACTTTGCCAAGCTTGAAGCCATCATCAAAGCGAACGCCACGGATTCTCTCGACTACCGCATCAAGCGCTTCGATGGCACTTACTATATGACCCAACCTATTTTGGCGACAGCTTATGGTATTGAAGCTATTTTTAACGATGTACACCAAGTGCTTAAGCCTGACTCGACCATATCACGTCAAGGCGTAGCCGCTATTTTGGCGCATTATAAAACCCTGTCGAACGACAAATATGGTTTTGACGTGCCCGCTATCGATTCGCTTATCGCGTTGGCAAGTTCCTGCGAGACGACTGATCCTGCCAAAGCTATCGACATTTATCTGCAAACCTTAAAGGCGATCCCAACAGCATTCGAGGCCAGCCATGCATTGGCAAGTGTCTATGCGAGCCAAGGTCAGCGAACTGAAGCGATTAAGTATGAAAAGCAAGCGCTTGAGTTAACGGACCATCCATTCTTCCAAGACAAATACCGTAAACAGTTAGCTGAATATCAGGCGGATAAATAAGTGAATTAACATTTGGCGCTTGCGTTTTACCTGTTTGCTCACCGTATATCGCGCACGGGTTTGTGCTAGCCATAAGACTATGGTCTTAATAGCTAAGGGAAATTTAGCCTGCTATTGTAGCTAAAGTCCCTTTTCTATTCTGTGGCTTGCATGCTGTGGTTTTTCGGGAAATGAGACGGTATATTTTCAGCTGCAAATAGAGAGACCTTCAATGAAATATTTACCCGCTCTTGGCTTTGGTATCTTATTAGCGTTATTGAGTTTTATCAGTTTCTCCTTAGTCGCTAGCGCGGGTTATATGCTGGATATGTTAAGTGCAGTGCCCAAGATTACCCCAAATAGTGTGGAGTACCTGTTGTTAGGGGCTCACGATGCGAGTTTGCTGATATTACTAGCAGGTTTAATGCTTTACGCTTACCACAGGATTTTTCCTCAACTTCCCTTCGATTGGTTCACTGCTGTGTTTATCCAAATGCCACTGGGCTTGGCTGTGTTAGCGTTAGATGGTTTTAGCTTAAACCTATTATCATTCAAAGGTTTTGCGCTGACGCTGACCACCTTAGCCGCTTCCTTTGGGGTGTTAGTCATCTTTTGGTTGTTGCAGCGTAGAGCTAAGCGTTTCGAGGTGAGGTTGAACTAAAAAGTTGAGAAGCCTAAAAAATTATATTTATCATATTCTTACTTGTAAGTTTAGGCCATTAAAGTTGTTTCAATGGCCTTGATTTTGTGAATTTACAATTTAGTCAGAAGATAGTGTTCGTTGATGCATTTTCTAGAATTCATAACTGAGTGCCAGTTTGTAGTTACGTCCAGGTAAGGTTTTTTCCTCATCATCAGGCCAAACTGAGTAATTCTCATCCATAAGATTCTCAATACCTGCCCTGAGTTCTAGGCTCGCTAACCAAGGCGCTTGATAAGTTAGGTATACACTGTGAAGTTGATAGCCTTCTGCATCCATCCCTCTTTTGAGTTGTGCTTCGGGAAGACGGGTCATATCCATAGCAAAACTCGATGTCCATGACAGTCTCAGTTGTGATATCAGCTGCCAGCTAATCCCTAGATTGATTTTATCTTGGGGGGCGCGGTTGTAGGGCTGGCGAATATCTTCAATGGTGCCTAGGTAGAAGTTGGGCATGCCCTCGACATCCATTTTCACTTTGCTGTAATTAGCAAACATATCAATATTATTATATTGATAGGTCAATTCTGCTTCGATACCGCTTGAATAGAGCATGCCAATATTTTTACTGGAATAATCTCTGTGTGTGGCTTCTGTTGGGGAGGCAGGTTCTTTTTGGCCATCAACAATTTTGTACATATAAGGTGCCGTGTCGATATAATTTTCGACTTGGGTATCAAACCAGTTTAGTTTGAATAAGAGCCGATCAGCATAAGCAAGTTCGTTGAATACTAAGCCAAATCCAACTTCATAGTTACGGCTATTTTCGGCCTCTAAGTCTGGTTGTGGTTCGCTGTAGCATTGTTTGCTTGGTCTATGACAAATCCATTCATCTTTCTTGTATAGCTCCCTTAAATTTGGCCCACGAAAGCTTTCACTATAGCGACTATAGAGGCGTAACCAGTCTGTCGGTCGAATGGTTAAGCCTGCATTAGCTGACCATGCATTATCCCTATTCTCACCAAATTGTGGGTAGTTATCGGATTCATTCTGATAGGAGTCAAAGCGAAATCCTGCTTCTGTGCTCAGCCAAGTGCTGTAATCAGATTCATGTCTTAGGCCAAAAGCGAAGGTTTCTCCTTGGCTTTTACCATAGTAAGTGCCATTGGTATTCGTGAGTCGATTAAATTCTTCGTCTTGAAATTGGCTGTAATCGAGATTGGTAAAAAGAGTAACTTCACCACGCCAATGGTTAACTTCATGACTTATGCCATTACTCAAGTTAAGGCCGAAGCTCTTATCCTCGAAAGTATCTTTTTTATCGAATGGATATTCAGTTGGGTTGAGTATGATCTTGCCTTGCTGTTCGCGAACTCTTTGGTAGTCTTGATAATAGACTTGTGCTTGCAGATTGATCCAAGGGGAGTGGCTATCGAGGTGATAGGCCAATGACTGGCTTAAACGCTTACCCGTTTCACTTTCGTTTAAGGGTTGATCAATCCAATTAGTGTTATTACCAAAGGGGAGTTCTGCTATTTTGGAATTAGTGTAAAAGGTATCCGAGTCGAAACGGCCTATTGGAGTTTCCAAATTGAGTTTTAAGCGCAGGTCATCATTTTTGCCATCATTTTTTAATATTTCAGTTTGACCTCTAAGTGAGTCTTCATCATCCCTTGGATTAACTTCGACATCGCCAAAGGTACGTCTATTGGCATGCAATGCGATACCTAAATCTTCAGTCGCATAGTAAGCGGTCATTCCACCGCGCCGCATGGAGTCGACATCACCCATACCAGCTCTTACTAACACGCCTGCCCCCGCGTTTCCAGCGGTATAATCCCACGCATTTTTAGTGACAACTTTAATTTGTCCCCCTATAGCACCGCTTCCCGCTGATATGCCGTCGGCTCCACGAGTGACTTCTACTGCTTTAACGACACTGGGGTCTAAATCGAGCGGGCTAATATAACCATTAGTATTGCTTCCATCGCTATACTGTTTGTAATTTACCCCGTCAACTTGGAGGTTAATCCTTTCATTTCCAAAACCGCGAATACTGATATCCCCCATAAGAGGCCTATCGTTATTATTTACACTGATGCTTGGGGTTTGCATTAATACATCGGTCAGCTCGGACGCTTGGGTATCTTCGATATATTTATCAGTAATAACAGTAATAGACCTAGGAATTTCAAGTGCTTTTTGTTTTAAATCGAGTTTAGTTCCAATAACTTGTATGACCTCTAGTTTAGTGGCTTCTTCTGTCTTCTTATGGATATCTTCTGCAACTGCGTGGAAGGATAAAAAGGGAAGTAAAGCATAATAGAGAGGAGAATATGGATGAGCTTTCATACAACTAAGTCCTTTTATAGAGAGGCTTTAAAAATCGCAGAGATTCTAAGCTTGTAACGCATAAATGCAAACGATTCTCATTTAATTTACATTGTTCAAACAAAGTAAATGTGTTTTGTATGGATGGTTTTATATTTTATAAGATGAGGGATTGCCGAGTTGAAAATGGACGCTGGATTTTAGGATTGAAATGCCTGTGAGGCTCTGAACTAAATTAGAGATTTAATGTGATTGGTATTACTTATTGTTTATTACTAGTAACTGTTTCCAACAGGCTGCTTAACTGTTTTTCGGTCACTAAATTATGTAAAATCATTGGCCTAAATGGATTTGAATCGTAAGAGTAGGAGCCAATGAGTTCGATTGAATTTGATATTCCCGAAGATCACCGTATTGCTTTTCAGAAGTATTACAAACAAAAAGTCGCCCCTAAATGCGCACCGTTTGAAGCTAAACGTGAAGGCGTGAACCAAAGGCGGCGTGAAAATGCCAAGTTCACTACCCCAATCTACTACATAGGTATCACTATTATTTTGGGCGCCTTCGCCGGGCTGCTTGGGGTCCAGTTTATGCTGGTGCCTATGGATTATTTTGTGCCTTTGATGATTGTCGCGTTCTTGCCCGCTCCCGTGATAGCGTTAGCGGTCATTGCCTCGGGTAAGGAAAGCAATGAGCTCTATAATGCCGCCTTTGAAAAACTCTATCCCATTAGCCTTAAGTATTTTGGCGATGACTTTGCGCTAACTAGGGAGCCTAAGGTCGATTTCTCTCCCTTCCTTGAGTTGGGGCTGCTGCCTAAAACCGATAAGCAGTATGCGCAAAATTGCCTTAAGGGAACCTATAACAAGGTGCCGTTTCAGTTTTATGAGGTCGATGCTTACAACACTAAAGCGAACGATAATGGCTCGGTTCAGCGGGAGATCATCTTCAATGGTGTGCTGCTGGCTTGCAATATTCCTAAGCGATTCAATAGTACTACGCTGTTAGTCACAGATAAGGGCAGTTTAAAAAATCGCCTTGAGGGTTTTAAGACTAAGTTGTCGCGCGTCAAGCTTGAGGACGTAAGGTTCGAGCGGCGCTTTGAGGTTTATAGCAGCGACCAAGTCGAGGCGCGCTACTTACTCAATCCCTTGATGATGGAAAATCTGTTGGCTTTGAGCCGCGAGTTAAATGCCGAAGTTGAAGCCTGTTTCTATCAAAAACAGTTGCTGATTAAGATACCGACAAAACACCACTTCTTTATTAATCAACTCGATTTAGATCGCCCCATCGATTTTAAGCGTAATATCGAGCAAATGTTTACCGAGTTAGGTTACACCTTCTCAATAATCAATACTTTAAAGCTTGATAAGCATACTGGGCTCTAGTGCGTTAGGTTATTAACGAATAAGTGCATGGTATCTATTGGCCCTAGTGTTCTAGGGCTATTTAGCGTCAGTACAACTTTGCTGCGGTAGATATGTTCAGCGCCTACTGTGAGCGGTGAGTCAAACTGCATAGGCATGGAAGCAGGTACTCAAGCTACTGAACACGCTGTTGATCGCTAATGGGTTGGGTCTATGCTAGCCGAGCTTTTCCTTCGCTTGAATCATATCAATCACAATCTTCAATATAGCCTGTCGAAGCTTTCTACAGGCTTGAGACACCATAACAATGAATCCCGAAACTCCCCTTCGATTGGTTCACCGCTGTGTCCATCCAAATGCCACTGGGTTTAGCTGTGCTGGCGTTAGATGGTGTTAGCTTAAACCTATTGTCATTCAAAGGTTTTGCGCTGACGCTGACTACCTTCGCCGCTTCCTTTGGAGTATTAGTCATCTTCTGGTTACTGCAGCGAAGAGCTAAGCGCCTTGAGGCTATGCCCAGCTAATCGTTGCGGCATTTACAGTACATAACGTAGGCGCAGTGCCGTCTGCTCAACGGGTGACAGTGATAGCCATTGTTCTCGTATTTCCACCGCTTCCTGTGGATAGTCGGTGATCAGTACATCGGCTCCCAGTGCTAACATGCGTAGCATTTGCCGTGGATTGTTCACTGTCCATACATGCACTTGCTTGCCGCCCTTATGCGCTCTGGCGATAAACTTCTCATTGGTAATCGACTGATTTATCGCTAGGAATTGCGCATTCGACTTAATCGGGTCGCCGATAGATTGGGTGACAATCAACCCTGTTTGGATTGAAGGGTCTAGTCGTTGCACTTCTTCAATGGCTCTTGCTTCGAGCGAGGTAATCACTACTTGTTGTGTCATTTTCTGTTGTTGCAGTAGGGCAACAACAGCCTGCGCTAAGGTGGGATCGGCTTGATTATATTTAAGCTCAATATTCAAACCTATCTTATTGCGCGCCTCATTGAGCATTTGTAGTAGTGTCGGCACGGATTCACCTGCAAAGGCGGCACTGTGCCAGCGACCCGCATCGAGTTGTTGTATTTCACTGGCGCTGAGATTGGCTACTCGCCGTGGATCGCCCGCGATACGCATTAAATCCGCATCGTGCAGCACCATTAAGGTGCCGTCAGCGGCGGTTTGCACATCTATTTCAGCATAATCGGCCTTTTCTGCAATCGCTAAACGCAAAGCCGCAAGGGTATTTTCTGGTGCCCTAGCGGCCCCCGCTCGGTGGGCTGAAATGAGGATTTCATCCCTTTGTGGCTCACTGCTTAGGGCGTACACTCCAAATCCCAGCATGATTAAAAAAGTCGTAACCAAGACGCCACTTAGAGTGTAAATCGACAGCTCTGAAGTCTTTTTTACTGTCTCTCGTCCAAGGCGTTCTAACCCTGCAGGTTTCTCTCCCAGTTGGCGGTATAACAACAAGATGATAAAGGCTTCGCCAAACATGCCGAGTAAGGACCAGGTTGCACTCAGCATAAAAATCAGTGCAGAGACGAGGGCCAACATGGCTAATTCTGCCGAAAGTGTCAGTGAAACCCGGTCGAGTAAGCTATCGGCCCCCCATGAGATCAACAGCATTAAGGGGTACAGCAAAGCCCCTATCCTTAACCACCATCCCGCCGCGTGCCACATAATCGCGCGTTCATTGCCCGCGCTTAACTGCCAACTGCGTTTGAGTGCCGTTAATGCATCGGTTGTTTCACTGACAATTATCGTCAGGGAAAAGGCCGCTTTGGCCCACAGATATAAGCTAATAAGTAAATAGAGTAATGCTAAGAAGGCCATGCTCGATAAGGCTAAATACCATTCTACTGGCTTGAAATACAGGTAGTAATTGATGTCGTGTCCCTGTAGAAACACGCTGAAAATGAGATACCCTAATCCCATAAAAGGTACGCTGAGCAGCAGTAAGCAAGCCGCATATATGCAACCAAGGCGAATGAATACGGGTAAGCGCGCCGTGGCGAAAATCAGTGCCCGCACTGGGCCAATGGGAATATCGTATAACCCTGATGCGGCGAGAATCGTGACCCCAGCGCGCTGGGTAAAAAACACGGTAAAGCTGCTGAATAGGGTAATGATCATAAATAGCAAGCCATAGGGAGACATGGCGAAGGCGATTAAGTCGTAATTGGTTATGGTGACATTGCCCGTTTTGGCAATCAGATGGCGCAGTAGCCAGCCAAAAGACGGGACGATAATGCCCGCCGACACTAAGGTAAATAGCAGTTCAAATTCAATGAGTTTTCTACCGCAACGACGAATGGCTTTAAGCGTGTCATGCCAGTAACTGTGTTCAGGATTGAGCATGCAGCTTCCTTATTCGTGCGAGTTAGGACTGTAATTTAGCAGCGTTTCAGGTTGACGGTTAGTCATTGGTGCAATGTTTTAGATATGGGCAGGCCGTTAAAGTCTTCTTTTCAATGATTTTACAGAATACGTATAAGTGACTAATCAAAGTATTGGTTTAGCTGCATGGGCTCAGCCATTGCCTTTGCCGATATCTCGTTGATTCATATAGTGGGCTAATTGTGTCGCATCGGCATGGGGGCTGGCACTTAAGCCGCTGAACACACCCTGTTGATCGCTAATGGATCTATGCTGGCCGAGCTTTTCCTTTGCTTGAATCTCATCAATCACAATTTTAAAGCCGACGATAGCTTGGCGCAGTTTCTGCTGATACTCATCTGGCATAATTTGTTTATCTTGCAATAGCTTGGGTTCGTACTTCGCCACTAACTTGTCCAACATGTCTTGGGTTTCGGTATCACTCAACAGACTTGCGACACCATAACAATGCACCGCCGCATAATTCCATGTAGGCACCGCAGGTTTAGCATCATACCAAGTTGGGGAAATGTAAGCGTGTGCGCCGCTGAAAACCACTAATACCCGCTGCTTTTCAAGCTCTTGCCAATGTGAGTTCGCTCGCGAAACATGGCCATACAAGACGCCTTTCTCTCCCGATGTTGCATCGAGTACAAAGGGAATATGGGTCGCATTCAGTGAGCTCGAAACCAGTAAACCAAAGCTGTTTTGCGTGATAAAAGCTGTGATGGCCTGCTGATCTGTCATCGCCATATTCTTAGGGGTATACATTATCATCCTTGGGTTTCAACATGAGTGAAAGCGTTATATTACAAGGAAAAAGTCGGGAGTCGATAGGGGATTTAGAGTGTTAGTTTGTGGCTTATTAAAATCAAAATCGTATGGACTTAAACTCGGACTCGGAGATTAAACACTCGCATTACTGTGACTCGCAGCAAGTACATCCGTGTATGCTCGAACGTGGCATCCATGCCGCGGACGTTCACATCCATGCGAGTGCTTAATCTAGTTAAGACCTGCGTATACATCTAGCCTCGTTAAAATCCGTGAATCAGACTTGCCTAGTCTGGTTCACGCCCTGCACACGATCATTTTTAATGAACTTCTGGCTAACCAATTTTTGCCCCAAAATTAGTTAGATTAAATACTCTAAATAATCTAGGGGCCTACGTTTGCCTTACCAAATCTAATCCGATTTCAAGAAGTGTGGACAAGTGTTACTAATGCTGACTCGGTTTGGACCTCATTTACATTGTGGCGAAGAGTGTTATCTGTTAACAAAATCTATTAATAATTCGGGACTTCTTTTTCACAAATGGTATACTTGCGACTACTTAACCTACTATATTTAGTTAGCTAATATTATCCCATCTAAGGGAGTTCACATTCAAAATGCCTTTTGAACAAAAGCCTAGAGTGCGATTCCGCAACGATCCACTGGTTGAAGTCGTATGTCAATTTGTGTTCGTATCCGAAATTGAAGACATCAGAAGTGGTAGCGCAGAAAAACTAGTAAAACTACATGATTCAATAAAGGGCAAGTTACCTTTATTCAAAAAATCAAAAAATGTTAGTTTAGAGGTCAACACGGATACGCAATCGGTTTCTCAAGTTGAGGCTCCTGTTTATGAGTTTTCATCAATCGATGAGACTGTTAGGGTTGTAGTTTCTCCTGATTCCGTAGCATTTGTCACAACAAAGTATGAATCTAAAGAAGTGTTCTTTGGATATATTTTTAGTGTTTACGATGCGTTAGTACATGTTGGCATGGGATTACCAATCAAGAGAATTGGACTGCGTTATAAAGATGTAATCCAGAGAAGCCGACTGACCGAAAATGGTGAATCTCTGCAATGGAATGAGCTACTCAAAAGCTCTCTGGTTTCTATACTGGAAGAGGAAGAGTTAGCCAAAGCCCAGATTTTAGGGGCGCATTCAAACTTTACAATAGTTCTCGATAGTATCGACAAAAACGCAAAAATGAATGTGAATTGTGGAATTGTAAATCACGCTCAATCGCATGAACAATGTTTTATGATAGACAGTGATTACTTCATAGAAGGGATTTTTGATTATGACTCAGCAAGCGACTTTTTACACAGAGCAAATGTCAAAGCCAGAGATTTTTTTCAATGGTGCATCACCGACAAGCTATACGAAGCTCTCAGCCCCGAGCATGTCGAGTCTTGAAAGCTTCGGTAAGAAATTTGCTGCGGTCACATGTACTGCTGCATCACTTTTTATCACAATAGGTCTAGCACCAACTAAAGACGTTTTTGACTCAACTCATACAAGCTTTGAGAAAAGTTGGAGCCTAGAGAATTCTGCGACAAAAGAAGTCATCGTCAGTGACTCTGTGGCGCGAAAGCTACCTTGGTTAAGTGAATTTTACCAAAATGCTAAATCAGCTAACACCGCTAGCGAAGTTTTGCCTGCTATATCTGGAATCAAACAGCTTTTTGCAAAAGAACAGTATGATCTTGTAAGTGATATTTTATTGGAAATGGAAATCAATAAATTGAGCCCCACCGCAATGGTAGCCATGATCAGTGCTGCTTATCCTGCAAGACATAAGTTAGATAGTTGGTCATTGGGCGTAGCAAAAGTAAAAATTGCTTTGGCAAGTGATGGTCTCGAACCTGATCAGATATTGAAAGGTTTAATTTAACACTAGATGCTTATTAACTTACCAAACGAAAAAGCTTTTGCTGAGGTTGACGCAGTAGGTGTAGCGTTGGCTCAGTATCAAGGTGAACAGAATCATATTGCTATACTATTCCACAGCGACGAAGGTGTAATGCTTTTGCATGTGGGTGATCATAAACAAAACCTACTTGAGCCACCTTCAAGTAAATATACTTGGTTAGATTTGGGAGAAGATTTTCATCCAATTCGAAAACAAGTGATTCTTGCTCACATACAGCACATTGCTCTAGAAAACAGAGATACCGATATTCGGTATGGACTAGATCATGCTGTATATTGTTTAGATCCAGAAACTGGCAAGTTAAATAGTAATTATGATAGTTCTATTGGGTTTACATGTGCGACATTTGTTATTGAAGTGTTTTTGACATGTGGGGTAAAACTCATAGACTGGGATAGTTGGCCATCTGCTGATGAAGTTCATACTAGTTTTCAGAAAAAAGTATACAGTTACCTTGAGTATCTTCATTCCCAAAACCCAGAAAGGGTTACAATAGAGTATCTAAAAGCCCAACAGAGCAACATTGGTAAGTCTAGATTCTTGCCACAAGAAATAGCAGCTTCGGTACACAGTTCAGAACCATCGAAAAAAGAGGACATAGACGAGAGTGCGTCTTCCATTCACGTCCAACTGACTGACTATACAAAGCAATATTATAGTCAGAGGCAATCTGCATAAACATGAATTGAAGTGCCATTATATAAATAAATCAACAACTTATATTATCAATATTGAGTTCAATTTTATCTGCTAACGTATTTTTTCGTTAAATGTACTGATATTAAGACGCCCCCTTTGTAACAAAGGGGCGTTTTTCAATTTGCCATACCTGAAGTTATTTATGAATTTCTAATATTCGATTTCCCGAAACTGATTTCTGTCCAAAAATCAGCTAGTGAATCACTCTACACCAGACTGATTCATCACTCCGCTAAAACATGCCCTTAAGCCCTGTTATCGGGTATTGGAGGGCATTTTTTTTACCCTAAAATGAATCAAATCTTTTAAGAACTGATTCAAGCTATCTTGATGACGCCACATTATCAACATAACGAGTTTGTGATGGTGGCGCAGTTTCCTGTAACGCAAATTGCATCAGGCTAATGGCTAAATTAGGTCATCAATATGCACGGGAGTTGATGAGATTAAGCACTGGTTTGTAAGTGACCGTTCGTGACAGGGATGTCACGGCCGAGCCCTCAAGGATGAGTTTATGGCGTGTCACTGGAAAGCCAGTGCTTAATCATTTTCTGGTTATTTACACATTGCCTCACACTCAGGATATTGTTGCTTAGTTGACACAATCAACTAATCTCGATATTGTTGATACTGTCAACTATATCGAGAGCCTTCTATGCCTTCTATGCCTTCATTGTCACTCAGTGAAACTTTGCACAGATTAGTGCATGCCTACAAAAAGCAATTGCGTAGCGATATTGCTGCACAAGAGATCGATTTACCTGTCACTCATATCCGTGCCTTGAAGGGGGTGTGTCGCAATCCTGAATCGACAGCCCAGTCTATTGCCCTGCGAATGCAGCGGGATAAAGCACAAATTACCCGTGTTCTTAATGAGCTACAGCAGGGCGGGTTGATCACTAAAATCGATAACCCAAAGGATGGCCGCAGCCAGTTGCTGCGACCCACGGCTGAGGGGGAAAAGATCATGACTCAGATCAATGCCTCAGAACGTAAAACCGTGGCGCGCATGACGCAGGCGCTCAGTTCAGCCGAAGTCGATACTTTTATTAAACTTGCCAATCGGATTAGCAAAAGTGTGGATGAGGCGATTGCCGCCAAAAGTGAAACTGATTGCCTTACTCAAAAAAGACCATCTAGTCAGCCAAAAGACATGACTGGCAAAGGAGCCATTGAGTTGCGCTTAACGGCAGAAAACGCCATAGGAGAAAATCATAATGAATAAACCTGCACCGCGTGAGCTAGAAGTGATCCGCTCCACTTATATCACTCCGCATATGTTACGCATGACCTTAGGCGGTGCGGGATTCGCTGGATTTCCTATTGATCAAGAGAGTGCCTATATCAAGTTGTTATTCCCACAAGCGGGTGAGCGTCCATTAATGCGAACCTACACAATTCGCCAGCAACGCAATGATGAAATTGATGTGGATTTTGTACTGCACGATACCGACGGCCCTGCATCGAGTTGGGCGAAAACGGCGCAGGTGGGCGATATTATTCAAATCGGCGGACCTGGGCTTAAAAAACTGATTAACCTTGAGGCAGATTGGTTTTTACTCGCAGGTGATATGACAGCCTTACCCGCAATTAGCGTGAACTTGGCACAATTGCCAAACAATGCAATGGGTTACGCTGTGATTGAAGTGCTAAGCGAAGCCGACATTCAGCCTCTTGTGCATCCCGAAAATGTTGAGCTGCATTGGGTGATTAATCCTGAGGCCGATCCCGAAGGTCGCCCTTTGGTCGAGCGGATTGCCCAATTACCTTGGCTTACTGGCGAGCCCGCCGTGTGGATTGCCTGTGAATTTAATAGCATGCGCGCGTTAAGAAGGCATTTTAAGCATGCGCATTCATTGCCGAAGAGTCATTTTTATACCTCGAGCTATTGGAAAATCGGTTGTAACGAAGGTGAGCATAAGCTGGTAAAACAAGAAGATGAACAGTTAGAAAATGGGGCCAGTGTTTAAGCTTAAATCCTTTTTAAACTAACCGAGCCATTAAACAAGATAAGGTCGCCAAGTTTGATTTTGCGACCTTATTTTGTTTGCTACTTATGCACATTTGCGGCGAGTACGCGCATTCTATTGATGAACTAACTTACCGTTTTTTACTACATCTTTGCAGGGATTCACGCCGTAGGAATAGGCAAGTTGTGCAGGCGTGGCGATATCCCACAGACAAAAATCGGCTTGTTTGCCGACCACTAAGCTGCCAACATTCTCTTCAATCCCAAGTGCCTTGGCGGCATTGAGTGTTAAACCCGCAAGCGCTTCCTCTGGCGTTAAGCGGAACAAGGTGCAGCCCATATTCAGCATCAATAGGGTCGAGCAAATCGGGGATGAACCTGGGTTGAAATCGCTGGCGAGCACCATAGGTACGCCGTATTGGCGCAGTAAATCGACAGGTGGTTTTTGGGTTTCCCGCAAAAAGTAAAATGCGCCCGGCAGCAGTACGGCGCAGGTGCCACTTTCACTTAAGGCTTTAACGCCTGCTTCATCTAAGTACTCGATATGATCCACAGACTTAGCGCCAAGACGTGCGGCCAGTGCGCTGCCGCCCATATTGGTTAGCTGCTCGGCGTGGAGTTTAATCTCTAAGCCCGCCGCTTTGGCTGCGCTGAGTACCCGTTCGGTTTGCTCAAGATTAAAGGCGATATTCTCGCAGAACGCATCCACCGCATCGGCAAGATTTTCGGCGATCACTGCGGGTAGCATCTTATTGATAATTAAGTCGACATAGCCGTCGCTATTGTCTTTATATTCTGGCGGAATCGCATGGGCGCCAAGGAATGTGGTCTTTACATCCACGTGGTGATGCTTGCCGAGCTCGCGGGCGACACGCAGGATTTTCAATTCAGTTTCAGTATCTAAGCCGTAACCCGATTTGATCTCAACCGTAGTCACTCCTTCTTTGGCTAGGGCGTTTAAGCGCTGACGGCCGAGTTCAAATAATTCTGCTTCATCCGCTTCGCGGCAGGCCTTAACGGTCGAAATAATACCGCCACCTGAGCGGGCAATTTCTTCGTAACTTGCGCCTTGTAGGCGTAACTCAAATTCATTGGCGCGATTACCGGCAAAGATTAAGTGGGTGTGGGCATCAATCAATCCTGGGGTGATCCAGCCGCCTTTGCCTCTGTAAACGGGAATGGACAACACATCGAAGGCGGGCAGTTCGCTGCGGGGGCCAAGCCAAGCAATTTTCCCATCTTTTACTGCGATAGCCGCGTTGGTGATCGCGCCATAAGGTGCTGATATGGAAGGGTCCATTGTGGCTAAGTTAACGTCAATCCAAACCTGATCCCAAGACATGTATTCCCCTCGCTGTGCTGGCAGATGTTAACCAAGTGATTAACGGTTTATTAAATTTATGTGAGCTGGCTTGTATTTACTTGTATATACAAGCTAGGATTGTAGCCGCAATTTTCACCGTTTGAAAGTGGCATGACAGACCCGTGTCTTTGTCGCCTGCGTCAGTGCCACTTTAGCAAGCATGACTTTCGCAAGGGCACAGGAACAAGAAGCTGAATTTAAGAGGAAGTGTTTTGGCTATTCCTAAGTTTGCAGAAATTAAACAATACATTATCTCCTCTATCGAGTCGGGCGAGTGGGAAGAAAGCGCCCGCGTGCCTTCCGAGAATCAGCTGGCCGATTTGTTTACCTGCAGCCGAATGACGGCACGACGTGCGTTAACCGAGCTTACGGATAGCGGCGTCCTCGAACGCTCCCAAGGGCTTGGCACCTTTGTGGCTGGGCGAAAATCCCAGTCATCTATGTTGGCGATTCGCAATATTGCCGATGAGATTAAAGACCGCGGCCACGGCTATAGCGTACAGCAATGGGTGTTAGAACAAACCGTTGCCAGTACAACTATCGCAATTTCCCTTGGGCTTGAGCGCGGTGCAAAGGTATTCCATTCGATCTTAGTGCATTGCGAGCAGGGTTTACCGCTGCAAGTCGAGGAGCGTTACGTGAACCCCGAGTTGGTGCCCGACTATTTATTGCAGGATTTTACCTTGCAGACGCCCCACGAATATTTATCACAAGTGGCACCGTTGACCGAGGCGCATCACACGATTGAAGCGATTATCGCCAGCGCCGAATTACAGCAAAGGCTCGAAATCCCCGCCACTGAGCCCTGTTTACAGATTTTACGCCGCACTTGGTCACGCCAAGGCGTCGTGAGTTTCGCAAAATTAGTTCATCCAGGTAGCCGCTTTAAACTCGGCGGCCACTTAACCTTTAGCAAGTAACGCCAGTGGCATGATTAACAGATGTAAATCAGTCACTCCAATAGCTGTACCCTTATAAGTTAAAAGATAAAAACACAATAAAAACAATAGTGCTAACCCGTATTAGCGACTTAGCGAATACGAGTTAGCACCACAGGTTGAAAGAGGAAAATTCAATGGATAAGCGCCACGACCCAAGCCGCCGTATTATTGCACCGCATGGCACACAATTAAGCTGTAAGAGTTGGCTCACAGAAGCGCCAATGCGTATGTTAATGAACAACTTACATCCAGATGTCGCCGAGCGCCCAGAAGACTTAGTCGTCTATGGTGGTATTGGCCGCGCCGCCCGCGATTGGGATTGCTACGACAAAATCATCGAAGTCTTACAACGCCTCGAAGATGACGAAACCTTATTAGTGCAATCGGGCAAACCTGTGGGCGTATTTCGCACCCACGCCGATGCGCCGCGCGTGTTAATCGCTAACTCAAACCTAGTGCCACATTGGGCTAACTGGGAGCATTTCAACGAGTTAGATAAGCTAGGTTTGGCCATGTACGGCCAGATGACCGCAGGTTCGTGGATCTACATTGGTACTCAAGGCATAGTTCAAGGCACCTACGAGACTTTCGTTTCTGTAGCGAAACAGCACTTTGATGGTATCTCCAAAGGCAAATGGATCCTCACTGGCGGGCTAGGTGGCATGGGCGGCGCGCAAACGCTGGCGGGCACTATGGCGGGCTTCTCTGTGTTAGCCTGTGAAGTCGACGAGACCCGCATCGATTTCCGTTTGCGCACTCGTTATGTCGACAAAAAAGCCACTTCGCTCGATGAAGCATTGGCGATGATTGAAGCGGCAAACCAAGCTGGCAAGCCTGTATCTGTGGGCTTACTGGCGAACGCCGCCGATGTGTTTGCCGAACTGGTTAAGCGCGGCGTTACACCTGATGTCGTAACCGACCAAACCTCGGCCCACGATCCATTAAACGGTTATCTGCCGCAGGGTTGGACTATGGCAGAGGCCGCAGCTATGCGTAAAACCGACGAAGCTGCTGTGGTTAAGGCGGCAAAAGCCTCGATGGCGGTGCAAGTACAAGCCATGCTCGATTTGCAAACTGCCGGCGCAGCAACGCTCGATTACGGCAACAACATTCGCCAAATGGCGTTTGAAGTGGGCGTTGAAAACGCCTTTGATTTCCCAGGCTTTGTGCCTGCATACATTCGTCCGCTGTTCTGTGAAGGCATTGGCCCGTTCCGCTGGGTAGCACTGTCTGGCGATCCAGAAGATATCTATAAAACCGACGCTAAAGTGAAAGAGCTTATTCCTGATAATCCACACCTGCACAATTGGTTAGACATGGCGCGTGAGCGTATCGCCTTCCAAGGTCTGCCTGCGCGTATCTGCTGGGTCGGCTTGAAAGATCGCGCTCGTTTAGCGTTAGCTTTTAACGAAATGGTCAAAAATGGTGAGTTGTCGGCGCCCGTGGTAATTGGTCGTGACCACTTAGATTCTGGCTCTGTTGCCAGCCCGAACCGCGAAACCGAATCTATGCTGGATGGCTCAGATGCGGTATCCGATTGGCCATTATTGAATGCACTACTCAACACCGCCAGCGGCGCAACTTGGGTGTCATTACACCACGGCGGCGGCGTCGGCATGGGCTTTAGCCAACATTCGGGTGTGGTGATTGTGTGTGACGGTACCGATGCGGCGGCAAAACGGGTTGGCCGTGTGCTGTGGAATGACCCAGCGACAGGCGTGATGCGCCATGCCGATGCGGGCTACGAGATTGCGAAAAACTGCGCCAAAGAGCAGGGCCTCGATTTACCTATGCAAGAGTAGCCGATGCTAACTTCTTAAAATAACAATAATAACTAAAAGCTTGGAGCTAAAAATATGAAATCTGTGAATCACTTAGTGTTAACGCCGGGCAGCTTGAGCCTAGCGCAATTGCGCGAAATCAGCCGTCATAAGCTAACACTCGAACTCGCGCCAGAGGCCATTACCGACATCAACACCAGTGCGCAAATCGTGCAAAAAGTGCTGGATGAAGGCCGTACCGTTTACGGCATCAACACGGGTTTTGGCTTGTTGGCCAATACCAAGATAGCGCCCGAAGATCTGCAATTACTGCAACGCTCAATCGTGTTGTCGCACGCTGCTGGTACGGGCCAATACATGCAAGACGCCACAGTGCGCTTGATGATGGTGTTAAAAATCAATTCATTAAGCCGTGGCTTCTCGGGCATTCGTTTAGAAGTGATTAACTTCTTAATCAGTTTAGTGAACGCCGAAGTGTATCCCTGTGTGCCAGAAAAAGGTTCTGTGGGTGCCTCGGGTGACTTAGCGCCACTGGCGCACATGTGTTTGCCTATGCTGGGCGAAGGCGAGATGAGCTATCGAGGTGAGTTAATTTCCGCCGCCGAAGGTTTAGAAATCGCTGGCCTCAAGCCAATCGATTTAGCGGCTAAAGAAGGGCTCGCTTTGCTTAACGGCACACAAGCCTCGACTGCGCTAGCGCTGGAAGGGTTATTCCACGCCGAAGACTTGTTCGCAGCAAGTTCAGTGATCGGCGCCATGAGTGTTGAAGCGGCTATGGGTAGTCGTAGCCCGTTTGATCCACGCATCCATGCGGCCCGTGGTCAGAAAGGTCAAATCGATTCGGCCATGATTTTCCGTCATCTATTGGGCGAAGAGTCTGAGATCAGCGTGAGCCATGCAAACTGTGAAAAGGTGCAAGATCCTTACTCACTGCGCTGTCAGCCACAGGTACTCGGTGCTTGCTTGACCCAAATTCGCCATGCGGCCGATGTGTTAGGCACTGAAGCCAACGGCGTAACCGATAACCCACTGGTGTTCCAAGACACGGGCGATATCATTTCGGGCGGTAACTTCCACGCTGAACCTGTGGCTATGGCGGCGGATAATCTGGCGATTGCGATTGCCGAGCTGGGTTCTATTGCCGAGCGTCGTATCGCACTGTTAATTGATTCTAGCCTGTCGAAACTGCCGCCTTTCCTAGTGAAAAATGGCGGCGTGAACTCAGGCTTTATGATCGCTCAAGTAACAGCGGCGGCATTGGCGTCTGAGAACAAAACCTACGCCCATCCAGCGTCGGTAGACAGTTTACCGACATCTGCTAACCAAGAAGATCACGTCTCTATGGCGACCTTTGCGGCGCGCCGTTTGCGCGATATGAGCGAAAACACCCGTGGTGTACTGGCAATTGAATTGTTAGCGGCGGCGCAGGGTTTAGATTTCCGCGCACCTTTAGCGCCAAGTACTGCGGTGGCTAAGGCCAAAACTGAATTGCGTGAAGTCGTCGCCTATTACGATAAAGACAGGTACTTCGCACCAGATATCGAAGCCGCGACAGACCTGTTATACACAGCAAGCTTTAACGCTTACCTGCCAGCAGGAACGCTAGCGAGCTTTTAAGCGCTTTAGCTCTTAGTGTGTAACGACTAAGCCGATGTTGACTCGGTTGGGTTGGGTGCATTGGGGCGCTTTTGCTGAAATACTCAGGATTCACTCCCCAATTTGCTAAACATAACTGCTGAAATAAAACAAAACGAAGGCATAAGTGGATTGCTTATGCCTTTTTCTTGAGTGTTTTGCCTTTTTAGCTCGATCCTCATCTTTGCCCTTTTGGTGTGTTTAACACCGTAGACTCTGCACTTTTTGCGCTGATCTTTACATTGTCAAATTCAGTGGCTACTTACCCCTCAATAAACCGTCACTTTTGTGTTTTTATCCGCCATCGTTATACACATTTTAATATATAAAACTATTTTTAATAACCATATGGTTAGGTTGTGGGACAATATGGACCTGCATTGCTAGACAAATTGTCCTTTTAGTATTATTGGGCTTTAACTCTTTAAATAGGTGTTTTTTACATTATTTAAAGTTTTTAATTTCAATATTATTTATTTATTTAGATTTAAGTTTTGTGATTGGTTATTTGCGATCTCGATCTCATGTCATTATTTGTTATCTATTTCCTCTTTAAGGATAATCTTAAATTAAGTGTGGTCTTTAAGTGGGCCCACTCGATCGGTTGCAATCTTTACCACCGCAACCACTAGACTCATAACGACAAGAGTGTGAGAGGACGCAATGAACAGACGCCAGTTTTTTAGACTGTGTGCTGCCGGAGCTGCCACCTCAGCAATTTCTGCGTTGGGATTGATGTCCGAAAAGGCCTATGCGGCCGTTCGGGAATTCAAACTCATTAGCGCGAAAGAAACCCGCAATAACTGCTGCTATTGCTCAGTGGGTTGCGGATTGCTGATGTACAGCAAAGGAAGTAATGGCAAGAACGCCGAACAGAGTATTTTCCATATCGAAGGGGATGCAGACCATCCAGTTAACCGTGGGGCCTTGTGTCCTAAAGGCGCTGGTTTAGTGGATTATGTAAATAGTCCCAATCGTCTTAAATATCCAGAGTACCGTGCACCAGGCAGCAATGAATGGACACGTATCAGCTGGAGCGAAGCTTACCAACGCATCGCCCGCCTGATGAAAGATGATCGTGATGCTAACTTAATTGAAAAGAATTCTGCCGGGACGACGGTTAACCGTTGGCTTAGCACTGGGATGATGACCTCGTCGGCGATGCCGAACGAAGGCGGCTATATCACCCAGAAATTTGCACGGGCACTGGGCCTAGTTGCAATCGATACTATTGCGCGTAACTGACACTCTCCAACGGTAGCAAGTCTTGCTCCGACATTTGGACGTGGTGCCATGACCAACCACTGGATCGATATTAAAAATTCTAATTTGATCATTATCATGGGCGGTAATGCTGCAGAGGCTCACCCTGTCGGATTCGGCTGGGTTACAGAAGCGATGCAACATAACAACGCTAAACTTTTGGTGGTCGATCCTCGCTTCACCCGTAGCGCCGCTGTGGCCGATTATTATGCGCCGATCCGTTCGGGCACAGATATCGCCTTCCTGCTCGGGGTGATCCGCTATCTTATTGAAACCAAACAAGTGAACTACGACTATGTGAAGGCTTATACCAATGCCAGTTACATAGTGCGCGAAGACTTCTCTTTTAGTGAAGGTCTGTTCAGTGGTTTCGATGAAGAAACAGATAGCTACGATAAAGAGTCTTGGTACTACGAGTTAGACGAACAGGGTTACGCGAAAGTCGATCCTAGCTTCGAGCATCCACGTTGCGTGTGGAACTTAATGAAGCAACATGTAGATCGCTATGACTTTGAAACAGTAAGCAATATTACCGGTACGCCGATTGCGGACTATGAGATGGTTTGCCAGCAAATTGGCAGCACTCATACCCACGATAGGGCCGCCACTTTTATGTATGCCTTAGGTTGGACTCACCATACTAAAGGGGCGCAGAACATTCGCTCTATGGCTATGGTGCAGTTGCTGCTGGGTAACATTGGGGTGTTGGGCGGTGGCGTTAACGCACTGCGTGGTCACTCTAACGTGCAAGGCGCGACCGATATGGGTTTATTGTGCCAAAGCTTGCCTGGTTACTTGAAGTTACCGAGTGAAAAAGACACTGATCTTAAGACCTATCTCGATCGTTACACGCCTGTCGCCTTGCGTCCGGGTCAAACCAACTATTGGCAAAATTATCCTAAATTCTTTATTTCACAAATGAAGAGCTTCTGGGGCGATAACGCCACGGTTGAAAACGACTTTGGTTATGACTGGGTGCCTAAGTGGGATAAACAGTACGACTTTACTAAGCACTTAGACATGGCTTTCCACGGTGAAGTGAATGGCTACATTATCCAAGGTGTTAACGCCATTAACTCTATGCCGAACCGCAATAAGGTACTCAAAGCCTTGAGTAATCTTAAGTACATGGTGGTGCTGGATGCCTTGGCAACGGAAACCGCAACCTTCTGGCAAAACGCCGATGGCTTCAACGAGGTGAATCCCGCTGAAATCATGACTGAAGTGTTCCGCTTACCGACGACGTGTTTTGCTGAGGAAGAAGGTTCCATCGTCAACTCTGGACGTTGGATGCAGTGGCATTGGAAGGGTGCTAACCCGCCGGGTGAAGCCAAGCCAGATGCTGAGATCCTCTCCGGTGTCTTAATGGCCATGCGTGAACTGTACAAACAAGAGGGCGGTAAATTGCCTGAGCCAGTGCAAGCGATAAGTTGGGATTACCACAATCCTTACTCGCCGCATGCCGAAGAAGTTGCTCGCGAGCTTAACGGTAAGGATCTCGTCACTCAGCGTCAGCTCAGTAGCTTCTCTGAACTCAAAGCTGATGGTAGTACTGCTAGCGCCTGTTGGATTTATGCGGGTTCTTGGACCGAAGAAGGCAACCTGATGGTTCGCCGCGACAACCATGATCCTTCGGGTAAAGGTGTCACTCCGGGCTGGGCATTCGCATGGCCAGCAAACCGTCGTGTGCTGTATAACCGCGCTTCTTGCGATATCAACGGCAAACCTTGGGATCCTAAACGTACTATCGTCGAGTGGGTTGATGGTAAGTGGCATGGTATCGATGTGGGCGACTTCAATATGAAGTTAACACCACAGGAATCCGCAGGTCCCTTCATCATGCAGCCCGAAGGTGTGGGTCGATTCTTCGCCCTTAAGTTGTTGGCCGAAGGTCCGTTCCCTGAGCACTACGAGCCGATGGAGTCGCCTATTGGGGTGAACCCGTTACACAAGGTCACCAGTAACCCTGCGGTACGCATGTTACCGGGTGTGAAGGAAACCTTAGGTTCCCATAAAGACTTCCCTTATGTGGCAACCACTTACTGTGTAACTGAACACTTTAATTTTTGGTCTACTCATGCCCGTTTGGCAGCGATTTCTATGCCGGAAACCTTCGTCGAAATTGATGAAATGTTGGCAGCAGAAAAAGGTATCGCCAATGGGGATTGGGTCACTGTCAGCTCTAAACGTGGCAGCATTGAAACCAAAGCTTTAGTGACTAAACGTCTGCAACCGTTAAAGGTGAATGGTCAGTTAGTTCATACCGTCGGCTTACCCCGTCACGGCAGCCATAATGCGCTCACTCGTAAGAGTTACTCCTGTAACGTGCTCACCACGGAAGTGGGGGATGCAAATACACAGGTGCCTGAGTTCAAAGCATTTTTGGTTAACATCACTAAAGCAAAGGGGCTCTGATTATGGCATCACAAGACATTATCCGCCGCTCCGGTACTTCAGCGGTGACGCCTGCGGCAAAGGGGCGTAATTCGTCAGAAAAGGTCGCCAAGCTGTTCGACGCCACTAAGTGTAATGGCTGTAAAGCCTGCCAAGTGGCATGTTCTGAGTGGAATGATTTACGGGAAGAAGTGGGCACGTTCCAAGGCAGTTATCAAAACCCTATGTCGCTATCGGGCCAATGTTGGACCCTGATGGAGTTCCATGAGGTGATGGAAAGCAACAAGCTGCGTTGGCAATTTACCCACTCGGCCTGTATGCACTGTGCCGACCCTGCCTGCTTAACTGCCTGTTCGACCTCGGGTGCGATTATCCAGCACGCCAATGGTGTGGTGGACTTCGATTCGGACAAGTGTATCGGCTGCGGTTATTGCGCCAGTGCTTGTCCCTTCGATGTGCCCAAAATCGATCCTAAGGACAACAAGGCCTACAAGTGCACTATGTGCTCTGACCGTTTGGCCGTGGGATTGGAACCTTCCTGTGTTAAGTCCTGTACCACAGGGGCGCTGCGTTTTGGCACCCGTGAGGACATGTTGTTTTACTCGCAAAAACGGGTCGAAGAACTGAAGGAAAGGGGCTTTGCTAAGGCAGGACTTTATAACCCTGAGGGCGTAGGTGGTACGGGTATGATGATGATATTGCACGATATCAATCAGCCCGAAAGCTACAACATGCCGGATAACCCGCAGATCCCGCTGTCACTGACTCTGTGGCAAGACTGGGTCAAACCTTTAGGCACTATGGGCATTCTTGCCACTGCCGCTGTCGCTTGTCTGCATAAGATCACCGTCGGTCGCAACATAGTGGAAGAGGACCAGCCGGGTTATCAACCGCCAGAGGAAGAGGCTAAGCAGGAAGAGGAGGGCGACAAATGAGCAAGCATGATAAGCAAGAAATGATAGTGCGTCACAAGCTGTTCGATCGCATCTGTCATTGGTTCATTGTGGCGGTTGGTCTAGTGACCTTTCTCACTGGCTTTTCCTTCTTTTATCCGTCGTTTCAATGGTTGGGGGCGATAGCGGGCACACCGCAATTGGCGAAGTTCATTCATCCCATTGCGGGCTTGATGATGTGTCTACCGCTGATGTTGATGTTGGTGCGTTACTACAAACACAACAAATGGGAAAAACACGATCTCGCTTGGATGCTCGCTATTAAGGATGTGATGTTCGAGAACGAGGAGAAAATCCCGCCTATCGGCCATTACAACCCAGGGCAAAAGGTATTGTTTCGCGCCTTCGTGCTGACGTCTGTCACTTTAACCGTGACGGGGATCATCATGTGGCAACCGTATTTTGCGCCCTATTTCTCAGCCACAGTAGTGGGTTGGGCCATTCTGTTGCACGCCATTTGTGCGCTCATCATGTTGATTTTTGTGATGGTGCATTTCTGGATGGCGACGTGGGTGGAAGGGTCAGTCACGGGCATGCTTTACGGCAAGGTCTCTAAGGCTTGGTGCCGTAAGCATCATCCTGTGATGTTGGATGAACATTCGGACGTGGAGAAAAAATAATGAGTCATACAGCCGAGATACCTCTGGTCCCCGGCAGCGAATCGCCGCTGGAACTTAAACCGTTAAAAGCGGCAGATCCCCAAGCTGTGTATCACAGAAGGGCGCAGCGTTTGCTGTCATTGGCCAAGGACTCGCCGCTGGCTGACTACTTTGAGCTGTGCCGCCGCCTGGTCTCTATACAGGCCAAATTGGCGGAGGAGGCTGACTTCGGTCAGCTGCTCGCTTGGGGGAAAGATGAGGCGACTCCGCTTTCTCTGTTGGGCTCAGAGGCAGATAGCTATTGGCAGGGACTGCTACAGCAACTGCTAAGTGATTTGTTGCCGCAAGTGGATGAATCCATTGCTCGGGTAGTGCGTTTGCTGATGCAGCAATCTCCAGAACAGCTGAGTTCGTGGGGGCGTTCACTGCGCCAAGGACATGTCAGTGAAGTGCCGGCCCATTTTAGCTTATTCATCTGGGCGGCGATGAGCGTCTACTGGTCGCATTGGGCACCTATGGTCATAAAGCGGATGGATCAACGTAAGGTGGCGCAGCAGAGTATGTGTCCCGTTTGTGGATGTCATCCGGTGGCGAGTGTGATTGTCGATCAGCCCCGTGCTGGTTTGCGCTATCTGCATTGCAGTTTGTGTGAAAGCGAGTGGCATTACATTCGCGCCCATTGCACCAGTTGCGGTCAGGACAAAGAGATGACGATTTGGTCGCTAGATGATGCTCAGGCTCAAGTGCGGATCGAAAGCTGCGATGAATGTCATGGCTACACCAAGATGATGTTTGTTGAAATGTCACCGTCTATGGATGTGGCGGCTGACGATCTCGCGACCTTGATGTTAGACAGTGAGCTAAATGCCAAAGGCTTTGGGGCGACAACATTGAACCCACTGCTAATGGCCCACGAAACCACGTAAGCCAAATAGCTTAAGTCAATGCAGGAGGGAGTCGGGTTGCTGATCCCTTCCTGCTTTTTATCCAGCAGATGACAATAACTTAAACAAGATGACACAGATGATGACCCAAGCACCCGAAACGCCACAAGCCTTGTACCGCGCTTTGCCCTCAATGGACAGCTTACTGGCGGAGCCTAGCTTTGTCGTATTGCAGCAGTCTTACGGCAAAGTGGCAGTAAAGGAAGCGCTGGATAGCCAGTTAAAGGCTGCGCGAAGCTTAATCGGCAGTGAGCGCCGTTTGCCGACATGGTGTGGCGAGCTTGCGCAATTGCACGGATGTTTGGTTGATCAACTGTCTAAAGATTACAGCCACAGCTTAATACCTGTGTGGAATCTTACTGGCACCATACTGCATACCAACCTTGGCCGAGCGCAGCAGTCAGAAGCGGCGATTCGAGCCGTGACTTCTGTTATGCGCTACCCCACACCTCTGGAGTTTGAGCTTGCGGCAGGTGAACGTGGTCACAGGGATAATGCGATCAGCGCCTTGATCCAACGTTTAACCGGTGCCGAGGCTTGTTGTGTCGTGAATAACAATGCCGCTGCGGTTTTGTTGATGCTTTCTGCGGTGGCTGCGGGGAAAGAAGTCATAGTCTCCCGTGGTGAGCTGGTGGAAATTGGCGGCGCGTTTCGCATCCCTGACATTATGCGCCAAGCAGGCTGCACCTTAGTTGAGGTCGGCAGCACCAATCGGACACATCTTAAGGATTATGAGCAGGCGATTACTGAAAATACCGCTGCAATAATGAAGGTCCACACCAGTAATTATCATATTAGTGGTTTTACCGCTTCGGTGGATGAGGCCAGATTAGGCCAACTCTGCCGCGATCGTGGGGTTGCGCTGATCTCGGATCTTGGCAGTGGTTCACTCACTGACTTACGCCGTTTTGGCCTTAAACAAGAGCCGACGCCCCAAGCCATGTTGGCTGATGGGGTCGATCTGGTCAGCTTCTCCGGCGATAAACTCCTCGGCGGCCCGCAATCGGGTTTGATTGTCGGTAAGCAGGCGCTCATTAATAAGCTTCAAAGTCATCCGCTAAAGCGTGCATTGCGCTGTGACAAGTTGATTCTCGCGGCGCTCGAGGCAACGCTGATCCACTATCTCAACCCCGAAACCTTGGATCGGGAACTGCCGATTATGGCCAAATTTGCCCGTAGCCAAGCTGAGTTGCGCCAAATCGGTGAGCGTCTGCAGCGCGCCTTAGCGCCGCTGTTTGCCCCGAGCTATGGCATCGAATTAGTGGAGTGCCAAACTCAAGTCGGTAGCGGATCGCAGCCCGATACCTTTTTACCCTCAATCGCCCTGTGCTTTAACGCGCAAGAGGGTGGCAGTTTAACGCTGCTCGAGCAGCATTTTAAGCAGGCGCAGCGGCCTGTGATTGGTCGAATGGCCCAAGATCAACTTCGCCTCGACTTGCGGGGTATCGATGATGAGGCCGAATTATTGGCCGAACTTAGCACATTAGGTGTACAGCTATGATTATGGTCACTGCGGGCCATGTCGACCACGGCAAGAGCACGTTGATCCGTGCCTTAACGGGGATGAACACCGACAGGCTTCCCGAAGAAAAACGCCGTGGCATGACTATCGATCTCGGTTATGCCTTTATGCCACTGCGAGATGGCAGTCGCTTAGCCTTTATCGATGTGCCCGGCCACGAAAAATTTATCAATAACATGCTGGTGGGCGTGAGCCATGTGCGCCACGCACTGCTGGTGTTGGCCTGTGACGACGGCGTGATGCCACAAACCCGCGAGCACCTGCAAATCCTCGCGCTTTTACCGCTAAACAGTTTGACCTTAGTGCTGACCAAGCGGGATCTGGTCGATGACCAAACCGCCGCCAAGTTGACTCAAGAGGGGATGGCGCTGCTTGCCGAATACGGTATCGAGGCCAGTGGCGTGTTTGAAGTCTGCGCGAATGATGCAGGCGACGCGGGAGTAGACACTCTTAAACAACATATTTTAGATATTGCCGAGCTGCAATCGACCCAAGCGGAAGATGCCAGCAGCTTTAGGATGACGCTCGATCGCGCCTTTAGCGTTAAAGGTGCCGGTTGTGTGGTCACGGGCACTGTGATTAGCGGCAGTGTGTGTATCGGCGATAGCCTCTACAGCTCTGGGCAAAAAGCAAAATTACGGGTGCGCGGCATTCACTGCCAAGGGATGGAAGTTCATCGAGCACTAAGTGGCACTCGGGTCGCCTTAAATCTTACCGGTGTCGATAACCACAGGGCGCCCGCCCGTGGCGACTGGTTAAGCAACCTGCCTCAGGCTGAGCTGTGCGCCAGACCCGTAGTGCAAATTCGCAGTTTCGAACCCATCAGCCATTGGCAAAATGTTCATTGTCACCACGGCGCCGACCATACCTTGGGTCGAGTGTCACTACTCGATGAAGCCGATGAGCAGGGGTGCTATCTGGCCGAAATTGTGCTCGATAAGCCGCTGCTGCTGTGTCAGGACGACCCGATAGTGCTCAGGCATATTGGTGGCAAGCAAACCCTGGGTGCAGGGCGAGTGCTGGCATTAAAAGCCCCCAATCGTAAGAAGCGCACACCGGAGCGTGTCAGCAAGTTGCAACAGCTGGCCAAGCTCTCCAATCCGGTGAATGTGCTGGCGCTACTCGGCCAGAGTGAGGCGCTCAGTATTGATGAAATCCGTTGGCGCTGGCAGCTAACCGATGAAGGGCTCGCAGCCATGCTGGCGCAGGCGGGGCTGACTCGCCTCGGCGCCTATGGGCTATCGACCCAGCTACTTGAGCAAGAAAAACAGCAGTTTATCGAGCTGTTACGTGAATATCACCAACAGCATCCCGACCAATTAGGGCTGGGGCGTAATCGTCTACAACGTATGAGCCACAGCATATTACCCAACGAGCTTGCCAATAAGGTGCTCGATAGCCTCTGCCAAGATGGACAGATGGTGCTGCGCGGCGCTCTGCTGCAGTTGGCGGACCACAGAATTGTCCTCGATAGCGAGGCGCAGCAGTGCTGGCAACGCTTGGCTCCTTGGTTGGCGCAGCAAACGTCCCCTGTGTGGGTGACAGAGATGGGGGAATATCTCGAACTCGAGCCCGCCAAACTCAGATTGCTGTGCTTTCAACTGGTGCAACAGGGCTTTATTACCGCGGTGGTGAAGGACAGATATCTGCTGAGCGAGCAGTTGTGCCATTACGCCAATTTGGTGCGTGAGCATGTGGACACCCACGGCAAGCTCGAAACCGCAGAGTTTAAGGATCTGATTGGCCTTGGCCGTAAGGTCAGTATTCAGCTGTTGGAGTTTTTTGACCGCAGTGGTTTTACTCGTAGGAAGTATCGCAGTAACAGTCGGGAGATCCGGGATGGGGAACTGTTTTATTCCCATGAGAATTGGCGGAAGAACATAGGAGTCGAACCTACCCAGGACTGCTGGCAGCCCTACCCGGATTTGAAATCCGGACGCCTCACCGGAGACGACGTTCTTCCAATAGAAGACAACTCGATAGTAGAAAATGCGTAAAGATGATTCAAGGCGATTCGTATTTAGTTTATGGGTTTGTGATACAAGTCTTAAATTGTCATCAAACTAATTGTTTTTATTTGATTTTATAGTTTTAGAGGGGCGCTATGGAATATCATTCACATGAAGTGGTTACTGAAAGAAACGTGGTCCTGTTAGAGCATGGACACGCATCTGAGCTGACTGATTACTTAGCCAATGAGGTACGGGTTGCGCTGGTCTATAACGGCATCGCTCATACTGTTATGTTGGCGAGCCCCCAAGATTTAGAAGCCTTTGCCATAGGTTTTACGCTGTCAGAACGTATCGTTTCCCATATCAATGACATCAAAGGGGTAGAACTCGAATTCACCCATGAAGGCGTGTTGATCCAAGTCGAAATCAACCAGCGATGCTTTATGGAACTCAAACAACAAAGGCGCAATATGGCGGGGCGCACGGGTTGTGGACTGTGCGGTGTCGCCCAGCTCGAAGAGGCCGTCAAGCCTGTTATGCGGGTGGACTCAGATGCCAGATTCGACATCAGCCACTTACAGGTAGCACTTGGGCAAATTCAAGATAATCAACAACATTTTAAGCTGACGGGCGCGACGCATGCTGCCATGGGGCTTAACCATCAAGGACAGATCATCGCCGCCTATGAGGATATAGGCAGGCATATCGCACTCGACAAGTTAATTGGCGCCTTTTCCGCTCACAATGTGGAACGTCCAGTGGCCGTATTGCTCACCAGCCGCGCGAGTTTTGAAATGGTGCAAAAGGCCGCCAGTGCCAATATCCAAATTCTGTTTGCTATGTCCGCCGTGACTTCACTGGCGTTGGAATTAGCAGAGAAAAGCAATATCACGCTTATCGGTTTTTGCCGCAATGGCAGGGCAACGCTTTACACCCACGGTTATCGACTGTTGGGACAGCACTGCGCTAGCTTAGCCAAAGCCATTTAAGCGTGAGGCCACTTAAGATTGGCGTTGTATATAACGATCTCAATCGCTGTGGCATAAAGGTTATAAGCGCATTGTGCTTATTTTTTTATAGTCTCGTTCATTAGGGTAATGACATGACATGGCAACAATTTAAACAAGAATACTTAGTTCGTTTTTGGGCTCCTATGCCAGCTGTGATCGCTGCGGGTATCCTTTCTACTTACTATTTTGGTCTGACTGGAACCTTCTGGGCTGTTACTGGGGAATTCACTCGTTGGGGCGGGCACTTGATGCAGCTTTTTGGCGCAGAGCCTGAAACCTGGGGATATTTCAAAGTGATAGGTCTGCAGGGGTCTCCTTTAGATCGTATCGACGGCATGATGATTATCGGTATGTTTGGTGGTTGTATTGCTGCTGCGCTCTGGGCCAATAACGTCAAACTACGTATGCCACAGAGCCGTATCCGTATTGCTCAGGCGCTGATCGGCGGCATTATTGCTGGCTTTGGTGCCCGCTTGGCTATGGGCTGTAACTTAGCGGCCTTCTTCACGGGTATTCCGCAGTTCTCTTTGCATGCTTGGTTCTTTGCTCTGGCGACCGCTGCGGGCTCTTACTTTGGCGCAAGGTTTACCTTACTGCCTATGTTCCGTATTCCGGTAAAGCTGAAGAAGGTGAATAAAGCGACTTCGATTAAGCAGGATGAAAATCAGGCTCGACGTCGTTTCCGTATCGGTATGTTAGTGTTTGTCGGTATCGTCGGTTGGGGTTTATTGACTATGTTCAATGCGCCTAAACTCGGCATAGCTATGCTTTGCGGAGTCGGATTTGGTCTGTTAATTGAACGGGCACAAATCTGCTTTACCTCAGCGTTCCGCGATATGTGGATTACTGGTCGTACTCATATGGCGAAGGCCATTATCTTAGGTATGGCGGTCAGTGCGATAGGCATATACAGCTATGTGCAACTGGGGGTACCACCTAAAATTATGTGGGCGGGTCCTAATGCGGTGATCGGCGGCTTGCTGTTTGGTTTTGGTATTGTGCTGGCTGGTGGTTGTGAAACGGGCTGGATGTACCGTGCAGTTGAAGGCCAAGTGCATTTCTGGTGGGTCGGTTTAGGCAATGTGTTAGGTTCGACTTTACTGGCGTATTACTGGGATGACCTAGCTCAACCTTTAGCGACCAACTGGGACAAAGTGAATTTATTGACCAGCTTTGGTGATCGAGGCGGCTTATTGCTGACCTATGTGCTGCTGGGACTTTCCTTTGGCGCTATGTTGCTATGGGAAAAACGTTTCTTTGCTCGCAAGGCGAAGCGTGATGAACAATTGCTAGCGGAGGCGGCGTAATGAATCAATATGTTCCAGATTATCAACTCGATATGGTCGGTGAACCTTGCCCTTATCCTGCAGTGGCCACCCTTGAAGCTATGCCTAAGTTAAAGCCCGGTGAAATCCTCGAGGTGATCAGTGACTGTCCGCAGTCCATCAACAATATTCCCCTCGACGCTAAAAATCATGGTTATAAAGTGTTAGAAATTGAGCAGAATGGACCAACGATTCGTTATCTGATCCAGCGTTGAGGATAGGACTATGTTGACTATTCTCAGTGGCTTAGGTATTGGCTTAGCCATGGGGTTTGTGATGCAAAGGGGGAGATTTTGTATGGCGGGCGGGATCCGCGATACCTATCTGCAACGGGACTTTACCATGGTGATCGCTATTTTGATTGCCATCAGCATCCAAAGTCTAGGGCTGTTCCTGTTTTACGAATGGGGTTGGGTTAAATTGCCAGAAGGGCATTTCCCTTGGTTGGCAACCTTAGTCGGTGGTGTATTGTTTGGTGTGGGTATGGCAGCAGCGGGAAGCTGCTCCACTGGTGCCTATTACCGCGCTGCCGAAGGGTTAGCTGCTAGTGTGATGGCCGTTCTCGGTTTTATTGCTGCCAGTAAATTAGTGCGTCTTGATGAGGTGAAAGGTCTACTTAAACCTTTTAAACAGCATCAACTCGAGGACCAAACGCTCTATCAAACTCTGGGCGTTTCCCCTTGGGTGATCGTGCTTGTCCTCGTATTACTCACATTGTGGTTGGCATTGGGTTATCTCAAACGCCGCAAACGTCCGGTTGCACTGATGGCACCCCGTAAAACGGGTTTAGCTCATTGGTTGTTTGAAGCGCGCTGGCATCCCTTTGTAAGTGCTTTGCTGATTGGTTTACTGGCGCTACTTGCATGGCCTGCAAGTCTTGAAAGTGGTCGTGTAGGCAGTGTTGGGATCAGTGGCCCGAGTGCGCAGTTATGGGATCTTGTCACCACAGGTAACACTAAGTTCTTTAGTTGGCCTGGATATTTTCTCTTGGGATTATTTGTAGGCGCTTTTATCGCTGCTCGGGGCAGTGCTGAGCAGCGCTGGCGCTACCCAGGTCATAAAGTGGTGTTATTTGGGTTTATTGGTGGCCTGTTGATGGGTGTGGGGAGCGGGCTTGCCGGAGGTTGCATGCTTGGTAATGCGCTCGTTGGCACGGCTTATTTGTCGTGGCAAGGCTGGCTATTTATCCCTGCTATTTTATTTGGCAGTTGGTGCTTTAACTATTTTGCGCTACTGAGGCCAATGCGTCTTGCGCAGATTTAACGTTTATAAAGGAGCTGTATATGGAACAGTATCTCGACACAACGGGTAAACTATGCCCTTTTCCTTTAATTGAGTTACAACGCTTAATTGCGAGTCTTGAGACTGGCGATAAAGTGGTACTGGATTACGATTGTGGCCAAGCAACTGAGAATATTCCCCGCTGGGCGGCTGAAGCCGGGCATGAGGTGACCCACTTTGCCCAGAAGGGCGATGCTGCTTGGACTATGACGATTCAAAAGGGCTAACTCGTCCTCAACTAAAAAGCGCTGCATTTGCAGCGCTTTTTGATCTTAGCCTTGGCAATCTATTGGCAGATATTCGTCGGGAATGTCGCTACTGCTGCATACCCAAGTGATATTGCTTTGCTCATCAACTTGTGGCGATAGATAGACTTCGTAGCCTTGATAATCACCGAGGGCTTCGCCTCCGACAAAGCCGACTATGCCATCTGTGTACAGATTAAATGTCGCAATCTGCTCGTCCGTCAGCTTTAGGGCATCTAATTCAGTTGGCCATGCTTGGTTGGTTTGATAATAGCCAACTAAGATGTCGGTGATCGGCGTTAATGCTTGGTGCTGCTGATCGATACTGGCAATGGCGAGTGTTGCGTCAGGCACAGTCATGGCTGCTGGTGTCGCTTCGGTTGCAGCCGGGGCTTCATAGCTGCTGGCTGCACTCATCTTTTCTTGATATTGCTTGTACGCTGGCAACGCAACTGCGGCGGCAACACCAATAATCGCAGCAAAAATAATGAGTCCACCGCCAGCTGTGCCCATGCGTGGCATAAAGAGGCTAAATACAAATGCCCACGCACTGCGTGATGGCGGCGTGTATTCCGTTCCCTGCGCTTTGGCGTCGACTCTTGCCATTCGTTTAGTCAGCCAAGGATAGCTGCCGTTAAGCTCGTGCAGTGACATCCAAAAACCACTCGATTCGCGAGCTTGGCGGATATATTGATCCACATTCATACGTTTCCATTGCTCTACGCCAGCGGCTAATACGGCGACGGCATTGGTGGCAGAACGTAAGCTGTTGCAGCAACGTAACCCGTGGAGATCGCAGGTATATTCGCAGGCGCGAGAATAAGCCGCACCCACTAAAGGTAACCAAGTGGCGAAGACCAAAAAGGGTGCCTTGCCAATATGATTGCGGCGAATATGGCCTAATTCGTGGCCGATATAGAAGTTAAGTGCATCTTTATCGGACTCAAGCGCATCCACAATCGATGAAAACAACACGATATAGTTACGGCCGAGGAAGCGGGTTGCCAGCGCGTTGAGCATGCCATCGGCGGCCAACAAGTAAGCTCGTGGTGGCTCTTTCATTTCTAAACGATCGCAGCATGCTAAATATTGTTTATGTAATTCAGGGAATTGCTCAGCATTGATTTCGACAGCCGTCCCTTTTAGGTAGCTAATAAAAGCGGAGTGGCTGAAAAGATAAATAATGAAAAACATCAACACATAGAGCAGGGCCATGCCCAAAGTGCCTATGATCAATGCTGCCCAGACGATCCCTGAGATAATCGCTAACAGAGTGAACAGCGATTTTTCCTTCGAATAGACAATATCTGTCATTTGGATGGGATTATCTTTCCCTGCGGTAGGGGTAATAACTTGTTCCATGTTGATCCTTTTCCTAGTGAAGTGACAAGCGGCGTGAAAATAGTCAATTTCGCTCGAAAATTCAACCACTATCACGCGTAATACCAAAATTAACCGTTTTGTGATTCGGTTAAATCAGCATTAAGCGCAACTGGCGTAGGAAGCTTGTGTCAGGATCTTGCGGCTTTTAGCCTGTTGGCAAATCCCGATGGCTGTTTTCAAAGGCGGTTAAGGTGCCTTTATCGCCGTGCCCGCTTTAATGGCTGCTTGAGCGAGGCTGACAATTTGCTTCTCTGCGGTATTGGAAAGGCTTTCATGAACTTTGCTTAGCTCATCCATTTGTTGACTAAGCATATCCATTGATGTGCTCAGGTTGTCGATCTCCATCTGTATCTGAGGATCTTCTCTATCGGCCGCAATATTGAGTAGAAGTTGCTGAGTTTGGCTGTTGATCGCGTCGCCTTTTTGCTGCATTTGTTCGCCTAACACTTTCATTTTCTCACCCTGTTGCTGCATGGGCATGATGGCGGTTTTTATTTGCGCCACTATGGCGGGATCTGTGATGACATAAGGCGTGCCTGCTTTTTTCACCCATAGGTAATCGGTATGATAAGGATTACCTTGGCGTTCAAGTTGCTCCCAATCGTCACTGTGGCCAGCACCGATAGTCATCTCGCCATCCTGTTTAACATAAATCCATGAAAAATCTGGCTGACTTTGGCTGAGCACTGATTGGCTGAAGACTGATATACCTCCATCGGCACTGTTGCTCGTTGCTTGGCCCTTTGTTTGAGTCGCCCAAATGGCGGTTGGGATCAGAGCGAGAATAAACAGACCGCCCATAAGTTGAGTGCGCGTATTCATAGTGTTTCCTTGTATGGCTGTGTGGATCGGCGGGTTATGCCAGAGTTGCATTAACCTGCCACAGCAGAATCTGTGCCATAAAAATTTCATATTACTTATCAATCTAATGGCTATTTAAGTGTCCGCCGATCACTGCCGAGATGGCGCTAGAGTGTCCGGCAATGTGTCCGAACAGGCTGGTGGACACGGGTTGCTAAGTCGATGTATTTTTTTCGCCGAATTTGATTGTTAGCACTAGAATGAAGTGCTCGTGAGAGTTGAGATAAAGGTGAATTTAATCACGATTTGTACACTATTTTGAGTGCAATTTAAGGCATGACTCTTTGAGTCAGGTTAGGTTAAGCCGATCTAGGGTTAGCTATGGCAAGCGTTGAAGTAAACCACAGAATATAAAGGAATTGAGATGGTAAAGTTAATCAATAAGATGTTGAATAATCGACTGGGCTTCACTAGGTATTGCGTCGCCGTTGTGATGGTGAGTTCGTTAAGTACAGGCGCCATGGCGGCCGATGCGCCTTCCTTTGACTGCGCAAAAGTCAATGCGGGCAGTATCGAAGCTATGGTTTGTAAGGATGCGGGACTGAGCCAACTCGATAATCAGTTAGCTGAGGTTTACAGCCAAGCGCTTGAAAAAGCAAAGAATGAACAGCCACCGACTTTAAAAGCGATGCAGCGTGGTTGGGTGAAAGGCCGTAATGAGTGTTGGAAGAGCGAGGATAAACACGCGTGTATTGAAGCTAGCTACCAAACCCGTATTGCCGAACTGCAGGCGCAGTACCGTTTAGTCGATATGACCGACCCAGTGTTTTATGCCTGTGACGGCAATCCTGCTAATGAAGTCGTGGTGACTTATTTTAAAACCGAACCCGCGACTCTAATTGCTGAACATGGTGATAGTACTTCATTGATGTTTGTACAACCCAGCGGCAGCGGCGCTAAGTATCAAGGCCGCAATGAAAGTCTTTGGGAACATCAAGGCGAAGCGAAAGTGGTTTGGGGCTTCGAAGCGCCAGAAATGACGTGTAAACTGGTGACCAAATAGCGTTAATTGAAGGTCGCCATGAAACAAGCCCTTGTGCATATCGCCTTGGTCGTAAGAGATTACGACGAGGCAATTGATTTTTATGTGAATAAATTAAAATTCGAACTGGTTGAAGACACTTATCAAGCCGAGCAAGATAAGCGCTGGGTCGTTGTTGCCCCGCCGGGTTCTAAGGGCGCGTCTATTTTGTTAGCGCGGGCTTCTAAGCCAGAGCAGTTCGATTTTATTGGTAATCAAGCGGGTGGGCGGGTGTTCTTATTCTTGAATACCGATGACTTTTGGCGTGATTATCGCCGCATGGTCGCCGATGGCGTCGAATTTGCGCGCGAGCCGCAAGAACAAGACTACGGCACAGTCGCTGTGTTTAAAGATCTCTACGGTAATTTATGGGATTTACTGCAATTGAATGATGGGCATCCTATGGCGTACAGGTTAGCGTATCAGGAGTGAGGATTAGAAATTAATACCTAGTCCAAGGTTGTACTTGATATCACGAGTAGTGTGCCAAGGTGTTTGAGTTTCATTAATATCATACTTAAACGAGAGGTAAATCTCTTGTGTAAGCAGATACTTAAGCCCTATTATTGAGTCTGAAATATAGTCAATGGTTGGCGTGTCAGGGAAAGCGATTTGGAGATCGGCATAGGTCTCCAGCACGCCATCAAACCAATACTGTTTATAGTTAATTGTGGTTGCCCAAGCATTGAGTTGATAGGTAAATATTTGACTATCTAACCAAAAGTGGTTGTAAGTGACAACAAAGTCCAGTTTATCTCGTCCTATTCCCCAAAATCGATAACCCGGTCCGAGCGCGGCGTAATAATTGCGAACGGGGAAGTCGAGTCTATCTTCTTGAAAATAATCTTCTTGACGTAATAACCAATGCTCGCTGATGAGGTAGTCAAGGCTGTAGTGAGCTTCAAGCGTATTGCGTTTAGTGGTTTTCTCTTCGGTTTCATAGCGAACCTCAGTTTTGAGGTTATGGCGCCATTGTAAGGTTTCGGCGGTAATATCGCCTTTGGCATGAAGTTTTTGGGTATTTTTAGTGTTACTGGTGACATCAATTGCGGCTTCAACACTGCCACTATAGCGCCACTCAGAGTCACTTTTTCGGTCAGAAAACACCAGATCACTAATAGGAGTTTGTCGATTATTTACCAGCACAAACCCATCGAGGTCGGAGTATTGAATGCTCACATCATGCAGGGTGCGATTAATGCTCCAATAATGATTTTGGGTGGTTTCAAAGCTTTTAATTGCACTACGTTCGATGGTTATTTTAGGGGAATAATTGGGTTTGATGATTAAGTGTTCTTCGTCAAAGTTTTTAATTTCGCCAGTGATTCTATCGCCATTTCTGAGTAACACGGTATCAGCAAGGCTTTGTCCACTTAAGCCCACCAGAAGCATGGCTATAGATAACGTAGGGTAGCGATTTGGCATTAGCGACTGGCTCAGCATAAACGGTGTCGGATATGTTGGCATTCTAGCCTATATCACAGCGAGTAAGGCAATAGTGTTAAGAGGAAGAGATGGAATTGGACATCAACGTCCAATTCCTGCTTTTACTCAAAGGATTAGCGGGAGTTAATTTCGGTGATTTTGAGGTTAATTAACTGCTTCTGCCATTGAGCTTTATCTATGCCTTCGACCCAAATCACGCTGCTTTTACGCTGCTCGCCCTTACGCAGATAGGTTTCAGGCATGCGGAAAATGGCTTCCCACACTTCGAGTTTTTCGGTTTTGAGCAAAGTACCATTATCGGCGAAGAAGCTAGCTTCAACTTCAACTAAGGTAACGTGTTCATTGCTGGTGCTGGCGAGATCGAAGCTGAGTCCGAGTTTATCGCCTTTCCATTGACCTTCGGCAAAGCTGACTTTGATGCCGTCTTTACCGGTTGAGCCTAGTAGCTCAGGTTGGGCAATTGCGGTGGCAGTCAAGGTGGTGACTGGCGCAGCCACAGTTTGAGTGGCGAGAGCAACACTTGGGACGCTGGCAATATTGCTTGAGGTGCTCACTGCCGTCGCTGCTAAGGCATTGGGCGCAGCTTTGGTTTCTGTGATCACATATTCCCAGGTAAAGTCGTCTTTGAGTCTGACTTGGGCGCCATTTTCTAGGGTGATTTGAGCTACGTCGGCGGCCATAACCGATGATGTTAGCAATAACAATGAGCTAAGTGCGCTAAGGCGTAATGAAGTTTGCATTAATTTTCTGGCTCCGATATCCGTCTGAGTCAATATTCTGCCCTAACATAAACAATTTGCCGCATATTAGTCACTGTCTAAGTCGTGTTTTGACGAATAAAGTGGATTTAGCTGGAAGATACTGACTCGAATACAGATTGAGTTCACTGAGTGTGGCACTATATTGATAGCGCGGTGACAGGACACAGTCAGATAGCGGTATTATCAATCAATTTAGCGAGAGGAGATTAAGATGCAGATTAAACATGGAATTTATGGCGTTGTTATTGGCTTGGTATTGAGCGCAGCGGCATGGGCCGATGAAGCCCCTAAAGTCGGCTGCGCGGCGAAATTAGAAGCCATCAGTGCCGAACTTGCCCAAGCGAAAGCGGCGGGTAATCAACATAAAGTCGATGGGCTCGAAAAAGCCTATTACGAAGTCTCAACCCATTGTGATGACGACAGCTTATATGCCGAGCGCGTTGCCAAAGTTTCGGCCTTAGAAGAAAAACTGACTGAGCGCCAAAACGAGTTGGCTAAAGCCATAGAAGAAGGTCGTTCTATGGATAAAATCAATAAGAAACGCAATAAGGTCGCCGAAGTGGAATTGGAGCTTGCTAAGGCGCGAGCTGAGCTAACCCAATAAGTCGCCTAGGCTCAGTCGTTTGGATAAGCATTAGGCTTAGCCCGCGTAACCTATGCTCAAAACTGTGGATTCTGTACTGGAGTTATAGCCCGCGCTCAGGATGAAATGTTCTGTAATGCGGTATCTTAGCCCAGCTTCTGCGCCCCAACGGGTGGTTTTATCTTCATCCCACCTAGGTTTGCCATCGACAATTTTGGGTGAAATATTATTCGTGTAAGACACAGTGCTGATATAGCCGCTGCCGCCCGCATAAAAGCTTAAGTCGGCAGTGAGGCTGTAGCTTAACCCTAAGCGAAAGAGGCTTTCTTGGCGATATGACAGCGCGGGTTCTGGCACTACTACATCGGTTTCTCGGCTGCGGGCATAGCCGAGGTAATAGCCCCATTGCTGGTAATTATTATCGAAATGATAGGGTGCTAATGTAATGCCGTAGAGATTGTCTGCGGCGGGAACGTAATCCAGCATGAGGGCGATATAAGAAGGATTGGCGGTTTTCTCTGATTTATCTGAGATTACCAATGGCTTCGAATTGCTATATTCGTCAGCTTGAAGTGGTTGGCTTAGGCTCAATAGTCCAAAGCTAAGACAGGCTAGCGTAGATGAATAACGACTCATGGGATGATTTCCTTGGGAACAGGTTGAAGATTGTTCATTTTCCTTTGTGCTCGGTCAATTCAAAATGCTAAAATTTCTTTTAAAATAAGTGTTTGTAAATTTATTGTGTTTGGATATCAGTATTTTCTAGGGTGACATTAACCGAGGTCAACTCGGCAGTTACCTTTGTATGGGTTTGTTGCGCTAGCGCCTACGTTGGAGTGGAATTGTGGATCAGGAAATAAGGCTCGAAATTTCGGCATGGCTAGCGGGCTTTGGGATTGATAGCCAACCCTCGGACGGCATATCAACCAGCATCATGATCATTGCCTGCTTACTGCTGGCGGGTATCGCTTATCTTATTGTTCGACGTGTAGTCATACGTGCGGTCAACATGGTGATCCTCCGCTCCAAAGTCACTTGGGACGATGTGTTCATGCGTTACAAGGTGCTCGAAAAGCTGGCCATGCTAGTGCCTGCAATCGTGCTCAATCTATTAGTGCCCATCGCCTTAACCGAACATCAAATCTTAAGTAATTTAGTCGATCGGCTGCTGAGTATTTGGCTGGTGGTGCTGATGATCCGCGCTATTTATGCGGGTTTAGATGCGGTCGATGAAATTTCAGATGTGAATCTGGTGAGTCGGCGTTTACCCGTTAAAAGCTTTGTGCAGTTAACTAAGCTGTTTTTATTCTTTGTCGGTATTATCGTATCTATCTCCATCTTGGCCGATCAGTCGCCTGTGTACTTCCTCAGCGGCTTAGGTGTGGCGACGGGTTTTGTGATGTTAGTGTTCCGCGACACTATCTTAGGTTTCGTGGCGGGCATTCAGTTAGCGGCTAACCGTATGGTGAGCAAGGGCGACTGGATCCAGATGGACAAATACGGCGCCGACGGTGCGGTAGAAGAAGTCTCGCTGACCACAGTTAAAGTGCGCAACTGGGACAAAACCATCACTATGATCCCCGCCTATGCCTTAGTGTCGGATGCGTTTCGCAACTGGCGGGGTATGTCTGAGTCGGGTGGTCGTAGGATCAAACGCGCCATCAATATTGATATCAACAGCATTAAGTTTTTGAGCGAGGAAGAGCGCGAGCGTCTGAGTAAGATCAATTGCTTAAAAGAATATTTCCCCGCCAAAATCAACGAAATCCGTGAGTCGAACGCCAGAGTGTCTGACCTCGACATGAAAGTGAACGGTCGCCATCTGACTAACGTCGGCACCTTCCGTGCTTACCTGCAGGAATACCTACAGCGTCACGATAAAATCCATAAGGAAATGACCTTAATGGTGCGCCAATTAGCGCCGACCACTGAGGGATTGCCGATTGAGGTTTATATCTTCACCAACGACACCCGCTGGGCATTTTATGAAGCAATACAAGCGGATATCTTCGACCATATTTTTGCGATATTGCCTGAGTTTGGTCTGCAGGCATTCCAAGCGCCAACGGGCAACGATATTCGTAGCTTAAAGTCGGTTAAGGTTGACTAGTGTTAATGACTGTCGACGATTATTGATTTAATTTCGAGAGATAAGAATCGCGGCTAAGGTAAGAAAGACACCGCCGCTGGTTCTGTCAAACCAATGCAGCTTGTTGCTCGCCTTTAGGCTGGGCGCAAGCACATTGGCCATGCTGGCGTAAATCATCACAAAGCTAAAATCCACTATGGCCCAAGTGGCTGCCAGTATCATAAGTTGCGGTAATTGCGGCGCGGCAAGATCGATAAATTGCGGAAACAGCGCGGCAAAAAACAGTAAATCCTTGGGATTACTGATCCCCACTAGAAACGCCTGCTGATAAAGTTGCCTTGGTGTGCCTTTGCCTTTTGATTGGCCGATCTCAAGGGGTTGATCTTGGTTCTTGGTCAACAACAGCTTGATGCCTAAAAACACTAAATAGGCTGCACCACACCATTTTAGCAAGGTAAAACCGTATTCTGAGGTGCTGATAATGGCGCCTAATCCCGCCGCTGACGCCATCATCAAGACTAAAGCGGCACTCACACTGCCAAGGCCTGTGGCTATGCTGCGCATCTTGCCGAAATGGATCCCGTGGGACATAGACAACATAGCGATGGGGCCGGGTGAGATCCCAATCAATACAATGGCCAAGAGATAGAGTAACCAAGTTTCGGGTTGCATGTGTGCCGCTCTAAATAGGGGAAGAGATTAATGCTTCGTGCTCGCCACAAAATCAGGGATCACCTTAGGATGACGGCCTTTAATGGTGCGATAGAAGCTCAAAATCTCGTGCATGTCGGTCTCGATATCACCACTAGGCTGCAATGGCGTACGGATAACGACAGTGCGGCGGCTAAAGTCTAAGCCAACAGGAGTGATAGGCACGTGAGCCTTGCAGGCAATATGGTAGAAGCCGCACTTCCAGCGGGTCACTGGGCTACGGGTGCCTTCGGGCGCCAACGCTAACTTATAATCGGTTTTCGACTCAAACAGCTGTACGGCAAAATCGACTAAGTTATTGTTTTTGCGTCTATCCACTGGGCTGCCGCCAATCGCGCGGAAGAACCAGCCCCAAGGCGGGATAAAGAGTTGGTGTTTACCGAGAAAGTGAATGCGAGTGCCCAGAGCACCACGAGCTAAGATACCCACGATGAAGTCCCAGTTACTGGTATGCGGCGCGACTATGATGATGTATTTAGCGCAGTCGGGCAGTTGGCCTTCTATCTGCCAGCCTGAAAGCTTAAGTAGCCAACGGCAAAGTGGTGTAAACATAGTTCGGTGCCCAGAGTCGAAAAATTAATAATATCATCAGCTTTTTTAGATTTTAAATTGGCTTTAGCAAGATAGTCTGTGCTGAATTCGCTATAGTACAGTTTAACCTGATTGTGGGGGAACAATACTATGTTGAAAAATGGACTATTAAACAAGGTTAGCTGGCAGCGTGTTTTTGCGGCACTTTTACTCTTAGTGACTTGCCATGTGAGTGCGGTGCCGACGGATGAAATTACGCAGATGCTTAAAGGCCAAGAAGACGCCTGGAATCGCGGCGATCTCGATGCTTATATGCAAGGCTACTGGAAGAGCGAGCAATTGCGCTTTGTCTCTAACGGTAAGTTCCGTTTCGGTTGGGAGGATACACTTGCCGCCTATAAGAAAAATTATCCCAATAAAGAAGCGCTTGGTGAGCTGAAGTTCACGATAAAAGAAATCAAAATGCTCAGCAATTACGCCGCTATGGTGGTTGGGCGCTGGGATTTACGGCGGATAAAAGATGCCCCAACGGGCGTGTTTACCCTGTTGATTGAGAAAATTGACGACCGCTGGGTGATCACTATGGATCACAGTTCGGACTAAGTCGCAGTTTTAATTGAACAACAGCGCTGACTAATAGTGCGCCGTTTCAATACAAGGCTGCACAGTTGTTCAGTTTAGATTTGCGTTAATAAACAGTCTGGCTTAGCGGGTGGCTCGGCGGGCAGGGTTAAATGGAAATCCTGCTGTCCGAGCTGTCTACCTTTGCCGTCGTATCTCACTTCAGTGAAATGCATGCCGCCCTCAGTATCCTCAAGCAGAATACTGGTGGAGCGCGTGCCATAGTCGGGGTGACGAATATAAATTGCGGCTAAGCGCCGTTCCCACTCGATCCCCACTCCCGTGTTAGGTAATTCATTATCTTGTGGTTGGGAGTCGTCTTTCATCAGCTGTAACAGCGCTTGCACTTCTAGGTTGTCGGACTGATTGATCACGGTTTCTAGCGCTTGTTGTCCCTTCGCCATTTTCGGCCAAATATCATCGAGTGCACCATTGCTAATGGCATGAAACCCATCGGCGAGTTTAACTGTGTCTTTATTGATGCTGTTAAAACAATATAAGTCAGTACCTTGGCCGAAGATGAGATTGAATGGTTGATAATTGTCACTGTGCTCAACGAGCCAATTTGGGCACACGAGCGACCCAGAGTTGAGTGTCATAGTGATGAGTTCACCACGACTACGCATGGCTTCTGGGGGCTTTTGCGGTACGCGTAAATTCGTCACAGCGGCGACTTGTCCCTGCTTATTCACCCCAAACCAAGTGCCGCCCGCCTGCAGATCTTTTCCTGCGAGTATGTTTTCTTCCGGTGGCCAAAAGTGTGCTGGCGCGGTCGGTCTATGGTGAAACTCATCACGGTTGGCACAGATGATTAAGGGATACTTAGGATGGGCATTAATGGCGACAAAGAGTATGCACATAGCAGGCTAAATTAATCCAAAGGTAGATTAACTTAGCCTGTCTGCTCACAAATGAACAGTGTTAGTGGTGTGAGTGCTTATCCGCTTTTGCTTTTTCGTGTGTATGTTCATCGGAATGATCATGGGCACTAGGTATTTCAGTCGTGCTTTGAACAGATGCGTGCGAAGCGCTATGGCTATGAGCATGTTCGTGGGAATGTCCATGCGCGTGTGAATGACTATGCGAGTTCACTACCGGTTTGCTCAGCATTAAGCGGCGTAAAAATTTACGTGGGCCTAAGCGTAGTAAGCTGGCGGCAAATAATCCCGACAGGATCAGCAGCGCGATTAAGTTCACCACTTCCGGTAAAGTGAACAACGAGAACCACAGTGGTAGACGCAGTGCAGCGACTAAACTCAGCGCAATAATACTCAGTAATATTGCCCTTTGTGGCCATGTCATTAACTTAAGCTGCGCTATGTTAAGCACAGGTGCGGCAATCAGCGGCATGATAATCGCGATAGGGCTCCAGCCACTATAGGCCAGTGCAAGAGCAAGCACCGCTGCGCCTAAGTTGCAGAAACGCATAGGTAAAAATACGAGCAACAGCACTATAACCTGCAGCAGCGGATTGCTTAATGGCACCGAAGGATGGCCGATTAAATTCACTAGGACTAGGCTGAGTAAAATCCACGGTGCGCTGCGATCGACTAAATGTGCAAAGCCGAAACGCAGGGCATTGCTAGGTAATTTAGTGTGTGGATCGGTAATAGTGACGTTAGCGTGGCTTAAATAAGCGCTAAGAATAAAGACCACAAGTAACTGGAATAACGCTATCCAAGGACCGAGTAACAGGGCGGTGATCACTAAGGCTTCTGGCCCCGCTAAGCGTTGAAACCAGCGGCGGGCTAAGCTGCTATCCTGCGGTGTTAAACCGAACTTGAAGCGCAGCGCAGCCGCACCATAGCTCAGCAGTAATATGGGCGCGAGTGTCAGTAGCCAAGTCATTAATTGTTCTGTGCTGTGATCATGGTGGGCATGTTCGTGGCCGCCAGAATCCATCAAGAGCAGCATCACGAGCAAGCCTATGCCGAGCAAACTGCCGATACCCGCTTGGTACTCGTATTTGCCTTGCTTGTCGGTATCGTGCTGGCCGTGGGGTTGATGTAGCACCACATGCAAAATAGAACCGGTAACAAAGGCTTGTAAATAAACGGTATTTTCTAAACTGAGCTGAGTGATTAATTGCTCGCCTGCAAAGTAACCTACACCCGTAAGCAGCATCATAGCGACCAGCACTAAGCTAGCCCAGCGGGTGCCGACTTGAGGTTTGAGTAACCACCAAATGGCAAGGCCGACGGGGAGGCGATGCATAATGACCCCGAGTGCGAGTAAAATCGAATTGCCATCTTGCTGCGCCAATACCATAGCGCCACCGTCTGTGATGGTGTGCAGTAGCAAGCCACCGATCCCTAGGGACAAGGTGAGATTATGGGTGATTTCTGAATAACGGTGGAATAGGCGTTCGCTGGCGGTCGGTCCCCAGATACCTAGGAATACAAAAACAACGGCTAACAAACCGCCATGCTGCAGCAGCTCTGGCAAGATGTGGATCAACACTAATCCGCTTAATGAGACGAATATAAAGCCATCGAGCCCCTTCTGTAATCCGCTGCCCGATGAAAAGTAGCGATAAAACAGTGGCCCAATTAAGAGTGCGATACAACTAGCAAGAAGATAGAGCATGGATTCCACGGAAATTTGCTGAAAAAACGCCATAGTATACCAGCTGTAAGTCAAAGTGAGCAGTGACTTGCTGGCAATTTACCAAACTGACATTTTGCGCTGGGATTTTCGGGGGCGAATTTTATTCACTTTAGCCATTTAGCGGAGAAATTTTCAGATCTAAGCCGAGAAAAGGTACTATACCCAAGCTACCTGAAGATACGAGTTTCAGAGCGCCTAGGGTGCTTCAATTCAAGGCGCATCAATGACAGAATGTCGGCCACCTTTTGAATTGTTGCAACACGGAAGTTGAGCTCCCTAGGCGCTCCGTTCCGGCGGGTTGTAACGTACTTTATGCCGTGTTGGTTATTTTTAACTTAGCCCACTAGGTCCGCAAATAACCGCAATCGCCATGGATGGCGTGAATGCCATTTATGCAGGAGCAATTAAGGGCCTTGCCTAAAGTGCGTTACATTCCCGCTGAATCCTGCATCTTCAGGTTGTTTGGGTATATAATATGGGCTTATGTTGGCTTGGGTGTTGATACGTTAAATGGATATATTTTCTGCTGCGGTAATGTTGTTTTTGATCATGGACCCTCTGGGGAATTTGCCGATTTTTGCGTCGATTCTACGGCATATCGATCCTAAGAAACGCCGTAAGGTATTGATCCGCGAGTTACTCTTCGCCTTAGTGATCATGCTGTCTTTCCTTTATGCGGGTGAGGCTATCTTAAGTTTCTTAAATCTTCGCTCTGAGTCTGTGAGTATTGCAGGCGGGATTATTCTGTTTCTTATCGCGATTAAAATGATTTTCCCTCAACCCGGTGGTGTCGTTGGATTAGCCGCGGGAGAAGAGCCATTTATCGTGCCTATGGCCATTCCCTTGATGGCAGGTCCATCGATTCTTGCCGCTTTGATTCTACTGGCGCATACCGATAGCTCACGCATGGGCGATTGGACCATAGCATTAGTGTCTGCTTGGGGGGCAAGCGCAGTGATCTTAATGTTTTATAAACTCTTCACCCGTGTGCTGGGTGAAAAAGGCCTCACTGCGGTTGAGCGTTTGATGGGCATGGTATTGGTCATGATCTCAGTACAAATGTTCCTCGACGGTATTTCAAATTATCTAAAAACCGCCGGCTAAATTTATCTCGCTCGCTTAAAACGAAACCGCATTAACGCTGTTAATGCGGTTTTTTTATGGCTTGGATTTGGCTGGAATGCCCTCAGCATAGAGGCTTGCTGAATAAACGCTGACAAAAGTGTAAATCGTGCCAGCGAAGCAATGTATCAAGTTGTTACTTCAGCGCAGTGCTGATAATGTCAAAAACTCTGTCTCTCTATCTTGAGATAGATAAACCCTGAGTAGATGACTCATAAAGGCAAATTTGTCTTAATACAAAGAGACACTAGTCTTAATAAATAGAATAGCGTTGGCTGTTACAGTAAGGATGTTAAAAATGCGAAGTGCAAAAGGCGTGACAGCGTTTGGACTGATGTTGGCATTGATTAGCGGCGCGAGTATTGCGGCTCCGAATCATACGCCTGCTGATGCGGGTGTGATTAATAAAGATCGAATTTTATATTGGTTGATTAAACGTGGTGAAGTGGCCGCCGATGCCAGTGATAGCGTAAAGCAGGAAGCGATAGAAGCGTATATTCATCGTGCCACCTTGACTCAACCTAAGGCGCCGCGCATCGAAGTTGAAGCCGAGCATGCGCGTCTGCAAAGAGCGAAGTCATCGCAAATGATGCGCTCACCCGCACAGCGTTTGCTGGTTGATGCGGATGTAAAAAAAACCGTTAAAGTACTCACCGTATTAGTGGATTTCCCTGATTTAAAACATGATAACAATGGCTTAAGTGCGGGCGATACAGCCATGTATTACCCAAGTTATCCTGCGTCCCACTACAAGGCATTACTCTTTTCGACGACAGGCTTTAACGGTCCACAGGGGCAGACGTTAGATTCGGCTTATCAATATTATCAAGCGGTTTCAGGGCAAACCTTCTCCTTCACTGGGGACGTAAAGGGTTGGTATACCGCCTCACAAAATGCCGAATACTATGGTGCTAATGATCCAGATACTCGTAGTGATTCACAGGTCGAACAATTGGTAAAAGAAGCCGTATCTCAAGCCGTCGCGAATATGTCTCCTGCAGAGTTGGCTAGCTATGATGTTGAAGACCAAAATGATTTGAACAACAACGGTAATTACAACGAGCCCGATGGCATTATCGACCATGTGATGATTTTCCACTCTAGCATAGGTGAAGAAGCCGGTGGTGGAGCTTTAGGCGCGAGTGCAATTTGGTCGCATCGATTTTTTGTTGACCAAGCAACCAATGGCTATTCGCTTCCTGGTACGGATAAAAAAGTATTCGGTTATACCATTCAGCCTATCGATGCGGCCACGGGCGTGTGTACCCATGAGTTTGGCCATGATTTAGGTCTGCCAGATGAATACGATACCACTGAAAATGATAATAAAGACGGCTCGCCTGTAGGGTTATGGTCTTTGATGTCTGGTGGAAGTTGGGCTGGTGCTATCGCTGGTGCCCAGCCGAGTGGCTTTAGTCCCTATGCGCGCTCTTACCTACAGGAAAGATATAAAGGTAAGTGGTTGAATGAACGTGAAATCAGCTTAGATAGTATTCCTAAATCCGGCATGGATGTGACCTTGAATGAAGCGGTTAATCATCAGGCGGTTAACCAAGTCTCTATTCCACTTCCTCCAACGCCAATCCCCTTTAAAACACCTTATCAGGGCAGTTATCAGTATTATTCTGGTCAAGGGGATATGCTGAATAACAGCATGATTTTTAATGTCAATTTACCTACGGTAACGACGGATAAACTTAGTTTGAGCATGAAGGCTAGTTGGAGTATTGAGCCTAACTATGACTACATGCAGGTGAAAGTGGATGGTGAGGCTATTGCGGGTAATTACACTAAGTCTAACAATGGGATAAACAGCGCTCGTCATATTATTACTGGCGAGTCGTCTGCGATTGCTCAGGCGGAAGGGAATGATGCTTGGGTAACGTTAGAATATGATTTATCTGCATATTCTGGAAAAACGATTGCTGTCGAGATCAATTATGTCACCGATGACTATACCTCAGAGTCAGGGATCACTATTGATAACATCAGTGTTAAACAAAATACCACTGAGTTATATGGTGATAACGCTGAAGTCGCGGATAAAGTGACGTTTTACGGTTATAGCCGGATTAAAGACTCACGTCCTGGTGCGACATCTCGTTATCTTATCCAGTTACGCAGCCATAACGGTGTTGATGCTGGTTTAAAAGCCGCAAGTTTTGATCCTGGTGTATTACTCTGGTTAGAAGATTTTGGCTACAGAGACAATAATGTCTCGGACCATGCTGGGCATGGCTTGATTGGCGTGATTGATGCTGACCAAAACCTGATTGGCACTCGCTCTACTGACGAGCAGATCCGCGATGCAGCCTTTAGCACAGTAAAACAAACCTTCTACTTCGGTGACAATAATCTCGATGCTGTCAGTCTGTTCGATGATAGTTTTGATTATAGTGCGCCGCTACAACCCCAGTCAGGCATAGTATTGCAGCAGTTAGGTTTGACGATGCAGGTACTATCGCAAGCCAGTAATAACAGCACTGCGGTTATTCGGTTAGCAAATGCAAATTCTGATGCTGTAGCGCCGTTAAAAGTCAGTGTTACTAATACGGTCAATCAATTAGTTGTAAACTTCACCAGTAATATTAATGGTGGTATGGGGGCATTAACCTACGCTTGGGATTTTGGTGATGGCACCACAAGTACAGCGGCTTCGCCAACCCATACCTACGCAAGCGCAGGCTCTTATACTGTGACGCTTACAGTAACTGATGCGCAAAATACTAAAGATATTAGTAGTCTGACAGTGACCGTTACTGCACCAGTTACGCCGCCAGTCACACCTCCGGTGACTCCGCCGGCGAATGAAAGTTCTGGCGGTGGTAGTCTAGGTTGGTTGAGCCTTGCTTTCCTTGGCTTATTGACTTGGCGTCGTCAGTTAAATATTCGCTAAGTGAATCGCGTAATAGCAGATCAAAAATGCCTCTAATTTAGAGGCATTTTTATTTGTCATCAGTCATTAGTGCAGCTTTGGCTAAAGCTCGGATTCAAGCTTACGGATAGCTTGCTCGGCCGCAGGCAGAAAGATTTCACTGACGATCATTTCGTGTTCACCGTGATGAAAATAGCGGCGGCGTCCCCAGAGTTCATGTTCGACACTCTGATCTAAACTTTCGGCTAAATGCGCGAGGCGGCTACAGGTCTCAAAACTGGCGACTTCGATTCTGCCAGGGACAAAATGATCTTGGCTAAACAGTAGTTCACCTAAGGGGCGGGTGCCCAGCCCTAAAAAATCCGCTTGGCGCTCGGCCATTAACTTTTCGGGGATCAAGGTTCTGGCAAACACCCAAGGGATTGAGTCGAGGCAAAGTAACACTTCGCGGATCCATACTGAGCCTTGCTGGGGATATTCGCCATCTAAGGGCGCATGCAGTCCTTCGCCAAGGACTTTGACTTCAAATTGAGTGCAGCAAGTTTTGAGTTTTTGAGTTAGGCTGCCTGTAGCTAGCAACCATTCTTTCAAGGGCGATTTTGGGAGTTTGTCGGCTAGTTCGGCTGAAAACCACTGAATAGATTCACCATAGGGGAAGCTTAAGCTAGTCACATTCATTAAATACTCGTTACAATATAGGCAAACGTCGGCAGTTTAACATGTCGCGACACTAGCATATATACCCAAGCGACCTCCTGATACTGATCTGGCGTTTTCAGGTTGTTTGGCTATATAGATTGGGAAGTATTTTCCATCACCATGATTGTTTTTAGGGAGCCGCAAGTCGCTATGAAAAAATTACTCTCAGTCTGTCTGATCCTGTTTACCAGTGTTTTCAGTGTTTATGCGGCCGATGAAAAAGAAGCTGCACCCGCGGCAACACCTACGGGTGAATACGCCTACTATGGTTTTGAGCCCGAAATCGTCACTAACTACATTTCTAACCGTAAGAAATTAGGGTTTGTGAAGATCAGCGTCGAGTTAATGGTGAAGAGCCCCGATGATCTGGTCACTATTGAGCGTCACGATCCGCTATTACGCGCCGCGATTGTGGAAGTGTTAGGTAATCAATCGGAAGAAAAGATTAAGTCACTCACTGGCCGTGAAGAAATCCGTCGTGAGTGCTTCGATATGGTCAATAACTTGATCACTCAAGAAGCAGGTAAAGCATTGATTGTAAACTTACTCTTTACCTCTTATCTGTACGATTAATTCATTGTCTTATTCTATGGGCTGACTTATGTCGGCCCATTGCGTTACAAGAGCTGCTATGTCAAAACCTGCCGTGAAATCCGTTCAATCAGCGACTGCGAAAACCGCAACCCGTGCAGTTAACATCCGCCAAAAAGTTAAAGCACCAAAGCAGGCTAAACCTGAAGCTAAAGGCAGAGTAAAGCCAAGCAAAGACAAACCAAGAGTAGAAATCAAAAAAGCCCTGCATCCGCGTAATGCCCACTTGAATGGCTATGATTTTCCGGCGCTAATCAGTGCATTCCCTCGGCTGAAAACCTTTGTGCGGCCCACGCCCTATGGCGCGTTGTCGATAGATTTTGCCGACCCCTTGGCAGTCAAAACCCTCAATGCGGCACTACTTAAACATCACTATGGGATTGGTTCTTGGGATATTCCTCAAGGAGCGTTATGTCCTCCTATCCCCGGTCGCGTCGATTATGTGCATTACGTGGCAGATCTGTTAGCCGAAGGCGATAAGTCATGTGCCATAAGTAAGGCGAGGGTATTAGATATTGGTACAGGCGCGAACGGTATTTATCCCATATTGGGCAGCCAAGTGTATGGCTGGCAATTTGTTGCCTCGGATATCAATGCCCATTCACTCACCAATGTGCAGAGTATTATCGAGCAAAACCCAGCGCTGCAAGGGCGGATAAGCTTACGATTACAGCCAGATGACAAGGCGGTCTTCAAGGGAGTAATCCAAGCCGAAGAGCGTTTTGAGTTAACCCTGTGTAATCCTCCATTTCATGCCTCTATGGCCGAGGCGAGCGAAGGTACAAAGCGTAAGGTGAATAATCTACAGCTTAATCGTGGGAGCTCAGTAAAGGCTGCACCTAAGCTGAATTTCGGCGGCCAAGCGGCAGAGCTTTGGTGCCAAGGCGGAGAGCGACAGTTCTTGGCGACTATGATCCGTGAGAGTCAGATGTTTGCAGACCAATGCCTGTGGTTCACTAGCCTAGTGTCGAAGCAAGAAAACCTGAAACCTTGTTATCAAGCCTTAGCACAGTTGAACGTCGATACAGTGAAGACGATTGAAATGCAGCAAGGCAATAAAATTACGCGGGTCTTAGCGTGGAGCTTTCAGTCGGCCGCTAAGCGCAAAATCTGGCGCGCTGAACACTTAGCCAATTAAGATTTTCAGTTTACTTAATAACAAAACAGGCGCCAATGGCGCCTGTTTTGATTAAAGGTAAAAATAACCACTGTTACTGCGGCTTTTCTTCCTGATGATCACGGCGGAATAACGCCCACTCTTCTATGGCTTCACCGTTTGGCAAGGTACAGATACCATGCTCACCTTCGGCGGTTTTCTCTATTACTAAGCTACCACCCTGAGAGATGCAATACTCAGAGGCCGGATTAGCAATCTTAACTTGCGCAGCAGGTTTTTCAGCTTCGCCGCAACCCACGAGTGCCACAGTTGCCAGCAGTAAAGTTGCAGTAAACGGTAATAGGCCTTTCATAGACACTCCTTGGTGACTTATTTACGCCCTAAAATTCGCAGAATGCGTAGGAATAAGTTGATGATATCCATATACAAAGCGGCAGCGCTATCGATGGCATTATCTATGGTTTTAGGGATCTGATTCGCCCGTCCCCAGTCGTAACCTATATACCCGCAGAAAATCAGCACCACTATCCAATCTAAAATGCCGTGGTGAGTATTAAAGATAAACACTTCAATTAGCTCGACTACGATAACCAGCAACAAAGCAATCGTGAGTGCGCCGGAAATTTTTTGGAAAAAGGCGGGAAAGAGTGTGCCCAAACACATCATGGCAATGGTCACTAGGCCTGTGATTCGAATGGCTTCCGTCACTAACTCAGGGTCGTATTGACTGACTACCATATTGATAATCAAGCCGAAGGGGACGACTACAAAGTTGTAGCCAATAAAGCTGACGACGGGATTACTCGATTTTTGAAACAGATAAATCCCAAAAAAACAGGAGGCAAAATAGCCAATAAAGAAAATCCAAGGATTCACGCTGGCAATCGCTTCTGGGTCGATATTGGTGACCATCCAATAGTTAACCGCAAAACCCCAAATCAGCGTGAGGCCGATAACGAGGTTGTACATACCTGCGCCAACGATGGGATCGTCTGTGGTCATGCGATCAAATACACTGTTTTCCGAATCCATATGTTTTCCTTGTGATTTCCTTATGTTAACTGGTCGTTCAGCCTCACCAGCGTCGAGCTAAGTTAAGGCAAGTAAAGCCGTTTTTCAAGCGAGATTATCTTAAGCCTGAGTACCACAGACACTGCAGTTGGCGTGTTTCGGTAGTTTCATCTCACGAAACTCCATCGTCATCGCATCGATCATCAAAATGCGGCCCGCTAAGGTTTTACCCATGCCAGTGATGACCTTGATGGCTTCAACCGCCTGTAAACAACCTATCATGCCGACCACAGGGGCTAGGATGCCCGACTCGACACAGCTGAGTTGTTGCTCGCCAAATAGGGCGCTAAAGCAATGATAGCAAGGTGTTTCGCTGTGATAATCGAACACTGTGACCATGCCTTCCATCCGAATTGCCGCTGCGGAGACTAAGGGCACTTTATGCTTAAAACAGCTGAGGTTGAGTTGTTCGCGTACACTGACATTATCGGTGCAGTCGAGCACTAGATTGTGATTGGCGACAAGGGCGTCAATCTCATGATCATCTAATACTGCATTGATAATGTTGATCTTAATAAAGGGATTGAGCTGACTCAGGCTCTGTTTGGCCGATTCGACTTTTGGCTGGCCGACATTGGCATCTTGATGCAGCACTTGGCGCTGCAGGTTAGAGAGTTCAACGTGATCAAAATCGACCAAGGTCAGCTCGCCAATCCCTGCAACTGTGAGGTATTGGCTGGCGGCGCAGCCTAATCCGCCTGCACCTATCATCAACACTTTCGCTTGTTTTAGGTGTTCTTGGCCGTCGATATCCATGGCTTTGATGGAGATCTGACGGCTGTATCTTAAGAGTTCGCTGTCGCTGAGAATATCGTCAGGCACATTCATTGAGATTTTCCTAGCAGAGCACGCTGTTAAAGGGCTCGACCGTCACTTGCGTGCCAGCGGCAGTATCCCCTTGGAATTGTTCCAATAAAACGAAACAGTTCGCTAGGCTCATTGAAGTCAACATGCCAGAACCTTGGCTACCAGTAATGGCAACCTCGAGTTTGCCCTCTGCATTACGGCTTAAAATGCCCCGTTGATATTCGACGCGGCCCGGTTGTTTACGCACCGGTGTGGTGAGTATGGCGTCTAACATCAAAGGTTCAACTGGGGTTAAACCCTGCATCTTGTTCAGGATAGGCCAAACGAGCTTATAAAACGTCACCATAGAAGACACGGGATTGCCCGGTAAACCACAGAATACCGCCTTGCCAATTTTTCCCATGGCGAAGGGCTTGCCTGGTTTGATGGCGAGTTTCCAGAAGGTGATTTTGCCTTCTTCATCGAGAATTTGTTTCGTGAAATCCGCTTCGCCTACCGACACGCCGCCCGAGGTTAGCACCATATCTGCTTGGCTGGCGGCTTGGCGAAATGCCTGACGTATGGCTTCAGGATCATCGGCTATTACGCCTAAATCAAGCCATTCCACATTAGCGCGGCTGAGTAAACCTTGAATCGAGTAACGGTTTGAATCGTAAATTTGCCCCGGCGCGAGTTCGCTGCCAACAGGACGCAGTTCGTCACCCGTGGAGAAAAACGCCACCTTAAGTTGACGATAGACTCGCACTTGGCTGATACCAATAGTGGCCAATACGCCGAGTTCGGCAGCGCCAATTTGAATACCAGCAGTGAGCACCTTAGTGCCTTGGGTCAGCTCTTCGCCACGGCAACGCACATTGGCACCTTGCGCCTTAGGATGGCGAATATGAATAATCTCACCTTCAACTTCGGCTTCTTCCTGCATCTGCACTGTGTCATAACCCGCAGGCACGGGCGCGCCCGTCATGATCCGTATGCAGGTATTAGGTTTAGCTTCACCTTCAAAACCATGGCCGGCGAACGAACTGCCGATAAGGCGTAATGAGGTGTGATTGGTTTGCGTATTCAAGTCGACAAAACGGAAGGCGTAACCGTCCATTGAGGAGTTGTCGAAGGGGGGCAGGTCTATACAGGAAGCGAGATCTTCCGCAAGGACGCGACCAAGGGCATGGGGAAGCAATACGACTTCGGTGTCTGACACTGGGCTAACTTGTTCGAGCAAAAGGGGAATAGCTTGATCTGGATGCATTAAGCTAGGTTGCGAACAAGGATCGGCTGTTACGGACATGAGGGTCTGCCTTATATGCAATGGGTCGTGATGACGCTGAATGAATTTCCACCTGACTATGATTGGCTATTATGCCACGGTGATCGGCGATGGCTATGATTTGCATGTGAGTTTCTGTGATAGGCCAGTCAGTTTTTCCTGCCACTTTGGATGATAACCTAGCAATAAGTAACGCAATTTGCGCAGCTAAGTCGAAGGCTGAACGCGAGTCGCTGGACAAATGAAAATCATTTTTATCAATGAATCATTAACTTAGCTAAAAATCTAAAGGTAAATTTTGTTGCTTTTGTCGACCCCCTTGATGACAATGTGCCCCATGATTCAGTTCGAATGCAAAAGAGGATTTACTATGCTGTCAGCCACTATGATCGAAAAGTTGAATGAACAAATTAATATGGAGTTCTTCTCCTCAAATTTATACCTGCAAATGAGTGCATGGTGTGAAGATCAGGGATTTGAAGGTGCAGCTAAGTTTATGCGTGAGCACGCGGACGAAGAAATGGGCCATATGCGTCGTCTATTCACTTATGTGAGTGAAACCGGTGGCTTACCTTTGTTAGGGGCGATCGAAGCGCCGCAGTCACAGTTTAGTTCTTTACTGGCTCTGTTCGAACTTACCTACGAGCATGAGCAGTTGATCACCAGTCAGATCAATGCCTTGGCCCATGCTGCCTTTTCGAATCAAGACTATTCAACCTTCAACTTCCTGCAATGGTATGTGGCCGAGCAGCACGAAGAAGAAAAGCTGTTTAAGTCGATTGTCGATAAGATACGTTTAGTGGGTGAAGATGGTAAGGCACTGTTCTTTATTGATAAAGATTTAGCTAAGTTAGCCTCTAAGGGCGGCGAAAGCATAATGAACGGTCAAGGCCAACCACAGGCTTAAGCGCGTTTTATTCGCCACAAAAAAGCAGCCTAGGCTGCTTTTTTGCTATTTATTCTTCAATTCTTTTTACTATTAGTTGCTAGCTTTCAGCATCTTAGATATTCACGCATCTATCTTGGTAATCGTGGTTGAGCAGTGCTGTGTGCTTGATGTGCAGCAAGGGGGTGATCTCGTCGAAGGGCAGTGGTTTAGAGATCAAATATCCTTGGGCGAAGTGGCAACCTAAATCACGCAGGAAATGCCACTGGGCCTCGGTTTCTATGCCTTCGGCTACTAATTCCATTTCGAGACTTTGCCCCATCATGACGATGGCTTTGACTAAGTTAGCATTAGCGTTACTTTCGAGGGCATTTTCCACAAAGCTACGATCGATTTTAATCACTGAAATCGGGAATTTTTTCAAATAACTCAGGGAAGAATAACCCGTACCGAAGTCATCGATATAGATTTGCGAGCCTAAATGGCGAATCGATTCGAGTGTGCTCAAGCAGTGGCTGGCATCGCCCATCAGCATGCTTTCTGTGATCTCAATATGCACATTGCGCGGGTTCACATGGTGGCGGTTAAAGCATTCCTGCAGCACTTGGTCGAATCCCATGCCGCGGGTGTTGATACATTGGCGGCCAGAAACATTAATCGCAACATTGATTTTTAAGCCACTTTTCTGCCACTGTCTCAAATCATGCATGGCTTGGTTGAGCACCCATTCGCCCATAGGTTCTATCAGTCCGGTTTCTTCGGCCAGCGGGATAAATTGATCCGGTGGGATCAGGCCAAAGTCGGGGTCTTGCCAGCGGATGAGTGCTTCGACGCTGCAGACGACTCCAGTTTGCATATCCACTATGGGTTGATAATGCAGGGCAAATTCATTTTGTGCCACGGCGCGGCGCAGGCGTTGCTCTAACTCCATCCGAGCGAACATGGCTTCATTCATGCCCGCGGTAAAGTATTTGAAGTTGTTCCGTCCCGCATCTTTAGCTTGATACATGGCGGTTTCGGTATTGCGGGTGAGTGAGCTGGTATCCAAACCATCTTCGGGATAGACGCCGATACCAAAGCTGGCTGAAATCTGGATCTCACGGTCATTTAAGTCAAACGGCATGCCTAAGGTTTCGATAATACGCGTTGCCATGTGTTCGATGGCGAGTTCGTTGGTCAGTCGTGGCAGAATAAGTACAAATTCATCACCCCCGATGCGGGCGATAAAGTCGGTTTTACCCGCAATGCCTTCTAAGCGTTTGGCCACATCTTTAAGTAATAGGTCGCCCGTGGCATGGCCTTGCACATCGTTGATGTATTTGAATTGGTCCAAATCTATCAGCAGAATCGCCAGTTTGCGTGAGTCATGCTGCGCCACATGGATTTCGTGCTGCAGGCGCTCATTAAACAACTTACGATTAGGCAGCCCCGTTAACGCATCGAAGTTGGCTTGATACCAAAGATCTTGCTCATATTGTTTACGTTTACTGATATCCATAAATAAACCAATGTGTTGGATTATTTTCCCCTGCTCATTTCGCACCACAGTAATGGCTAAATACTCGGGATACACTTGGCCATTTTTGCGCTTATTCCAAACCTCACCCTCCCATTTTCCTTCTGTTTGCAGCGACTCCCACATGGTGGTGTAAAAGTGTTGCGAATGACGGCTAGAACTGAGGATGGATGGACTGCGGCCTTTCACGTCTTCCAATGTATAGCCAGTAATATTGCAGAAAGCCGGATTGACCAGTTCGATATGGTTGTCGGCATCAGTCACCATTATGCCCTCGGCAGAATAGTCAAATACCGCAGCGGCGCGGGTGAGGGCATGGTTCGCCTTCTGCCGTTCGCTGATCATCCGGTTCATGGCGCGGGCCATGCGAGCGAGTTCATCAGTACCTGAAACGCGGATATTGATATTGAGCTTAGGATCTTCCGCCATTTGTTGCATGTCATTGGCAATCTTAGTGATTTTATCCATAAAGTTGCGAATGATCTTCTGTCCGAGCCAGAGTGTAACGGTTGCGGTGAACAGGGCTGATAACAAGTACAGGCCGAGGAAGGTCAGGGCTTGGTTTTGTTGATACTCGCTCTGTTGCGCCATGGTTTGGGTGATGTCTTTGGCGAGTTGATGCAGTTGTTCAATACGCTGGGTGGTGAGCGCCCACCATTTTTGGCTGTCAATCGGATGTGGCGGCATTAACAGCTGTGTCATCGCTTGGCTTAACTTGTCCTCACTGGCTGGGACTTGCGCGATGGCGTTGATCTCCGCCATCGGCAAGCCTTGCTGCCGCAGTTGCTTTAGCTTGACCATGCTGAACTGGTATTGATCTACGCTGTCTTCAATGGTTTTCAGCGCCGACTTAAATTCGGGGAGAAAGTGAATTTCGTGATTGAGTTCATCTAAGTTGAGGTGAATGTTCGCCAGCGCATCATTAAATTTTTGCAGTGAAACGTCATCGCCCTTCAGCAGATAGTCCTGAAAACTCCCCATTAAGCCACCGTAACCTAAGTTGGCATTAATATTCTGTGCCAGTGCGCTAATGCGGGTTTGTTGCTCGATTTGTTGGCTAATTTGCAGAATACGTTGATTCTCTGGCGAATCTTGCAGGTTTTTCAGTAACGATTTTCTATCGGAAATCGCGGCACTGCTCGCGTGCATCACAGCTCGGCCATATTCATACATGAAGGAGCCTATGGTGCGGTAATCATTCAGATTGAGTGAGTCGCTGAGCAGCAAATGATTGATCGCGCTACGTTCTTTTACGGCGAGTTCTTGCACCATCAGCAAGTTTATTAAATCGGTATAGGCGCGGGATTGGCTGATTTCGTTGGTTTGTAACTGCAATAGTTGAATGAGCTGTAATAGCTGAGTGTGCAGTTGACTATAGAGATCACTAAACGAGCCTTGTGTTTCGCTCGCAAGGGTTTGCCGTGCGTTGGCGAGTCTGTGGCCTGTGAGTGTGATGGCATCTAATAATGCGTTCATCTGACTGGCTTCAATACTCTTAGGATCGAGCGACTCACTGAGGTGGGCTAAAGGTTCACTGTTAAGTAACGTATCGAGAGCTTTGGAGGTCGCCTGTTGTTGCGTGACTAGCGCGTTATCGGTGGGCAGTTGGTTGGTGCTCAGACCATATTCATTCTGCAACTGATACAGTAATTCGGTGATGTGTACCGTCGCCTGCACCGCAAGATGGTTGTGCTTGGCCGAGTGTGATTCATTTATTAAGCCATGCATGCGAGTCAGAATAAAAAAACTCATCATCAACAAGGTGACAAGCGAAAACAGAATGAGCTTTTGCTTCAAACTGAGGTGGTGTAGCGCTGACGGCATTAAAGATCACTCCACTCGTTCGCCTAGCTAAAAAAGAAATTCAACGTCATCACGTTGAACTTGAGTTGAAAATGGAACTAGGCACAGGGTGAGAATATTTAACATAGGCGGCCAGTCACGGCGACCTTTAGTTTATGGATATCTAATCTAGGTCACGAAATTAAGCAGATTGTTATATATCGAGCTAAGCAGCTATTTTTATTAGTGTATTTTTTGCCTATCAAACAAACATTTCATTTGTCTGTGATGTGAGACAGTTTTTATCATTCGAAAGAATGACTTTATTTCATGTTCCATGGGCAGTGATTTAGGGAATGGTATAACCGGTGGGATAAGCGATGTTGGACTGCAAATAAAGCCCAATAAAAAGGACGTTTGCCGCAGCGAAACGTCCCTTCGTCTTAAATCAACGACCTAAGTTTAGGCCATTGAAGTCTGACTTAACCGACCTTCGCCAGTAGCGATTTACGGTAGACCACTATGTCTTCAATCGTCAGCACTGGCATATTGTGCAGTGCGCCGAAGGCGATAATTTCGGGTAAACGCGCCATAGTACCGTCTGGGTTAGTGACTTCACACAATACACCAGCGGGTTTTAAGCCAGCGAGTTGCACTAAATCGATCGTGCCTTCGGTATGGCCGCGGCGAGTTAACACGCCGCCCGGTTGGGCGCGAAGTGGATACACATGGCCAGGGCGAGCGAGATCGCTTGGCTTAGCGTTGTCGCTAATCGCCGCTTTAATGGTGGTTACGCGGTCAGCGGCAGAAACCCCAGTCGTTACACCGACAGTTGCTTCAATGCTCACAGTAAATGCCGTGCCGTATTGGCTCGAGTTGTGCTCGACCATCGCAGGCAGTTCGAGGGCTTTGATTTTTTCATCGGGTAAACACAGGCAAACAATACCGCTACATTCACGGATGAGCATGGCCATTTGGGCGTTCGTCAGTGTCTCGGCAGCGAAAATTAAATCGCCTTCGTTTTCTCTATCTTCGTCATCGACAACTAACACACCTTGGCCTTGACGCAGGGCATTAAGACCCGCTTCAACGCGTTCGATAGCAGTACCAAAAGGAGCAAGTAAAGACTGATTCATGGTTAATATCCTTAAAAAATACGACATTGGAATATCCAGAATCAGGGCGTGCAGAAATACAACCTAATCAAACCTAATGGCTCGATTTTGCTGTAGCAATATCACTTCACTTGGGGTGAAGTTATTGCAAAACATGAGGCTAACACTGCGATACATAAGCGCGTTGCACTTAAATACCACAATGTTGTCTTACATTCTCTTCCATCCGGACTCAGCACTGTCGCCATTAAAGCAAACAGTCCATTACCGTCGGCTCTGGAATAGTCAGTTTTGCACTAGGCAAAATCTAAGGCACCAGATCTGCTGACCCCGAAAGTGATTTCGGGCGCTCGCGGGCTTTGGGGGCTCAGTAAAATAATCACTTAGCCGTTACCCATATACCGCCGGTGGGGAGTTTCACCCCGCCCTGAGAATTTGCTTTTGAGCTGTTTGCGCTCAAAAACGCCGTTATGTTGCTCTTATTTACCGCGAATGGCAACTTCTCGCGTTCAATGTTTGCGCTAGTGCACACCTGACCACTATCATATTGAACACATAAGCTTATTGACTTGCCGTTGCATTCTGCGACGGTCGTTATGGACGTCACAAGGACGTATAAATGCGATCTCTGCTGCTAACTTTAGGTATTGCCATGTTGTTATCCGGTTGTTCGACCTCAAAAGGGCAAGTACCCGCCCCAGTTGCTGAAAAAATTCCCCATGTGATGACCTTGCATGGCGTAACGCGCACCGATGATTACTATTGGCTGCGTGACGATGAACGCAAAGATCCTAAAGTGTTGGCCCATCTCGAAGCCGAGAATCGCTACACTGCGGCCTATTTCAAACCCTTAAAGCCGCTGCAAGATGGCCTTTTTAAAGAGTTAACTGAGCGCTTAGTCGCCGATGAGTCGAGCGTGCCGTACCAATGGCACCAGCACAGCTATTACAGTCGTTATAAAGAAGGCGGCGAATATCCGTTAATCAGCCGTAAGGGCGCCGATGGCGTTGAGCAAGTGATGCTGGATGTTAACGAGCGAGCTAAGGGCCATGAGTTTTATGGCTTAGGCGGCGCCAGTGTTAGCCCAGATGAAACCATGTTGGCCTTTGGTGAAGACGTCCTCAGCCGCCGTGTGTACCACATCTATTTTAAAGATTTGGCCTCGGGCGACATGATCGTCGACGTGCTTGAAAATACCGAAGGTCGAGTGGTGTGGGCGAACGACAACAAACATGTGTTCTATATCGCCAAAGATTTGCAAACCTTACTTGGCTACCAAGTGTATCGCCATGAGCTGGGCACTAAGCAATCAAGCGATGTTTTAGTGTATGAAGAACAAGACGATTCTTTTTATATTTCACTCGGCAAAACCTTAGATGAGTCGCAAATTGTGCTGTTCCAAGAGAGCACCACGACGAGCGAAGTGTCGGTGCTTGATGCCAGCGAACCTCTGGGTTTATTCAAGCCAGTGTTAGCGCGGGAAGAAGGCCACGAATACAGCGTGTCTAAGCTGGGTGATACTTATTACATTCTCACCAACTGGCAGGCGACAAACTTCCGCTTGATGAAGGTCGCCATTAAAGATGCGGCGGACAAATCTAAGTGGCAAGAAGTGGTTGCGCATAACCCCAATGCCCGTATCGAAGACGAGTTAGTACTCAAGGATTATCTGATTATTCAGACCCGCGAAAATGGCCTGACGCGAATTAAAGTGATGCCGTTCAACGGTCAAAAGCCTTTCGAACTGAGCTTTGATGAGCCTGCCTATGTGATGGGTTTAGATGTTAATTCTCAGCAAGATAGCAATAAGTTACGCATTTTCTACTCTAGTCTGACAACACCTGAAGCCGTATACGAATATTCGCTAGTGAATCCCGATAGACGGGATTTATTGAAACAAGATCAAGTCTTAGGCGGCTTCGATGCCAGCCAATATCGTGCCGAACGTGTGTTTGTGACTGCCCGCGACGGTGTGAAAGTGCCCGTTTCTTTGGTGTATCGTAAAGATAAATTCAAGAAAGATGGCACTAACCCTCTGTATCAATACGGTTATGGATCTTACGGTTACACAGTTGAACCAGACTTTTCTTCATCCGTTATCAGTCTGCTCGATCGTGGCTTTGTGTATGCCATCGCCCATGTGCGCGGTTCAGAAATGCTCGGCCGCCCTTGGTATGACGACGGTAAACTGTTGAATAAGCAAAACACCTTCAATGATTTTATCGACGTGACGACGGCATTAACGGCACAAGGTTATGGCGATAAAAACAAGGTCGTCGCCTCTGGCGGCAGTGCGGGCGGTTTGCTAATGGGCGCAATTGCTAACCAAGCGCCGGACAAGTACTTTGCCATCGCCGCCCATGTGCCGTTTGTTGATGTGGTGACCACTATGCTGGACGAGTCGATTCCGTTGACCACCAATGAGTACGACGAATGGGGCAATCCGAACGAGAAGACCTATTTCGACTATATGCTCAGCTACTCGCCTTACGACAATGTTGCCGACCATGAATACCCACACCTGTTGGTCACCACAGGTTTGCATGATTCACAAGTGCAGTATTTTGAACCCGCCAAGTGGGTCGCTAAGCTGCGCGATGTTAAAAACCAATGGTACAAGAGCGACGATAAAGTCTTGTTACTTAACGTGGATATGGAAGCCGGCCACGGCGGTAAGAGTGGTCGTTATCGCCAGTACCAAGACACAGCCCAAGAATATGCCTTCTTCTTGAGTCTGTTAGGTATGGCAAAGTAGGTCATTCGTAAGTGACCGAATCTGCCGTCAGCCTAGGCAATACGGACATAGGCGCTTTACAGCAACATGAGTCACTGGGGGCAGACACACTTGCCCCAGTGACTAGCGCTGTCGTTACCAAAAATGTTGTTACAGAAGCTTCGACTATAGAAGAAACCCCAATAGCAGAATTAGTGACAGAAGCTTCGCTGAATCCCGTACTATTAAATCCTGTACCTCTGAAGCCTACACCCATAAAGTCATCATCCCTCTGGTACTTGTATGTCGTCCGCTGCGCCAACGGGCATTTATACACAGGCGTCACTACAGATGTCACACGACGCTTTAGCGAGCATCAATCGGGTGGTATCAAATCCGCTAAGTATCTGCGGGGTAAAGGTCCATTAACGCTGATGTATCAAGAGCTGGTTGGTCGTCACGGCGATGCACTGCGACGTGAGATCGCAGTTAAAAAGTTAAGCCGTGCTCAAAAGCTAGCGCTGATTGAGTCTGTCGAACATAGTGCAATATGAAAGAGTAAAATCCGGTTAAGTCATTGGTATTTGAATACAATGATTAAGCACTGTCATTACAGTGACTCGCAGCAAGTACATCCCTGTATGCTCGATCGTGACATCCATGTCACGGACGGTCACTTCCATGACAGTGCTTAATCCCGCTAACCTCTGAGTATCTTATTTGCATGAACATATCCAAATTCAACAGTGGGTTTCTCGATAAACTTCTCTCGAACTACATGTCCGGTCTTTTCTATGCTTAATTTACAATCCCTGGTAGAGCTTCTCTCAAAAGCTCTAACTCCTTTTTGTTTGCTTTAATCCAAATTTTTTTCAAGTTTGGTATCGAAGCCAAGATTTCTACAGTCTCTTTAGTCTTAATTACATTTGTTTCAACAAGATATAACGCAAAAATATTTTTATTTCCACGCAACTCGTCAATACTGGACAACTGTGGGTTTCCACTGAGGTCTAAAATTTTTACGCTGTCAAGCGTTGAAATGATAGAACCAAAATCTAACTTTTGACATTTATTTAAAGATAAGTAGCTTAAATTCTGGGTGTTTCCGGTAATTTCAGAGAGTTTGCTTGCATGGGACACACTTAATGATTCCACTGAGTCTGAGCATAAATTAATTGACTCTAATGAACGAACAACGGAGCAGTTTAATGAAATTGCGACATCAATTTTTAGATTAATAACTTTGGAGTTGAATATATTTACATGCTTAATCCCGTCAACCAATTCAGATGATTCATTTTGCTCAACATAACCTTTCCGAATGAATGCCATTATGGCTTTCCAATCATCTCGCTGCCACTCAGCGTTATATACATAATCCAATATTGGTAATATAGAATCGAAGGTAGGCAATGAATTTTCCCATCTCTGCCATTCTGAAACATTTTCTGGTGCTAACTTTATATATTTCTTAAAAGATGAAATGTCCATATTATCACTTAATTAAAATTGGGTTGTCGAATTCAGAACGTTGATCTCTTCCGGTATATTTTTGCATTTCTTTTGAGAAGCGGCTCTAAATTCTGATGATTTATTCTGTCACGCTATCCCTTTGCTCACTCTTATTTGAGCTGACTAAAGCTTTAAAGCGAAGGTCACTCTTGCTCAGAGGGGTAAGTGCCTCGGCTTTGGTGAGATATTGCATAGTGATGTGGATAGCGTCTTGATGGTGACTAAATTCCCTAAAAATACGCTTTGCAATCAGCAGATTTAATTGATGTGCGGCTAATGAGGCATGCTCATGCTTTATCTGTAAAATAACCTCTTCTAGGGAGATAGGTTGAATTTCTCCCAAGGATATAAGAAAGGCTTTTGCGACAGTTCTGGCGTGTGAGAAATAGTCTGAGTGCGCATCTAAGGCGTAGATATGCTTGAAAATGTGTTTGGCTAGGGCTTTATTGCCGTTGCGATAAAAAGATTCGCCATCAAAACAAATATCCCCTAGTCCTTCCATTATCTGTCTAGGGTTATCCGATAGGGAAAGCGATTCAATTTCTTTTTGGTATTCCGAAAACTGATCCATATTCTCGACCTTACTGGCAATACAGTGTGACTTTTCGACTATTGAAGTGGGAAGGCTGACAATCTTAGCAAATCCACTAGGTTAAAGCGTAACGGTCTGAATAAAATCAACGTCATTTCTGCAAACTCAAGCTTAATTTCGGTATAAAAAAAATGCCACTACAAGGGGTTAGTGGCATAAATGCATAAGTCGGGCATACGCTTAAAAGGGTGGGTAGAAGACTGACATCTTGGCTGGGAACCGTTGCAACATCAGTCTCTACGCCGGGAAGTTAGTAAAACCTTTGGGTATAGAGTGGTAAAGCGGCGCGTTATTCCATGCTTACTGGGCCGTCGATTTTGTTAAATTTCACATCGCCAGAACCTGCCGCAAGAATCGTTAATCCCTTAGTGTTAAAGACATTAATGTCGCCTGAGCCATCTGTGATGGTCACTGGACTCTGCACATTGGCGACTTCAATGTTGCCTGAACCATCATCGATAGCGATATTGCCGCGAATATCAGTCACCTTGATTGCGCCAGAGCCATCGTCAATCGTGAGGTTGCCGTTGATTTGACTGACTTCAATATCCCCTGAACCGTCATCAATGCTGACATTGTTACCGCCGTTGATGATGAGTTCACCTGAACCGTCTTTGACATTGATATCTGCTGTCATCTTGCTGATCAAAATGGCGCCTGAGCCGTCATCGATATCCAGTGCTAAATTCGCAGGCACTTGCAGTTTTAGGTCGATGTAGGGCGAGTAATTATTAAAACCGCTTTGTTCAAAATCGGCTTTGAGCTTGGCCTTGTTGGCCTTTTTCTCTAGGGTGAGAATGACTTTGCTGTCGTCGTTACTGTAAATGTCGGCGACGAGTTTAATTTGGGTTAGGTCTTCGACACCGATAATTTCGAGGCTGCCTGCGCCAGTCTCGGCAATCAGGCCTTGCAAGTCTTGGCTATCGAGGGTGAGTTCGCGTTGCTGGTGGTCTAAATCGGGCATGCCAGCGGCGTTGACATTAATAATGCAGCCAGTGAGCGATACCCCTGCGGTAAACACTAATATAAAAGCGAGGGTGAACATAAATGGACGTAGTGACATGTTAGCTTCCTTGTTTATCTGGCACTCGTTTTTCGGGGGAGTGCTGAGTCGTCTTGCGATGGATAAGACATTGCACAGCCCATGCCAATTTTAAGTTTCTTTTATAATCAATTGCTTAAAATAAAAGTGTCCGCGCTTGGTTGTGCGGACATGTCCGCCGAATGAGGGATTTACTCACAGATTAGTGAAATTGCTCATTTATTAAGTTAGCTTGAGCCTCATAGGTCTGACTGGGCAAACATACAAAAAATACAAAAAACATAAGAAGGGATGCAGATGGATTATTTAACGACGAACAAGACGGCTTGGGATGCGCGCACTCGGGTACATTTAACTTCGGATTTTTACGATGTGGCAGGCTTCCTGCGTGGGAATAGTTCATTACGGGAAATCGAGCTGAGCGAGCTTGATGTGGCTGGTAAAAGCTTGCTGCATCTGCAATGCCATTTTGGCTTAGATACCCTGTCGTGGGCGCGCATGGGCGCTAAAGTGCTGGGCGTCGATTTGTCCGAGGTGGCGATTGATGAAGCACAAAAGCTGGCGCAGCAGACACAATTGTCCGCCGAGTTTATTTGTAGCGATGTTTACAGTGTGGCGAGCAAGGTTGAGCAGCAAGATATTGTTTTTACGTCCTATGGTGCCATTGTGTGGCTGCCGGATTTAACCCTGTGGGCGCAGACGGTTGCTGACTGTTTAAAACCCGGCGGACAGTTTTACATGGCCGAGTTTCATCCGGCGCAGCAGTTGTTCGATGGTTACAGCTATTTTAATCGGGGTGAGCCAGATATAGAGCAGGAAGGCACCTATACCGAAAATGCCGGTGATGATCAGCAAACCTTAATGTGTTGGTCACACAGTCTATCTGAAGTGATCAATGCGTTATTGCTGGCGGGCTTAGTGTTGGAGTTCTTCCACGAATTTGATTTCAGCCCCTACAACTGTTTCGAAGGGCTCGAAGCCCAAGCCGATGGTCGTTATGTGTCAACACACCAAGGGCAGAATGTGCCCTTGGTGTATAGCATCAGCGCTCGTAAACCTGCGTAAAGCTTGCGGTTTGTGATGGCGAGGATTAACGACTACGGTAAACCGGATACTTAAGGTAACGGTTATCGTAGTAAGGGCTGCGTTCATAGAACCAGCGTAGGCGTGCCTCGGGATCGGCGGCAAATTCGGCGTTGATTAGTGCCTTGTCGAACTCAGCCTGCAGCTTAGGATCTTCTTTCAACATCTTGGCCGCCAGTGGCTCTACCGCATAATCTTCAATGTATTCAGTGCGGGTGAAGATAGGATTAAAGAAACCCCATTGCAGCAAAGAATCTGGTGATTGCGGCTCCAGCAGTAAAACCGCCAGATCGCCCAGAGGTTGATCTGTGCTGATTTTAATGGTGCCAGCGGGCAGAGTAGTGCTGACTTTCGTCAACTCTGACTCGGTTTTGACCGTTTGATGGCCCTCAAAATCCTTAGTATTAAACACTGGGTTACTGAGTTTGTATTGCTGTAATTTAAGCTCTGTCGGTTTGGTCAGGCGCGTCATGCGGATGCCATGTATGTTCAGGCGATCAATCACTTGCGTCCATTGCGCCGGAATATAGTAAGCGCTCGGACGAGTGACTTTAATATCGGGTACAGTCTCGGCGATCACGGGCAAGTTGGGGTACAGCTTAGGTTGACCGTTCCAGCGCACCACCTCAGTGCCACTGATGGGGCTCTTTTCGAGTTGATAGTCGATGCCCTTAAAATCCCAACCTTTTGCCAGCGGTGCCGATTTCCACGTTAGGGTGATCAACGGCGAAGCGCGATATTTATCTTCTTGAATCGCACTCTTCAGTTTAGTCGCCTGTTCGCCCACGGTTTTGAGGGTTTGCTCCAGCATCACATAGGTGCCGAGCACTCTTTGTTTAAAGGGTTTTAAGCTGTGGTTTTCAATCAAAATAGTGGGTAAATGGCGCGCATCACCATAACCGTTAGAGAAGCGCGGACTTGGATTCCACAGCGACATGCCTTTGGTGATATCGGCGTTATCCACGGCAAAAATCAGCGGGCCGGGAATATGGCCTTGCTCGGTTAATGCCGCTTCAACTGCGGGTCTGTAGCTGTTTTCGAGCCAGCGGTAACTGGCTGGGCTTAACCCTTGGGCAAGGTTATAACCAAAGGTGACATCGTATTGATAATCTATGCCGTCGGTGACATGCACGTCGATATACAAGTCTGGCTGCCACACGTTGATTGCGCGCAGCATGTGCTGCATTTCTAAGGTATCGGCCTTGGCATAATCGCGGTTAAGGTTAAGATTATTTGCCGTAGTGCGCCAGCCCATATTCACAGGGCCACGTTGATTCACGCGATTAAATTCGCCGCTGCGCTCATGGGCATCGACACTAAACATAGGCACAAACAAGAGGTTGGCTTTATCCAGCAGGGCGCTTTTATCGCCTTTAACGATGTCACGTAGCAGCATCATGCCGGCATCTTTACCGTCAATTTCTCCGGCATGAATCCCTGCTTGCACTAAAACCGTTGGCTTAGTGTTTTGCTTGAGGCGTGCCGACTCATTAATGCCTTCACTGCTGGCGATATACATCCAAATATCGCGGCCCTGTGGGCTCTTACCTAAGCTAACCTTCTGTAATTTATCTGTCTCACCTGCCAGCTTGTCGAGCCAAGCGATAGTGGCATCGTAGCTTGGGCTCTCAATACCACTACTTTGCTCAAACGGCGTCGCCCACTCGTTATCGACACTCAACATGAGCGATTCGCTGGCGCCATGCCAAGTGATACTCGGCGGTAAAATCGCATCGTTGACAAAGGTATTGGCTCGCTCAGGGATGGGCGCTGGTTGTGCTTCTGGCGCCGTAACTGTGGTATCGGCCAGTACATTAGTCGCAGTTTCAGTCGCTTGGCTATTCGCTGCTGGACTTGCATCCTGTGGCGTTGTTGCTACTGGGGTTTCAACTGGCGTTTTGTCGGTGACGGTTTGCGCCGCAGCGACTGACGTTGAGGTTGGCAAATCAGTAGATGCTTGAGCTGTTTTGGCTAAGGTTTTTGCCTCGTTGGCAACAGCATCGACAGTGTAGAGACTGCCGGCAGAAAGGCAGGCAATGGCGATAACGGAGAGGGAAAATAAGCGCATGAAAAGAGTCCAGATATCGAATTTTTAATAGGACGGTATCTTTTCATTAAACGCCCCGTTAACGCAAGGGCGGTCAAGGGGTTATCTTGGTTCGCGAGAGTGATTTTTAGCTGTGATTCCCCGTGGTAACGGCTTATGAACGCTTGGCAGTTTTGTGTAACACGGTTTGTCCGCGATAAGCGATTTCGATAATCTCGATATCGGCGTAGAGGGCTTCGACGGCGATGGCGAGTTGATAGATAAGCCAGCCGTATCCCGTGAGGGCAAATCCCTGCGCGACTTCATTTGTCAAAGGGGCTGAATTCGGCGTCTGAGCGGCCAAGCTGAGTTGTAATCTGAGTTGCAACTCTTGCCCTAGGGCGGTGGGCAGCGTGGGTAAAGATGCGGTTTTACCTGCGACAAATTCACTCAGCCTTTGAAGATGGGCAGTAAGCTCGGCGGCGACGCGATTGATTTGGTGGTAAGCCTCTTTGTCGGCTTCCTGCCAGCGACTCAAAGGCAACAATTCGAGTAGGGTGATCAGCCGAACCTGTTTATTGACCAATTCCGCCAGCAGTATTTTATGCTTTTTTAAGGTTTGGCTTTCCCACTCGAGGGAGAAAAACAGCTTCTTTTGGGTTAATACCGCTTTCATGGCCGCTTCGAGTTCGGCGCGAAAATCTAAATCATGGTTAGCGGGAGCGTGTAAATGTTGGGTGAGCACCTTTGCCATATTGTCGATGGCATTGGCGAGCTGGCTGCGCCAGTCTTGTTTGGCCTTGATTGGGAAAATAAATAGCGAGACTAAAATAGCAATCACGCAGCCTGAGAGTATGTTGGCTGTGCGCCACAGCGCTTCAGAAGTATCATGGTTAGCATCGCCGACCACTATGATGATGGTAAATCCTGCCACGAGATAGGCGTAGCTGTAGCGTCCCGCCGAGATAAAACAAATCAAGCTGACGGCTAAGATCAGTAGCCCCATAATCAGCCAATAACTGTCGATAGTGGCGACTAACATCACGCCATAAGCAGAACCTAAACAAGTGCCTACCGCCCTTTGCAGGGACTTTTCAATCGCACCACCCACCTGTGGCAGGCTCATCATAATGATCACGATCGTCACCATGCTCCAAATAAAATGTGGCGGCGACCAAATGGCATTAATGGTGACGGCAATCAGCAAGGCGAGGCCAAGTTTAAGGGCATGAATGGCGCGGAAATGGCGATAGATAAAGTCGGCAAAAGGGCTTGCAGGGGCAAAGACGGACATAATGCAACACTCCTTTGGGCTGATGATAGCCAAACTATTATCGCAGAAAGACGTCGCGTCCGTGTGGCTTGGCAGATAAAGAAATACGAATTGCGAGGCAGCGCCGTTTGAGCTTAGTCCAAGGCGCCGCCAAGATCACATTAATTTCAATTAAGTGATAATAAATCAGTAGGATAGAGTTCGGTATATCTAACAGCGGGCATAAAAAAGGCTTGAATAAGCCTTGCCTATTCAAGCCGATATTTGAAGCCTTGAGTGACTGTTTCGCTAGCTTAAGCTGCGCTCGCTATCCGCTTTAACGTTAACTTCTGTGTATTTATCCATGATCAAGGCACAAGCCGCATCGCCAGTAATATTAAGTGCGGTGCGGATCATGTCAAACACTCTGTCTAAGGCAAACAGCAAAGGTAAGCCATCGATAGGGATGCCAGCCGCTAACAACACTGCCACCACTAAGAATGATGGACCGGGCACACCCGCTTGGCCAATTGCGCCTAAGGTTGAGGTGAAGATGATGGCTGCATAGGCTGTCATCGACAAATCGACGTTATACATTTGGGCGAAGAACATGGCCACTAAACCATAATAAATCGCATTGCCGCTCATATTGATCGTGGCGCCTAACGGCAGCACGAAGGCTGTGGTTGCCTTAGAGACTTTAAGATCTTCTTCGCAGGTTTCCATATTCACCGGCAGTGTCGCCATTGAAGAGGCGGTCGATAATGCCATCACCTGAGGTTTTTTCATCGCCGAAATAAACTGGCGTGCCGAGGCTCTCGAGAAGAGCTGCACCACCAATGGGAAGAAGATAAAACCGTAAATCAGAATCGCGGCCACAAACACGGCGAATAACTTAAATACGACTTCTAAGGCATCGAAACCGAAGGTGCCGACAGAATCGGCCATCAAACCAAATACACCGATAGGCGCAATGATCATCACGCAGTTGATCATCCACACAAAGGCGTCAACAACAGTGTTGAGTGCGGCTAAAATTGGCTTAGCGCCATCGCCTTTAACCTTGGTCAGCGCGATACCGAAGAAGATACTAAAGACTAAGATTTGTAAGATGTTACCGCCGTTCAGCGATTCGAACACATTGGTTGGGATCATGCCGATAAAGGTATCCATAACCCCTGGCAATGCGCCGTGTTCCTTAGTCACTTCCATCAAATCTGGGCTGCTATGGGCAGTGAAATCAACCCCCGCGCCCGGTTGGAACAGATTGCCCATCACCAACGCCAGTACTACGGCGATGCCTGATGTCACGATAAAGAAGCCAAAAGTGCCAATGCCTATCTTACCTGCCGATGGGCTATCGCCTAAGCTTGCTGCGCCGCTGATGATAGAAACTAACACCAGTGGTATCACTAGCATTTTGATTAAATGGATAAAAATGGTTCCGAGTGGTGCAAACACGCTTGCACTTTCGCCCATGATAAAACCGACTAGCGCGCCGATAATCATGGCAATAACCACTTGCACACCAATGTTGCCTAATAAACTCTTGCTCTTCATTCTTGCGAAACTCCCCAGTTGCCGCAGCATTTTGTGTCATGTAGGCGATTTGAATCTAGACGCCGTAAACCTTAGTGATTAAGGCCTACTCTAGGCTAAAAGCCAATGCCCGACACTTTTTTTGTCCGGCTAAAGTACCACAATTGCATAGCAGGGGATTGTGAAACATCACCAACCTTGGTTTCAAAATAACCAAAGTCTAAATCACGCCAACATTAAATGAATAATACTTAATTTTATCGGCTTAAAAATGAATAAAGTTTATTTAATGGTGCGATTTTAGCTGCCAGATTGATGAATTGTGATTTTGCGTTAGGTTGCACAGTCGCGTTGGGCCGATATAACGACTGTTGAAAGTATCAATTTTAACCTTTGCGTAGTTTTTTCTGTGGTATACAACCTGTTTTTTCCATTATTTATGGATGAACTGACTGCAAGTGATTAGAAGGAGCAGATTAACTCAAAGCCATAGACTTATATTTTTTAAGCAAGTTAACATGTCACTCTGACGTTAATATGAAGGAGACATTGGTGGATATAGGATCATTCCTTGGCGAATCAGAGCCGTTAAAAAGCTGGGTTAATAAGTGTATTACTCAGCGAGGCTTACAATATTGGCTTGTTTATCAAGATACTGCGGAAAATGAAATTCTCCAACTGACCACGCGGCTACTGCCAATTGTCGATGATATGAGGGATTGGTCTAATGAAGAAATCGATGAGTTTGAAGATAGTCTGATAAACAATGGTTATTGCTATCTGCTCAATATGGATCAAATCGAAGATGTAATCGATAATCTTAAGCAGCAAAAAGCTCAGCCCAGTGAACAGGAACTACTTGAAGCTATTATCTTTTACTATGAGCGAGATGCGTTTATCAGCCTCTGATAGGCTTAGTTTTCGGAGTGTAGTGACTTAAGTCGAGTAGAGATAAGCGCCCCTGAGGTATCACTTCAGGGGCGCTAGTTTATTAAGGTTGGGTTGTTAGGGATTTAAAATGGTTGTATAGCGTGTTGCTGAAGCTGCTGTCGTAGGTAAATCGATAAAACTGTTTATTTACTGATGTATCAAAAGCCTTGTTTAGCTCAACTTCGGTCAGCAAGTAAGGGCTGACTAGGTAGTAGTGTGAACTAACCATTTCGCGCTCAATAGGGTCTTCAACTATTTGAGTTATGGTCAACAGCTGCTCATTACTTGGACTGGTACTAATGCCCCATTCATATTGCGCTTCGGGTTGGCCGAAACTATCGAGAAGAGTGAACTTATTAGGCGTATCTTGAATATACCCGTCAGGGTAAGCGTACGACCAGAAGAGTTGCACTAGCAGCTTAGAGTACATCTGACTTGCTGTTGCAACATCAGTTTCATGTTTGATGGGGGCTTCATTGCGGCATAACACGTCGTCTGTTTGCTTAATATCCATGCGATATATTTGCGAAGGCCAAGATAGTGGCGCCAGTTTAAGATCCGCAGGGAGGTTCACTAGCAAATCTTGCCAGTCAGCGGCACTGTTTTGGTACTTCTGAAAATTCATTTGGATTTCGACATCAGTGCCAGCGTAGACGGTTTTTAAAAGGTTGCCCTCAATGATCGGCTCTTTACTGACATAACCTTGATCGTTACGTGTGGAATTAATCCATTTTTGCATCGGCTCATTCCAACATTCGGTTTCAGTATCCTCTTGAGATGTTTTTTCGATGAGCATAGCGACTTTACCTGAGATCACGCCAGTAAGGCTTTGCTCATCAACACCATAATCCAAGGTGATAAAATGACTGTTGCGTACGGTTTGTATACTGAGTACATGTAATTCGCCTGCTTGATTGTGCATACTGCTATACACATTATCCCAGTCAACACTGTTCATGGCTTTGTCATCAACCGGCGCTTCCATATAACCGAAGGACACTAAGGTATTTTCAACCTTATTGGTGACGGCGACAGGATTGGTTTGCAGATAAGCATCAGTGCCAAATCCATACCCTAGGATTAAATTCTCGAAGGCTTCAAATGCGGCGATTAACACTTCGATGGCTGCCAAAATTTCCACTGTGCGCTCATTGGTGAGATTTAGCAGATAATCGTGTAACAGCAGAGTGTCGATAAATGTCGGTTGCAGGGTTATTTCGGGCGAAAGACTAAATAAATCGGCTTCGACTTGTTTAAATCCAGTGGCGTATAAGGATTTGAGTTTGGCGCGGAACTCAATCACTTGCTGTGGCGTTAAGTCGGCCTCAATCATCTTGCGATAGCGTGAAAACTCAATATTGGTCAGCGCGTTGATATGACCCGCATGATCGGGCAGGGCAACGATATTCATGCCGCCAGTGGTGGCGCTGGTGTTAGCTGCGGCGGAGCTCATCGCCAATGCTGAGCGTGCAGATGACGGTGCGGTATCAATCCAATTGGCCAACAGGTAATAGTTAGGTTTTTCGGTCTCGCTTTTCCAATCTATTTGATATTTACCATCGGTATCCGTCGTTGTGCTGGGTTCGCCCTCAGAGCAGCTTAAGTCTTGGTTGAGGTCGACACACACATTCGCACCAGCGATGGCACCGATATAGCTGACTTGCCCAGTAACGTTATGCGCATATTCAGTCGGTGGAGTAGGCTCTGGGATCTGTGTTGTATCATCTTTATCGTCCGAGCCAGAACATGCCGTCAGTAAACTGGTGGCGATAAGCAAAGAGAGCAGTTTAGGTTTAAACATCTTGTATCCTTACGTGAATATACTCGGCAACTTCCATCGCCATTATTTAAGCCGTGTCTATTTTATTTTAATATTAATCAATATCTTGGAACGTTTGTTTCTATTGTTTAAATGTGATTAGCTTTACATTGGGTACGATGACGGGGGTAGGCAATAGCGGATAGCAATTGAGAACGCTTTTGATGAGACGTTTACCATTTTTTAGAGAAATCCCTTTCGCTACGACTTAACATCCAATCCTGTAATTAACTCAGGCGCCTGTTGTGCTAGTGTTAATTGCTTGTGTATTTTCCTTTCTGTTTAAAAATCAAACAAGTATGCAAAAGTATGAAAGGTGCATACTTAGCTTGAAGATTTTAATGAGAGACTTGAGCTGGTTAGATCGCACATTCCAGCATTAACAGCGGTATGCCATTGGTTTCTGCTTGTTGCATACGTTCTGCCATGTCTGTTGGACTCAGTCCAGGATGGATAGGAATAAGCTTTTTTGATGCCAATAATGTTTTGAGTTCAGCGCAATTCACTGTTTTGTCAATGCTGATGGTCTGGACGTTAAGTTCGATTAAGCTTGGCCAATTATTTGAGCTAATGCGGCTGAGGAACAGGCTATCGAGTTGTAGGTTTTTACCCGAAAAGTCAGTGACCTTCATATCGGTCAGCATTAAGGTTTTAAGATTATTACTGTTCAGATTACCGAGTGTGCTGAGCGTGCCACCTTTTAAGCTTAGGGTGTCGAGATTGTTAAAGGCGCTGAGATCTTGCAACGTCACTATGTCTGTGGGGTTAAATTGGCAGTTAAGCAGACTGAGTTCTTGGCTCTGCTGAATAGTGAAGAGTTTAGTTTGTTTTTGGATGCAGTCATTAAGTGGCATATTGCTGAATTTAACGGCGGATATCGGTTGTGAAATCTCAGTAGCGAGCTCCGTTTCAGGCTCATCAGACTCGCTATTGTCTTGCTCAGTATCCTCTTCGATGGCTTGTTCATCTCCCATATCATCGAGTATTGGCGCATCATCTTCAGCCATTTCATCCGCCATATTTTGTGATGCAGTTGGGTGGGGCAAGCCCTGTTTAGCCGCAAATGCATTGATAAAGGCGTTGGCTATTGCATCTCCTTTTTCGCCTGTGAGTCCATCGACAATAGCCGGTGTATCATCGCCTAAAACACAGAGCCGAAATCGATGAAACAGACTCGTTAAGGTGTTTACCCGTGCCTGATTAATATTCATGTCCATTAAGGCTGGAAAAGCGTCGCCTAGGTTTTGGAGTTTAGGGTAAGTGTTGAGCCTATCCACATAGGCGTTGAGCTCTTTGATTTGTGCTCTGAAATCTGCCACAAGTTCTGGTTGATGGCATTGACTCGCATGCGGAACTTGCTGCTGTAATTCTTTAAAATACCTAAGGTACTCATTCGCTAACATGAGTTGTTGCTTTGCCTTAATCGCCAGACGTTGAGGAATGCCTTCCCTTATAACGGCAAGTGCATCACCTTGGTGGCGATCTAACGCATCGTCAATTCTGTCCTCTGGTGCTGTTTCCCCTAATGCAATGGCTTGCTCTATGAGTGGTACTGTTTGGCTGTCAAAAGTCGCCAAAGCCTGATCTCTATCCAGCGCGGCGCTAGCAGGAAAAATACTGCAGGCAAGTAAACTATATAGGGCAATTAAAGAGAGAAACCGAGGGTAGTGGGCTGATGGCAAAATAAACGTCCTTGTGATGAAGCTGCTCTTGGCGAAGAGAGTGATTAAGTGTTTGACATCAATGTCAGGTTGCCGTTTTTTTAGTCAGTTATTTTTGCGTGTAGAGCCCGTCTCCTCAATCACGCTAAAGTATTAACTTTTGTTAGGTAAGGTTTGGTTAAAACGGCAGATTATCTTCGAAATACCATTTACCAGCAGCTTCAAACAGAATGCAGTTCACGCTTCCTTTTTGTTTTCTGCCATCAGGTCTCACAAAGTAAAAGTTATAATGCAAATCTGCCATGTTTGTCATATCGGGATATTGCCCTATGTTATCTTTACTTGGGTCTCGAAAACTGGATTCTTGCTCGGAGAATACGATTTTATCTAATGGAATTTGACCGAACATTTCATTTTTATAACCATTGATGCTAAGCATGGCCATCTTCTTCGCTAACTTACCTTCATTCCATGTCTGTAACATGGGATGAAACTCTTTAATCATGGCATCCATTTTGTTATCGCGAATATCCTGCATCATTTTGTCACAGCGGGGTTTTAGCTCGGCAATTAATTCAGCAGGTAACTCTGAACCTGTGGCGTACATGGGGAATATCGCTGCAAGCCCTAGCAGTAGAGATATAGGTTTACCGAGTTTAAATAGGTAGAGTTTCTGTAATTTCATATGAGTTCCAATATCAAGAGTTTAATGCCACAGGGTTGAGGCCCGTATAGCTGACTTATATTTCGTAAGAAATACGCTATTTCTTCTCTGCTTGTCATCGCTATGCTGTTACAAACAGGGGAAGGTATTTCTGTAATTGAAAATAATCACATAGCGTTACTGCATCAGCTTGCGAGTGCGCCATGGTTCTAATTGGTATCTCATCATTTCAGGTAGTTATCTCGCTATAACTTATTGAGTAATTTGTTCACAGCATCGCCTGCCGCTGCGACCCTCTGAAAAAAAGGCGGCTGATTAAACGTTTCGGGTTGTGTAATGTGGTTACGAATATAGTCTTCGAGTTGTTTAACGTCGGGTAGAGATTGGGTTTGTACAAAGAATGATTGATAGTCAGGGATGGATGTCGTGCTTTTAATGCCACTAAATTGCCAAGCACGTGATACCGCTGTAGTTGCATAATCAATAGTGATTTCAGACTGACCATAATAGACGGCATTAAGTATTTGTTGTTCGCCTAAGAATACCAATATTTGGTCGTAACCTTTGTTGGAGACTGGCAGTAGTAACTCTCTTTGAACACTAAAAAAGAGGGAGTCTTCATTATCACTACCCATTGATAGCGCAGATAATGTCGAGGCGTTGAGGGATACATCAGAGGCTATTTTTAGTAACACTGAGCGATTAACTTGCACATTAAGGGTATTGCTCTTGCCGTAGGTATTTTTGACATATAATTCTCCCGAAACAGCGGTATTGGGAATATCAAAAATTAATTCAACTGGGTTGATTGAGCGAGGCACAATCTCTTGTCCAGAGAAAACCACTTTAGTCTGTTCATTAAAATGGCTGCCTCTCAGTAACATTTCAGCGCCCGGTTTTGCCCGCAGAGCCGTTTGCTCGAGTATTATGGGGATATTTTCATTACGATAAAGGATATCAATACCATTGGCGCTGATTAGATTCGAGGCAACAAAATACATTTGGGTTACATCAGCCGGCAAAATGAAATCCACACTTGCATCTTGATTTACTTCGACTGGCATATTGATTGGTCCACCAGACTTACGGGCAAATACAAGTAAACCATCACTCAGACCTTCACCCAGTATTCGATGTTTTTTATTCGCGATGAAAACGTCTTTTATTGGTGTCTGTCCATCATGTAGATAATAGATAGTTCTAATTTCTTTATAATTTTCAGAAGGGTAAGCCGCAGATTTTACTCTTGAATGAGGTTCTATATCATTGACATCTAAAATAAGATCGTCGTCGTCATCGAGATCGATGAAATCAGCCAGTGCATCGCCATCAAAATTGAGCGGAGATTGACTATTCTTACCTACTTCCATGGCATCCAATACCGAGTTTCCATCGGCATCAAGGTCAGCAAACGCTGCTAATCCGTCATTATCTAAGTCAGTCGCACCCTCCAAGCCATCTTTTATTCCATCTGCATCAGTATCATCATCGAGCCAGTTGGGTAAGCCATCTCCATCGACGTCATGCAGCATCAGATTGTCAGATTGAAATACATAGAACTCTTCCCCGTCATAAATACCATCATTATCAGTATCCTGAGAATAAGCTTCAAAACCGAAGGCTGGTTCTATTGCGTCATCAATGGCATCTACGTCATTATCAAAAAATGCCGCTATCTTGTAGTTAAAATCAGGCCTGCCGCGGAAAAGTTTGTCATTGATTACCAGATAATAAACGCCTGATGTCCTCGGTTTTACTTGGATTGCGCGCTTATATTTTCCGACAGGCTGATAGTTTGGTGCCCATGCAAGGATAGCTAGTCCCTCGCTATCTAACACTGCCATACCTGGTGAGAAATCATGACTTTGGGAAGATAATAAAAACGTGACTGATTTGCCTGCCTTTAGTTTTATCTGGTAAAAATCGAGATCATTGACTTGTTGCACAACCCCAGAAATACGCGATGGGATTTGTTGGACATGATTTGCAACATCTTGATTATTATTGAACTCTTCTTCAGCAACTAAGGCGTACTGACTTTTATATTTATCAAACGGATAATCATCCAATTCGTCGGGCACGCCATCTCTATCTTCATCTTTATTTTCCCAAGTGCCTTGATGCTCTGTTGGCGTGACAGTTGTTGCTTGTGTAAATAGCGGCATGGCTAAAAGGGCGATTAAGGATAGGATCCGAGCTGAGTGGGCTGATGGCAAAATAAACGTCCTTGTGATGAAAGTGAATCTCGGCGAATAGACAGGTTAAGTGATTGACATCTATGTCAGTCTGTTTCTTTTTTAGCCAGCCATTTTTGCGTTTAGAGTTCGTCATCACAATCACGCTAAAGTATTAACTTGCCAACCAGAATAAGCCATTAGCCATCTGCGCTTTATTCATCTTGTCAGGTCTTTATTTTAATCAAACAGTAATGGAACAGCACAAAACTGTGATATTTCTTGCCCCAGCTTTTTCATTTGGGGCAAGTCACCATATTGAAATCTCAATGGTTCAATTTGAGTATCCATCACAATTAATAAATCATACCTATGGGGCTGGCCGAGACGTTGCCGTATTTGAAATGCTGCAATGTGGTTGATGGGGATGACTTGTTGGGTTAGCGGATAGAGCGAACTGACGTTAATGGTGATTAGTTGTTGTTTGAGATCAAACTGAATACGCCTACGAGCAAATAGTAGATGCCAACTAAGAAGTGCAATGAACGACCAGATAATCACTTCGGCATAGGACCAATGCTCAAAACCTAGCGCGTTAAATAAGGTGAGTGAAGCGACTAGGCTTGCAAAAATCCAGCGCCCAATGGTTTGTGCTCGAGTTTTAGCCATGATTGCTATGGTCGGTGAGAGTTGTTTAAAGTGCATCGCTATAGGCTTCCAATAAACTTCATCGCAAAGCCAAACACCATAATAAATGGCAGCGGATAAAACAGTTTAAGTATTAATTTGGGGTGCCAAAGTGGTTCGATATCTGCCGAAGGCGGACGATGAGTAGGATTGTCATTCTCTTTAGCGTCAATCGCTTGTGCGCTATATCCATCGACCGTGTTGATGGTGTCGACCTCTTGCACTAGCGGTTTATTCTGATCATTTAGCGAGAGTGACGCGATAAGTGGTTCATTCGATGAGAGTATGTCTAGCTCACGGATATTGGGAAATTGGGTGATTTGCTCTTTGGCAGGAAGATTAAATGTCTGTGCAAAGAACATCATAGCTTGAGTGGTATCGGTTAAACTGCCGATTGGGTACACAAGATTATGCAACTTAAGCTCATATTGGTTTCTGTTATAACTATCGTGGCGCAATAGTAACTCGGTAGATTTCAGTGGTGCTAGGTAGGCTTTTTTGAAGTGATAACCCAAAAATTGTGATTGTACGAAACGTTGCTGACTTGGATTATCAAGTACCAAATGCTGCTTGAACGCCCAGAGAATGAGTACTAGAGGTAGCAACAATGCCACGACAAACTGGTAAAAAATCTGCTCACCGCCGTCGAGGGTGATCGCCATGATAAGAGATGCCGAAAGTGGCAATAGTCCCAATAATGCTAACCCTCGACGAACATAATGGCTCTTAGTTGCAAGACGAAGCTGTTCATGCAATCCATCAGGATTGATAAACCTTTGGGCCTTTTTAGATAATTGCGAATACTGCATTACTACCTTGCCTTTATGTCGTTGGCTGTTTTAGATCACTTACGGCAATTTGGAGAGGAACCAACCTTTTGGTGTTTCGACAAATTTGCAACTGACCGAGGCTTGTTTATTGGGGCTGGTGATCAGCAGTTTAACTCTTGCTTCTTGGATAGCGCCTTTTTGCCGTTTAAATTCGTCTGCTGTGCTATAGCTCACCCCTTTGGGAGTAATTTCATCCATGGTTCGGTCAACATACCAGCGCTTGTGGGAGCGTTGCAAAATCTCGCCAGCATATTCCTGTTCTTTTTTAGTTGGTGCGTACGGCATAAGAGCGATAAAGGTCGCTAGGTCTTGGGTCTTAATAAAATCGAAAGTGCCTAAGCAGCGTTGGGTTAATTCATCGTCTAATTTTTGATTTACTGCTTGCACACATAGCGGCATAAATAAAAGGGCGATTATGGATAGGATCCGAGCTGTGTGGGAAGATGGCAAAATAAACGTCCTTGTGATGAAAGTGAATCTCGGCGAAAAGACAGGTTAAGTGATTGACATCTATATCAGTCTGTCGTTTCTTCGACAGCTATTTTTGCCTGTACAACCCATCGCCTCAATCACGCTAAAGTATTAACTTGTTTCATATTTGTTATTGCGCAATCCGTTTAGTGTTACTTTTCGCAGCAGTATTTCTATGGAGGGTAAATATTGATGCGTGTTTCTAAGCGGAGTTATTTAGTGGGGATATTGGCTATGTCGACGAGCCTGTTGCCATTGTCGTTAATGGCGGCGGATGAGGGATTATTTACGCCTTTTCCTACGGCGAAATTAAAGGATGAATTGACGCGCCATTATGCCGAATATCCCTTTATTATCAGCGCGGGTGAACAAAGGTCTGACTATCGTTTTAAGCCCATCTTCGGTCAGGTCCATCAGCAAAAATACAAATTAGCGCCCGAATATAGCCCTGCGCATATTCTCGACAATTACCGTGAGCAGATTAAAAAGCTTGGTGGCGAAGTCCTATTCGAGTGTCTGCTTGAGGCTTGTGGTGATTCTCGCATATTACGAGAGAAAATTGCGCTGTTGGATGGCGTTATTGGTGTTGAAAGTGGTTACTTGTTTGCTCGAGTTAAAAATGAGCAAAAAGAGTTTTATACCGCCATACAAGCAGCAGTTATGGATGATTCTGCGGGTCTTCATATTACGACGCTCGAGGCGATCCCCGAGCCGTTAGACTTAGTCACGGTTAATGCCGCATTTTTACAGCAGGAGCCTAAGCAAATCGAGTTTAAAGATAATCAAAAGAAGGATACCAACGGCGCCGAGGATCATCCGCTTATCAGCCGCCTAAAGGGAAGCTATATTCAGGACTTTAAACGCCAAGGCTTTGCGAGCACTGCCTTTGTGTCTTCAATGGATGCAAGCAATAAGCCTGTGCTGGTGGATCGTGCGGGTAAGTTGACTCAAAATGGCTATTCAATACCAAAGGAATATTCGGGTTACGAGGTGTTCACTAACTACAAGGTGGCATTGACTAAACTCGGATTCGAGACGCAATTTGAGTGTCAGGGAAAGGCCTGTGGTAGGGAGGATAGGTTTATCAAAGCCATCGATTCTCTAGTGAATATTGGTAACGAAGACAGCCAGTTTTATGCTTGGTATACCTTAACGCGCCCCGAGGGCAATGTGCATGTGAGCACTTATACCCTTGGTTATATTGATGGTTTATGGACCGACTTGCGGGTGTTAGAGGAGACAGAGCTTAAGGATGACCGCGTGGGGATCAATCTTGAGGCGCTGACCGACCAAATCGAAGCCAAGGGGCATGTTGCCTTAGAAGGGCTGCTATTCGAGTACGATAGCGACAAGTTGCTGCCCGAGGCGCAGCCCGTTGTCGAGGTGCTTGCGAGTTACTTAAAGGCAAATCCTAAGCGTGCATTTTATGTGGTGGGTCATACCGATGACAAAGGTAATCAAGCCTATAACCAAGGTTTGTCACAACGTCGTGCTGTTGCAGTCGTCAAGCTGCTTACCGCAAGTCATGGCATTAAAGCTCAACAGCTTGAAGCTGTGGGTATTGGCGAGCATGCGCCCATTGCCAGCAATAATGATGAGGCGGGGCAACAACAGAATCGTCGAGTGGAGTTAGTGCTGAGATCGGATACTAAGTAAGCCCAATCGTTTGATTCAATGAATATAAAAATGGCGTCAGCTCTTGTCGAGTTGGCGCCATTTTTGTTTATCTGCGATCGCTCAGCCGACGTATCCGCTAAGCGATATTCAGGCTAAGGCTAAGATAGTGCTGGGAAGGAGAGTGAACTGCCAATTCCTAATGGCAGGCCTAGGGCCCAGTAAGCGAGTAAGAAACCGCTCCAAAGCAGCAGAAAACTGATTGAAAACGGCAGCATCAGCGCCACAAGGGTGCCTATGCCTGATTCCTTAACGTATTTTTGGCAAAACACCACTATCAGCGGAAAATAAGGCATCAGCGGGGTGATGATATTGGTCGATGAGTCGCCCACGCGGTAAGCGGCTTGAGTCAGATCGGGCGATACGCCCAGCTCCATCAACATGGGCACCATGATGGCACCAATCAAGGCCCATTTGGCCGACGCCGAGCCGACTAATAGATTGACTAACGCGGTGAGAAACACAATCCCCACTAATGTTACACCCATAGGAAGGGCCAATTCCTTTAGCGCCAACGCGCCTTTAATCGCCATTAATGCGCCTAAATTGGATTGACCAAAGGCATAAATAAATTGGGCGCAGAAGAAGGCCATGACAATGTAATAACCCATACCGCTCATGGACTTACTCATGCCTTGAATAATGGCTCTGTGGTTGTTTGCCGTGCCAGCGACGTAACCATAGACTATGCCTGGCACGAGGAAGAACACAAAAATAATCGCCACAATGGAGCGCATTAAGGGAGCCGAGGCACTGGTTAAGGCGCCATCGGTACCACGCCAGGCAGAGTTGTCACCATAGGCGCTAAACACTAGACCTAAGGCACATAACAACATGGCGCCCATGGCGAATTTGAGTCCGCGGCGCTCATGGGGTTGCAGTTCATCTAGGGTTGGGAGCGTGCTGGGATCGCCATTCACAGCTGTGTTTTTTAGGCGCGGCTCAATCACTTTATCCGTTAAGAACCAGCCAACTAAGATAATTAAAATGGCAGAAGCCGACGTAAAGAAGATATTATTCAGTGGGTTAATCGTTAATGTGGCAGCCGCTGGGTCGGCCGATAATCTTGCCGCCGCCTGAGTTAAGCCAGCTAACATAGGGTCAAGGCTCGATGGCACGCCAACGGTTGCAGAAAAACCGCCGGATACGCCAGCAAAAGCGGCGGCAATACCGGCTAGAGGATGACGACCCGCGGCATAGAAGATCACCGCGCCGAGTGGGATCACCAGTACATAACCCGCATCAACCGCGACATGGCTAAGGATACCCACGGCGATCAATACCGGGGTGAGTAACATCTTGGGGGTCACCGATAAAATCGAGCGCAGGCCAGCATTAATAAAGCCAGTATGCTCAGCCACGCCAAGCCCCAGCATAGCAACTAGCACGACACCGAGCGGCGGGAAAGTCACAAAAGTGGAGACTATGTTCGAGGTAAATGCAGTCAGTGCGCCGCCTTCGAGCATATTCACGACTTGAATGGGGTTGCCCGTACGAGGGTCGATTTCATCAAAACTGACACCCGATAATCCCCAAGAGATCAGCCAGACTAGGCCCAGAAACATCGCAAATAACACCGCCGGATCGGGCAGTTTATTGCCGACGACTTCGACGCCATTGAGAAATCGCTGGAATCCAGTGACAGGTTTATGGTTTTCCATTTGGGTGCCGCTTCCTAAAAAATGATGATTGTTATCTGTGATTATAAAAACGCAGCATTAATTTAAGCTTGGTTTAACTAATCGATAAGAAATAAAACACATAAAAATCTATCGCAGTGACTTTAGTGCGGCTGGCTATTAGTCATAAAATCCATAGGCAAATAAAAAGCGCGGGTTCATGACTGAACCCGCGCTTTTTTACTCAACAATGTGTTTGATTACATTATCTAAATGAATCCGCTAACCGCTTATGCCTTTGGGCCTGCGTTACGGATGGCATCTGACACTTGGTACTTAGCGAAGTTCTTAGTGAAAGCTTCGGCCAGTTTTTGGGCGTATTCAGCATATAGCGCTTTATCGCCCCAAGTGTTGATTGGGTTGAGTAAATTGCTGTCTACGCCTGTGACTGCCACAGGCACGGCCAGATTCAGCGTGTCTAAGTGGACGGTTTCAACATCTTTCAACTCACCGCTGACAATCGCATCGACGATGGCGCGCGTCGTAGGGATGTCGAAACGTTTACCCACACCGTGTGGGCCGCCAGTCCAGCCAGTGTTAACTAAGTACACTTGGCTACCGAATGACTCAATGCGCTTCATTAACAGTTCTGCGTACACGCCTGCAGGGCGTGGGAAGAAAGGTGCACCGAAGCAGGTTGAGAAGGTCGATTGGATCGCCGAGGTTGAGCCGATTTCAGTCGAGCCCACTTTAGCGGTATAGCCAGACAAGAAGTGGTATGCCGCTTGTTCTTTGGTCAGGATAGAAACCGGTGGTAATACGCCAGACACGTCGCAGGTTAAGAACACAACCGCATGTGGCTCGGCGCCGCAGTTGTCTTCTTTACGTTGGGCGATGTGCTCCAGCGGATACGCTGCGCGGGTGTTTTCCGTCAGGCTGCTGTCTTTGTAGTTGGGTACGCGGTGTTCGTCCATTACGACGTTTTCAAGCACAGTGCCGAAACGAATCGCATCCCAAATAACAGGTTCATTCTTCTGGCTTAAATCGATACATTTGGCGTAGCAACCGCCTTCAATATTGAATACACCGCCAGGTGCCCAGCCGTGTTCATCGTCACCGATCAGGAAGCGTTTTGGATCGGCAGAGAGTGTGGTTTTACCTGTGCCAGATAAACCGAAAAATAGCGTAGTGTCGCCATCTTTACCTACGTTGGCCGAGCAGTGCATAGGTAGCACGCCTTGGGCTGGCAGCAGGAAGTTTTGTACAGAAAACATAGATTTTTTCATTTCGCCAGCGTATTTCAGGCCAGCTAGCAGCACTTTACGTTCGGCGAAGTTTAAAATCACCGCTGCATCTGAGTTAGTGCCATCACGCGCGGGATCGCAAACAAAGTCAGGGGCATTGATGATCTGCCACACTGGCTTGTCTTTACGGTTAAATTCTTCTGGGATGATAAAAAGGTTGCGGGCGAACAGTTGGTGCCAAGCGTATTGCGTGGTGACACGTACTGGTTGGTAATGCTCAGTATCGGCACCGACTTCGAGGTCAGATACAAACAGTTCTTTATCGGCTAGGTAAGCTTCTACCCGCGCCCATAAACCTTCAAAAGCACCGGGGTCGAAAGCTTGATTGACTGGGCCCCATTCGATGTCTGCTTCTGAACTGGGTTCTCTTACGATAAAACGATCGCCGGGTGAGCGACCACTGCGAGCGCCTGTTTTAGCGACTAATGCGCCATTGGCTGTCAATTCACCTTCGCCGCGTAGCAGGGCAAATTCGACAAGTTGTGCTGTTGAGGGGTTAAAGTGAACGCGGTTTAATCCATCCGCCATAGTGAGGTCTCCATTTGATTTGTAAGGTTATTTTTTGTTATCGATCGTCTGCCGATTTTATTTTATTTATTACCTAAGCTTTGCTAGGTAACAAAGTGAGGCGATTGTAGCCTAAGCCGAGTGCAATGTGTGAGGGGATTGTGGGTATGAATAAAAAATGGGCGCCGAATCGGGCGCCCATATTGTTTAACTTTGATGATCCGTTTAACCGATTATTGCTGGGTCGTTGACGTCTGACCGTTCGCAAATAATGCCGCTACGTCTATGGCATCAAAAATGTATTTTGCGTGGCAATATTCGCAGCCCATTTCGATCTTGCCGTCTTCGGCGAGAATGGCTTCGATTTCTGCTTGATCTAAGGTTTTGATTGCGCCGGCACTGCGTTCATGGGAACAGGTGCATTTAAAGCTCACATCGATAGGATCGAATAGGCGCACTTCTTCCTGATGATAGAGGCGATGTAATACGCTTTCTGCATCAAGAGTGAATAACTCTTCGGCCTTGATGGTCGACGTTAGTTGGCTCAAGTGTTCGAAGTCGGCGTTGTGATCTTGCTGGCTTGGCAGAATTTGTAGGAACATGCCCGCCGCTTGTTTGCCGTCGGCAAATAACCAAATGCCTGTTGGTAACTGTTCAGATTGATTGAAGTATTCTTCAACACAGGCCGCAAGTGTTGGCTTGTCCAGTGCGACCACACCTTGGTAGCGCTCACCTTCATCGGGTGTTAAGGTGATGACCATATAGCCCTGACCGAACAGATCGGTAAGGCTAGCATCATCGGCAAGTTCAGCATTCCAGCGAGCCACACCGCGTAACTCTTGTAGATTGTTACCGTTGATCACTGCTAAAGAAACAGGGCCGTTGCCTTGTAACTGCACGCTGATATCGCCGCTAAATTTTAATGTCGCGGTTAATAGCGAGGTGGCCGCCATTAATTCACCCAACAGCACTTGCAGTACGGCTGGATATTCTTGGGCGCTGATCACTTGTTGATAGCTGTCTTGTAACTGCACCAGTTCACCACGCACATCGGCATTGTCGAACAAGTAGCGGTGTAAAGTATCTTGGTTCATCGTGTATCTCACTGTTAAAGGTCTTTAAAGCGCATGAGCTGACGTCGTTGCTTTTTATCTGGTTTCTGATCGGGTATCGGGTTATTGAGCATGTTGAGACGTCGTTGCTCAGCATTAATGGCCCGTTTAGCCAGACTTGTCGCGGTTTCTTCGTACAATTCTTGTGCAATCGCACCACTTTGGCGTAATTGCGATAATTTTTTTATGACGATCTCTTTATCGTCATATCCTTGGCGTATCTTAAGGACGGCGCCTATCTCGGCATTCCTACTAGATTTGGCGCGCTGGCCGTTGTAATGTACTTTGCCGCCGTTAATCATTTCTTTGGCGATGGCACGGGTTTTATAGAAACGTGCAGCCCAAAGCCACTTATCGAGTCGAATGTCTGTTTTGTCGCTTTGACTTTGCGTCATAGTGTCTCCAGCTAAAAGATCGATGAGTTCACATGCCGAGCAAGAAAATGCGTGAAGTGCATTTCTATTATGTTAAAGGGTGGCGTGCTTCACACCCTTTTGTGGCGGGCAAAGTTAGCATAATTGGCCTATTTTCGCCAATTTGAATGCTGTTATGGGCTTGTTGCCAAATGCAGCCTAGGTTAGCATGAGGCGGTTATTGCCTAATTATTATAATCAGAACAGAGACCTGTATCGAGGGTCCACATAAAATATGGATTTATTAGATAAAGTTATCGCAAAAGCCATTGGCATGCCCCATAAACTCCTAAGCCGGATTGTCTTCTGGTTGGGCTTTATTGTGATCATGTTGTTAGCTGCGCAAATTACATGGAAACTAGTGCCTACTCACTCATCTGCCAGTGCTTGGTCCCCAACGCCCGTAAGCGTGAATGGCAAAAGTGCCGGTCAGGTTGATCTCGCAGGTCTGCAGCAGCTTGGACTCTTTGGTAAGGCGGATGCGACATCTGATAAACCTAAAGTCGAAGTCGTTGAGACTGTGACCGACGCACCTAAGACTACACTTTCAATTCAGCTGACTGGGGTTGTCGCATCGACGGCCGACCAAAAAGGCTTAGCGATTATTGAGTCCAACGGCAGCCAAGAAACCTACAGTTTAGGCGATAAGATCAAGGGCACATCTGCATCACTCAAAGAAGTCTATGCCGACCGTATCATTATCACTAACGCTGGCCGTTACGAGACCTTAATGCTCGATGGCTTAGTCTATACCAGCCAAAGCCCAGCCAATCAGCAGTTACAACAAGCTAAGAGTAATAAGGCTGGCTCGGCAGTGAGCCGTGTTGATCAACGTAACAATGCCGATATTTCCCAAGAACTCGCCGAATCCCGCACCGAATTGTTAGCCGACCCGAGCAAGATCACCGATTACATTGCCATTTCACCCGTGAGACAAGGTGATTCTGTGGCGGGTTATCGTTTGAATCCAGGGAAAGACGCCAATTTGTTTAAGCAGGCGGGTTTTAAAGCCAATGATTTAGCCAAATCGATTAATGGATACGACTTGACCGTAATGAGTCAGGCGTTAGAAATGATGAGCCAATTACCCGAGTTAACCGAAGTGTCCATTATGGTTGAGCGGGAAGGACAATTGGTTGAAATCATGTTTAGTTTGCCGCAATAACACGCGTTAGAGGAAAGAAAAAGAATGAATAACAAAAGGATTCGACGCAAGCTGATTGCTGGGGTTGTTGCGGGTGCAGCCATGTTCTCCTCCCAATTCGCTTGGTCTGAACAATATGCGGCCAACTTTAAGGGCACAGATATTCAAGAGTTTATCAATATCGTTGGTAAAAACCTGAATAAGACCATCATAGTCGACCCAACCATCCGCGGAAAAATCAACGTTCGCAGTTATGATCTGCTGAACGATGAACAGTATTACCAGTTCTTCCTCAACGTCTTACAAGTCTACGGTTATGCCATCGTCGAGATGGAAAATAACGTCATCAAAGTCATCAAAGACAAAGACGCCAAAACCGCAGCCATCCGAGTGGCAAATGATAACGAACCCGGCATGGGCGATGAAATGGTCACCCGCATCGTGGCCTTATATAACACTGAGGCCAAACAATTAGCGCCCTTGTTACGCCAATTAAATGATAACGCGGGTGGCGGTAACGTAGTGAACTACGATCCCTCCAACGTCTTGATGTTGTCTGGCCGTGCTGCCGTGGTGAATAAGTTGGTTGAAATTGTCCGCCGCGTAGATAAGCAGGGCGATACTTCAGTACAAGTCGTGCCGCTCGAATACGCTTCTGCGGGGGAAATGGTACGAATTATCGATACCCTTTACCGTGCCACGGCTAACCAAGCTCAATTGCCAGGCCAAGCGCCAAAAGTGGTTGCCGACGAACGCATCAACGCTGTGGTTGTTAGCGGTGATGAAAAGAGTCGCCAACGTGTGGTCGAGCTTATTCATCGTCTCGATGCCGAGCAAGCCAGCACCGGCAACACTAAGGTGCGTTACTTACGTTATGCCAAGGCCGAAGATTTAGTTGAAGTGCTGACAGGGTTTGCCCAAAAATTGGAGGGTGATAAAGACCCAAGCGCTCAAGCTGCAGGTGGTAAACGCCGTAATGAAATCAATATCATGGCGCATACAGAAACCAATGCCTTAGTGATCAGCGCCGAGCCCGATCAGATGCGCACTATCGAGAGCGTGATTAATCAGCTCGATATTCGCCGTGCTCAAGTGTTAGTCGAAGCCATTATTGTCGAAGTGGCTGAAGGCGATAACGTTGGTTTTGGGGTGCAATGGGCGTCTAAAGGAGGGCTCGGCACTCAGTTTAATAACTTAGGCCCAACTATCGGTGAGATTGGTGCGGGTGTTTGGGCTGCACAGCCTATCGAGGGGGATCTTGTTTGTTCTGGCACTAATTTAGACAATTGTAAGCGAAATCCAGATAAACAAGGTGATGTTACCTTGCTCGCCCAAGCTTTAGGCAAAGTGAACGGTATGGCTTGGGGCGTGGCCATGGGCGACTTTGGTGCCTTAATTCAAGCCGTGTCGAGTGACACTAACTCAAACGTACTGGCGACACCGTCGATTACCACCTTAGATAACCAAGAAGCGTCTTTCATCGTCGGTGATGAAGTGCCTATTCTGACGGGCTCTACCGCCAGTTCGAGCAACAGTAACCCATTCCAAACCGTTGAACGTAAAGAGGTTGGGGTTAAGCTGAAAGTGGTGCCGCAGATCAACGAAGGTAATGCGGTTAAGCTGACGATTGAGCAGGAAGTGTCAGGGGTTAACGGTAACACAGGGGTAGATATTTCCTTTGCGACTCGCCGTTTGACCACCACTGTTATGGCTGACTCAGGGCAAATCGTGGTTCTGGGTGGCTTGATCAACGAAGAAGTGCAAGAAAGCATACAAAAAGTACCGTTCTTGGGTGATATCCCCATCATTGGCCACTTATTTAAATCTTCTTCGAGCAAAAAGACCAAGAAAAACCTGATGATCTTCATCAAACCAACCATTATCCGTGATGGCATCACAATGGAAGGGATTGCTGGGCGTAAATATAACTATTTCAGAGCATTACAACTTGAGCAGCAAGAGCGTGGCGTTAACTTAATGCCAAATACAAAAGTGCCTGTGTTGGAAGAATGGAATCAATCAGAGTATTTGCCGCCAGAAGTTAACGCGATTTTAGAGCGTTACAAAGAGGGCAAAGGCCTAGATACTCAGATGCGTAAAACAGATCCGACTTTAAAGTCACTGGAAGAAAACAAGAATAAAGATAAAACCAATGAGTGAAATACAATTATCCCAAGTCGATGACCTCAGCCAAGTCTCCAATGAGCTAGGTCTGGAAGCTGAAGGTGATGAGGTGTTTCGTTCGAGCAGTAAAGAGCGCTTACCCTTTGCCTTCGCCCATCGCCACGATGTGGTGCTCGCGCCGGGTGAAACGGGCGACTTGAGCTTGTTTTATACCAGCAAAACACCGTTAACGGCCATGCTCGAAGCACGGCGCTATTCGGGTGTTGATTTGCCTTTGGTTAAGCTCGAAGTCGCGAAGTTTGAGGCCAAACTCACTCAAGCGTATCAGGCGAACTCGTCTGAAGCGCAGCAGTTGATGGAAGATATCGGCAACGAGATGGATTTATTCACCCTTGCCGAAGAACTGCCGCAGACCGAAGACTTGCTCGAAGGTGATGATGACGCGCCTATCATCAAACTGATTAATGCCTTGTTATCTGAAGCGATTAAAGAAGAAGCCTCGGATATCCACATCGAAACCTACGAGAAACAGCTCATAGTGCGTTTCCGTATCGATGGTGTGCTCAAGGAAGTGCTTAAGCCAAACCGTAAGCTGTCGTCGCTGTTAGTGTCGCGGATTAAGGTGATGGCGCGCCTCGATATCGCCGAAAAACGTGTACCACAAGATGGCCGTATTTCCCTGCGTATTGCTGGTCGTGCGGTAGATGTGCGGGTATCGACCATGCCATCGAGCCATGGTGAGCGCGTCGTGCTGCGTCTGCTGGATAAAAATACTGGCAACCTCGATTTAGAGCAATTGGGGATGACCGACAGTATTCGCGTTAAGTTTGAAGATCTTATCCGTCGCCCCCACGGTATTATTCTGGTGACTGGCCCAACGGGTTCGGGTAAAAGTACCACCTTGTATGCGGGTCTGACTGAGATCAACTCAAAAGACACCAACATACTTACTGTCGAAGACCCAATCGAATATGAGCTAGACGGTATCGGTCAAACCCAAGTTAACATTAAGGCTGACATGACTTTCGCTCGAGGTCTGCGCGCAATTTTGCGTCAAGATCCCGATGTGGTGATGATAGGTGAAATCCGTGACCTCGAAACCGCGCAAATTGCGGTGCAAGCATCACTGACTGGTCACATGGTGATTTCAACCCTGCATACCAACACGGCCTCTGGCGCAATTACGCGTTTGCAAGACATGGGCGTTGAGCCATTCCTTGTATCATCGAGTTTGCTCGGTGTGTTGGCGCAACGTTTGATCCGTACCCTTTGTCCCAAATGTAAAATTGAGCATGTGCCCGATGCACGTGAGCGTGAGTTACTGGGCATAGCGGCCGATGACGACAGACGTATCTTCCGCGCCAATGGTTGTAAGTCCTGTGGTAACAATGGCTACCGTGGTCGAACCGGTATTCATGAATTATTGCTGGTTGATGACAATGTCCGCGAATTGATCCATGGCGGCCGCGGTGAGTTAGCTATCGAAAAGTATATCCGTCAGTTTGTGCCGAGCATTCGTCACGATGGCATGAGCAAAGTGCTCGCGGGCATCACCACTCTCGAAGAAGTGCTACGTGTGACTCGCGAGGAGTAATTTATGCCAGCATTTGAATATAAGGCACTGGATGCCAAGGGAAAGCAGCTTAAGGGCGTAATCGAGGCGGATACCGCCAGACACGCCCGCAGCCAGTTGCGCGATCAGCGCATGATGCCCTTAGAAATTCTGCCTGTTTCTGAAAAAGAAGCCAAAGCCAAAAGCAGCAGCTTTGCGTTTTTCAAACGGGGTATCTCGGTCGCTGAATTAGCCTTGATCACCCGTCAAATCGCGACCTTAGTGGCCGCGGGTTTACCGATTGAAGAATCCCTCAAGGCCGTTGGTCAGCAATGCGAAAAAGATCGCCTTGCAAGTATGATTATGGCGGTACGTTCGCGGGTGGTTGAAGGTTACAGTCTGGCCGATTCCTTGGCCGAATTTCCGCATATTTTCGATGATTTATACCGTGCCATGGTGGCCTCGGGTGAAAAGTCCGGTCACTTAGAAGTGGTGCTCAATCGTCTGGCAGATTATACCGAGCGACGCCAACAGCTTAAATCTAAGCTGACCCAAGCCATGATTTATCCTGCGGTATTGACCACAGTGGCGATTGGGGTGATTTCCATCCTGCTGGCTGCGGTGGTGCCGAAAGTCGTTGGGCAGTTTGAACACATGGGCGCCGAGTTACCCGCTTCGACCCGCTTCTTGATTTCGGCCTCTGACTTTGTGCAAAACTACGGTGTGTTTGTGGTCATTGCCATAGTGATGCTGTTCGCGCTCTTTCGGCGCATGTTAAAGTCGCCTGCGTTTCGAATGAATTACGACAATTTTTTATTGAGCATGCCAGTTGTTGGCCGCGTGAGTAAGGGCTTGAATACGGCACGTTTTGCACGGACCTTAAGTATCTTATCCGCAAGCTCTGTGCCTTTGCTTGACGGTATGCGTATCGCCAGTGAAGTATTGCAGAATGTGCGAGTACGGGCCGCAGTGGATGATGCGACTGCGCGGGTGCGTGAAGGAACTAGCTTAGGTGCGGCATTGACTAATACTAAGTTGTTTCCGGCAATGATGTTATACATGATTGCCTCGGGCGAAAAGAGTGGCCAGCTTGAGCAAATGTTAGAACGCGCCGCCGATAACCAAGACAGGGAATTCGAGGGCAACGTCAATATAGCGTTAGGGGTATTTGAACCTATGCTGGTGGTGAGTATGGCGTGTGTGGTGCTGTTTATCGTGATGGCGATTCTGCAGCCAATCTTAGCCTTGAATAACTTGATTAGCGGTTAATTTTTTGAATTTATGGATTATGACCAAGTCGATTGGCATAGGATTTTTTAGGAGAAGTAGTCGATGCAAATGAACAAGAAACATCAAGGTTTTACCTTACTCGAAGTGATGGTAGTTATCGTTATTTTAGGGATTTTAGCCTCTATGGTGGTGCCTAACTTAATGGGTAACAAAGATAAAGCTGACCAACAAAAAGCGGTATCTGACATAGTCGCGCTCGAAAATGCCTTAGACATGTACAAGTTAGATAACGGCATCTACCCGACGACCGAACAAGGTTTAGAAGCCTTAGTGCAAAAGCCAACGATTTCGCCTGAGCCACGTAACTACCGTGAAGATGGTTATGTAAAACGTCTGCCAGAAGATCCATGGCGCAATAAGTACTTGCTGTTAAGCCCTGGCGAAAACGGCAAGCTAGATATATTCACTGCAGGCCCAGATGGTCAACCAGGTACCGAAGATGACATCGGTAACTGGAATTTACAGAATTTCCAATAAGATGTTAAAGCTGCGCCACGCTGGTTTCACCTTAATGGAGGTGATGCTAGTGATCTTGTTGATGGGACTCACGGCCGCGGCCGTGACTATGTCTATCGGCAATTCGGGCCCACAACAGGCCCTAGATAGAACGGCGCGGCAGTTTATCGCTGCCACTGAAATGGTGCTCGATGAGACCGTTTTGAGTGGCCAATTTATTGGTATTGTGATTGAGAAAACCAGTTATCAGTTTGTTTTTTATAAAGACGGTAAGTGGGATCCTTTGGATAAAGACAGGCTCTTGTCTGAAAAGCAGATGGAGCCGGGTGTCGTGATGAACTTAGTGCTCGATGGTTTGCCCTTGGTACAAGACGATGAAGAAGACGATTCTTGGTTTGAAGAACCACTAATTGAGCCCTCTGCCGATGACAAGAAGAAACATCCTGAGCCACAGGTCATGCTATTCCCGAGCGGCGAGATGAGCGCTTTTGAGCTGACGTTTATCGCCAAAACTGACAAAGGTCAGCAGGCCGAAGCGTTAGTGGTCGGCGATGCGCTGGGCAGATTAACCATAGGGCGCCCCGATGAAACGCGTTAAGGGCATGACGTTACTCGAAGTGATTGTGGCCCTTGCCGTGTTTTCGATTGCGGCCGTGTCGATCACTAAAAGTTTGGGCGAGCAGATGGCCAACATGCCGATTCTGGAATCGCGCACTTTGGCACAGTGGGTGGCCGATAATCAGATGGTCGATGCCAGACTCGAGCCGCAGTTTCCTGAAATCGGTAAAAAAGAAGGCCAAGTTGAACTCGCAGGAAAGGATTGGTATTGGCGTAAAGAAGTGGTGAAAACCACGGACGATAATTTTCGTATGATCCGCATAAGCGTGAGTGAAGACGAACGATATCAGCGTATTGCAGCACAAGTGAGCAGTTATGTCCTTAAAACTGACTAGTGCGCAGCGGGGATTTACCCTACTAGAAATGCTGATCGCTATCGCGATTTTCGCCATGATAGGTTTGGCTTCTAATGCCGTGCTCAGCACTGTGCTGACCAACGATGAAGTGACGCGCACTTTCTCTACTCGGCTTAAAGCCCTGCAGCAAGGCTTTGGTGCGATTGAGCGTGATCTCGCCCAAATGGTGGCGCGTACACCCAGATTACTCGAAGGGGGTCGAGGTTCGACCGTCTTCCAAACGGGCAATGATATCTTAGACTCGGAATCAGAAGCCTTAGTGTTTTACCGTTTAGGTTGGTTAAATCCCGACGGTTTATTACCGCGGGGCAGCTTGCAGTCGGTGGCGTATGTGGTGCACGAAGGGCGACTGGAGCGTTGGTATTTTCCTTATCCTGAGCCTGAATTTGGCGCCGAGCCGATTAAGACAGTGGTCATAGATAAAGTGTTGTCGGTGGAATATTCCTTCTTTATGGATGACAAATGGGAGCGCAAAGTCGAGGCGACTAAGTTGCCTAAAGCGATCGCCATGGAAATTGAGATTGAAGGCTTAGGCAAGATCCAACGTAAGTTCTTGTTACCGCTAGGTGCTGCAGCACCTGAAAAGTCTAAGGATGATGATAATAAAGACGAAAATCCGGACGATGCTAATAAAGATAAAAACGACGATGGCAGTGATACGGGCAATGGTTCCGGTGACCCAGATTCTGGCGATACCGGAGACGGTGATCCTGATGCAGAGGGCCGCGAATGAGAACCCAATCTCGGTCTAAACAGCGCGGCGTTGCACTGATCGTTGTGCTCTTGATAGTGGCTATGGTGGTGATCATCGCGACAAATATCACTGGCCGTAATCAGTTGTCCATGCGCCGAACCTTAAACTTGGCTCAGTACGATCAAGCTTATTGGTATGCGATTTCCGCCGAAGAACTGGCGAAGAAGATTTTAAAACAAGATTTAGATGACTCTGAAGGTCGAGTCCACAGGCAGCAATATTGGGCCATGGCCGATGTAGTGTTTCCAGCGGAATACGGTGAAATCGCGGGTAAGATCACTGATATGCGCGCCTGTTTTAATTTAAACGCCTTGTCGGTTACCACGAAAGAGGTGGAAAACGGTCAACCTAAGCTGCCGTTGGCGGCGAAGCAATATAAGGCTTTGTTGGTGAGCTTAGGGATGGACGACTTTAGTGCGGACCGTCTGACTCAGACCTTAAAAGATTATATCGACGATGACACCACGGCCAGCCCCTACGGCGCCGAAGATGCCGAATATGAATCGCGAAATGTGCCTTACCGTGCGGCCAATACGCTGATGAATCATCGCAGTGAGTTGCGCGCTGTGATGGGATACACCCAAGATATCTATTTGAAACTCTTGCCCTATGTTTGTGTGATCCCAGGCAATGACAGGCAATTGCTTAACGTCAATACTGTGGAAGTTGAGCAAGCGGCGCTGTTAGCTGGCATGCTCGATAATCAGATTTCGGTCGGCGAAGCAGAAAGCATTATCAACCAACGCCCCGGCGATGGTTTTGACAAAATCGAAGATTTTTATGAAAGCTCATCTATGGGCTCGATCAAGTGGGAAGGTGCCATGAAGTCGAGTTTTGTCATCGGTAGCCAATATTTTCTGTTGGCCTCGGGGGCGAAAGTCGATAACGCCGTATTTAGAATGGAAAGCGTGCTCAAAAAGGGCGGCGGCAACAAAATGGAAGTGCTCACCCGTCAGTTTGGTGGCCAAAAATAATGGCAGCGCTCACCCGGCAGGGTTTGATGTTGGTGGACAAAAATAATAGCAACGAGCTCAGTCACGCTTTCTTGACTGGGACTGGTGGAGAAAAACTGTGAGTGAACGGCTATTTATTCGCTTGGGCAGAACAGCAGAGCAAGCATGCTCATGGCTCGTTTGGTCTGAGCAAGAACAGGAAATTATCGCCTCTGGCGAGCTCGCCAATGCCCAAGGTTTGTCGACCTTAACTGAGCGTGCGGGTAACCGTCCCGTCGATGTGTTAGTGCCCGCCGCGGCAATGACACTCACTAGCGTGCATTTACCCGAAAAAGGCCAACGCCAAGCCTTGAAAGCCTTGCCCTTTATGCTCGAAGAAGCTTTAGCCGAGGACGTGGATGCCATGCATTTTACCGTCGGCCCGCGTGATGGCGATGCCTTAAGCGTGGTCGCCGTGGCCCATGAGCAAATGCAGACTTGGCTGAGTTGTTTGACCGAAGCGGGTTTAAAAGTGAAACGCATCGTACCCGATTGCTTAGCCTTACCATTGCAAGAGTGCCAATGGGCGGCAATGAATTTTGGTAATGAACTATTACTGCGTACCGGATTAGCCACAGGCCAGAGTTTACCTTTGCCTTGGTTACCGATTGCGCTGGAGCAACTTAGGCCCGCACAGGGCGAAGTGTCTGTCGCCAGTTATACCGATATGCAACTCGAAGGTGTTGAGCTTAAGCCGCAGTCACTTGAGCTACCTATGTTAGTGTTAGCCCGCGGTATTTTGCATGCGCCAGTTAACTTACTGGGCGGCGTTTACACGCCTAAGCGTGAATACAGCAAACAGTTGATGATGTGGAAGAGCGCTGCCATCGTTATCGCCATCGCTTGTGTGCTGGCCTTAGTGAATAAAGGGCTGACCATACATCAAGTCAATGGTCAGATTGCCGATCTTAAAGCTCAGAGCGAATCCATTTATCAGCAAGTGGTGCCGGGGAATTCGCGCATTGTTAACCTGCGTTCGCAGATGGAAAGTCAATTACGCGCATTGCAGGGACAGGGCAGTGGCGCCGAGTTTTTTGCCATGCTCGATGGTTTGCAGGATGCCTTTAAGCAAGTGCCTGAACTTAAACCTAATAGCTTAAGATTCGAAAGCGCACGTAACGAGATCCGCATGCAAGTGAGTGCGAAAAACTACGCGCAAATCGAGAAGTTTAAAGAGATCGTTGGTCGTCGTTTCCAACTCGATGGCGGCACTATGAATAGCGGTGAAGATCAAGTCACCAGTACCTTAACCTTGAGGAGCAAATAAGATGGATAATTTGCGGACTTGGTGGCAAGGGCTCGCATCGCGCGAGCAGCAGTTAGTCGGTTTTTGTTCGGTATTCTTAGTCATTGGTATTTTTTATTGGGGTGTTTGGACGCCAATCGCCACTGCCGAAGCCGATGCATTACGTAACCTCACTGCACAGCAACAGACGTTGAACTATGTAAAACAAACGGCGAATAAAATTTCGGGTTTGAAGCAAAACGGCGCTAAGCCGACTATGTCGGGTAGTTTAAGTTCAGTGGTTAACCAAACTGCGGGCAATTATGGGTTAGTGATTACTCGTATGCAGCCCCAAGGCGATAAGATCCAAGTGTGGATGGATGATGTTCCTTTTGATGCCTTGTTGGGTTATTTGAGTGAGTTAGTGCAGAAAAAAGGACTATCACTCGAAAGTGTTGATTTGGCAGAGGCCGATGCCCCTGGCTATGTCAAAGTTAGACGTATCCAACTGTCGCAATAAATTAAGGTGTAGCTGTGAGTTTGATAAAAAAAGTCATCATAGGCGTACTGATTTATTTAGTATTTTTAGTCGTTCTATTTCCCGCTAAGATTGCGATAGCGTTAGCGCCATTACCTGCAAATATCAGTGTTTCGGGTGTGAGCGGCAGTATTTGGTCTGGCAACATAGAAACCTTAAGTATGCCGCAACGCCAGTTAGAACAAGTGCGTTGGGATCTCAGTCCTTGGGCCTTGTTGTTAGGTAAAGTGAAAGTTGATTTTCAAGTGGGCAGCCGCGCCACACCTGTCAGCGCTAAGGGATTAGTCTCTTGGTCCATGGGCGGCTTAAGTGCGCAGGGTTTACGTTTCGAAGCGCCAGATAGCTTTTTACTCGGCAATGCAAAACTGCCCTTTAAAACCGAAATATCCGGTGAAGTTAGCCTATTAGTCGAGACGTTAGAGCAAGGTAAACCTTGGTGCGAGCAGTTGTCTGGTAAGCTGTTTTTGAATCAAACCAACGTTAAAAACCAGTTTGGCAATTATCCACTAGGCAATATCGAACTCGGCCTGAGTTGCGTTGATGGCAAAGCGCAATTAGCCACAGATGAAGCCAAAAACCAGCTCGGTATCGTCGGCACTTTGCAGTTAGACGAAGGCAATATGGTCAAAGTAGCTGCTAAGATTAAAGAAACGGCTGAGCAACCAGAAGATATGCGTAAGTCACTGGGTATGCTAGGTAAACGCGGCAGCGACGGTTATTTCCCTGTGGTATATCAGGGTCGTATTCCTGGGCTATAGCGCTGTTTCAGCGCGCGATGATAGATCTGCACTATGAATGAAAACGAAGGCACCTTAGGTGCCTTTTTTATTGTCTTTTTATCGTGTTAGATCCTTGAGTAGCGAGTGATAGTCGGTAATCGCGGGGAAATCTTGAAAGACTTTGACTGGCTTTTTACTGTCTGGGTTAGCAATCCCCAACTGATGGCCTACGCCGGCAAGTTTAGCGGCCTTGAGTATGGGTTCGCTGTCGTCGATAAAGAGACAGCGACTCGGCTCAAGTTGAAACTTTTCAAACAAGGTGAGCCAGAATTGTGGGTGTTCCTTAGGGTAACCCGTCTCGTGGCTGGAGATCATTGCATCGAGCCCTGCGGCCAGCTCGGTATGTTCAAGCTTTAAGGCAAGACTCTTAGGGTGGGCATTGGTCACCAGAATGCGCTGTTTACCTGCAGAGGCCAAGGCCGCTAAAAATGGCATGCTGTCTTGACGTAGCTGAATGCGATCCACCAAAGTGCGATGCAAACCCATAATGTCGAGTTGTAGCTGCTCCTGCCAATAATCGAGACAGTACCAATCGAGTGTGCCGACGACTTTTTCATAGGCATTTACGACTAACTGCTGCGCTTCGTCCTCGCTCAGACCCCGTTGCCTGCTTAATTCCTGCGGCACTAAACTCAGCCAAAAATGGTTGTCGAAGTGCAAATCCAATAGAGTGCCGTCCATGTCGAGTAGAACTGTATCGATAGTCTTCCAGTTAAACATTGGGTATTTCCTATTCTTTGCATGCTGAACAACGCCTGCGATTAACGCGTGAGCAGGGTAATTGTCAAAGGCTGTCATTATGATTATTCACGCAACTTGTATGCTCATATCTTTGTGCTAGTCTTGGATGACTAATAATTTTTAGTCTGAAAATTAAGCGGTTGGATATGGATATCTGTTCTTTTGCCCTATTAGCTCAAGTTCCAAACTCCCTAAGTTTACAGCAAGAGCTTAATGCTTTGCTGCTGCAAGACTGGCTACCCCACGTAAATCAGCGTGATTATCGTCAAGGGGATCAGGGCGGTTGGGATGTGCTCGCTTTGCGCTGCGCCGCTGAGTATCAAGCCGCGCATCCTATCTTGCAAGCCTTCTCCATAGCTACACAGGAGTACTGGCAAGATCTGCCTTGCCTCGAATCTAGCTCTGCGCTACTCAGTGTGATCAAATCTTTAGCCTGTCCGGTGAAATCCGTGCGCTTGATGCGCTTACATGCGGGGGCAGAGATAAAGCCCCATAGAGATCAAGGACTCTGCCTAGAACAAGGCGAGGCAAGATTACATTTGCCACTGCAAACGAATGAGCAACTCAACTTTTACGTGGACGATAAACGTGTACCCATGCAGGCCGGAGAGCTTTGGTATATCAATGCCGACCAAGTCCATTGGGTTGAAAATAAAGGGCAGGATGCGCGGATCAATTTAGTGATTGATTGCGAGGTCAATACTTGGTTAAGGGAGTTAATCGATGCTGCAAAGATCGGAGCTTGAATTAGGGCATAGTTTGGATGTAGCTGTATTAACTCAGTTTGCTAATTCGCTACTGCTGTCGACCTCAGCAGGGGAGTCTAAACGGCTCATTGATCCCATGTTGAAGCAGTTGTGCCAAATAGCGGCAGTGGAGTTACACCCCGAGTCTTTTTTGGATACTGAGGCGAGCCATACGCCTTTTGGTAAGGCGGTGTCACTCACTACCGCAGCGCAGTGTGCCGAAGATCCCGAGCGGGGCCGAGTCTTTATACAAGGGATTTATCAAGCAATACAAGATCGTCTAAAGGCTCATCCCGGGCAGACTGTGAACATCTTATATGCGGGGACAGGGCCTTTTGCTTGGTTATTATTACCTCTGCTGCCGTTATTTTCTGCGAGTCAAATTCAAGTGACCTTGCTCGACATTCATCAAGCCTCGTTAGATAAAGTCACTAAGCTTATTGAACACTTTGATTTGGCTGATCGTGTGGTGGAGAGTGTCTGTGCGGATGCCACGCTTTGGCAGCCAAATACAGTCGTAAAGTTTGATGTGATTCTTTCCGAAACCATGAAGCACTTGTTGCAACAGGAGCCGCAAGTGCAAATTTTTACCCATTTACAGGCGTATCTTGCAGATGATGGTGTGCTCATCCCGCAAAATATTGAGTTAGAAGCTTGGCTTGAGTGTCGTACTGTGCAGGATTTTGTGGAGACGCATTATTTAGGGCCGTTATTCGCGCTCAACCTACAAACAGCACGCTTACTTGCCGATGGAGATCGTAGCTTCTTGGCTGGTACTTTACTGCTCCCCGATTTCAGCCCGAGTGCGGTAACGCTTAAGTTCACGACTTCCATTCAAGTCTATGGTAATTCCATGCTGAGCGAATACCAATCTCAACTCACGTTACCTCGATATCGACGTGAACATTGGCTTAAGCCACTCTCATGCCTTGCTTTTCGATATGAGCAGGGTACTCATCCCGATTTTGTATTTGATGTTATAGAGCAAAAACCAGTGCTGGTGTCGAGTGACGATCTGAGCTGCTTAGGCATTTATCATTTGCAGCGGCTTTGGCAAAAGATACAGCTACGCAAACGGGGAGTGCCATTCACTGAACTGGCTAATGAATGGCACTTAGATAAAACCTTGCTGGATCTCTGTGGAATAGGGCTAGAGCCGGGTCTAAGAGCTTTATATCAAAACGATCATCAGTCAGCTTTTGTTGCTTACATTCAGCAAATCGCCAAGCTGACAGCCGCGGATATTGCTGGGATTAATCAGCAATTAGGCGCTATTTTCCATGGATTAACGGCATCGGTCACAGTACCAGAAGTCGAAGACTTCAATCCAGCGGAGGTTGAAGACTCAAATCCGGCTGCGGTACTCAGTGAGTCACAACTCAATTTTTGGCAAAGTGAAGGCTACTTAGTGATCCCGCAAGTACTCACGGCAGAGCAATGCGCCGCAACTCGAGATTTTATTTGGCAGCAGTTAGGAGCCAATGAACAAGATCCCACCACTTGGTATCAACCTCATGAGTTTATGCAGAAAATCATGCTGCAACTGTTTCGCCATCCGCAACTGGACGCGAATCGACAAGTCCCCAAAATTCGTCAAGTGTTTGAACAATTGTGGCAGCAAACGGATTTAGTTATGACAACCGATAGAGTCAGCTTTAATCCACCAGAAACGCCAACTTGGCATTTCCCCGGTCCTGATATGCACTGGGATATGCCGCTACAGCTCCCCGTTAAGTTTGCGACGCAAGGGTTAATTTATTTAACCGACACTGGCGAGGAACAAGGCGCATTCTGTTGTGTCCCAGGATTTCATCTCAAGATAGAGGAGTGGCTTCTCGAACAGAGCAAGCCTGATATTGAGCTTCAGCAACAGGATTGGTCATGCTGGCCAGTTAAACCAATCGCCGCTAATGCAGGTGATTTAATCATTTGGCACCATGCCTTGCCCCATGGCGCAAGCCCGAATCGGGCTAAACTACCGCGTATGGTGCAGTACATAAACATGTATCCCTTATGAATCCAGAACAATGCTATTGGTCGTTAGTCCATAACCCCGCAGCCTTGAGAGAGCTAGGCAAGGCGACGACTATGGTTGGGTTTTGCCAATATTTGCGGCGATTTTGGTGTTTGCCAGATTATGGTGATGAGGCGTTGCTGGCGATTTTGTGGGCAGGGAATCGGCAAACCTTAGCTCCAGATTTTTCCCTTTTATGCCAGTTTTGGGTGCCAGCAGACTATGACCCTAAACGCAGAGTATTAGAGTGGATGTCCGCCGCAGAAAAACCGATTCACCCATTCTACTCGGAGCATATTTCTGCCGTGCGGGGTCAGTTATTGTCAGTCTTGATCAAACCTAAAACCGCTCTCTTACCTGCGCCAAATCTTTCGGGACTAGTAGAACAAGTGCAGCCTGCCGGATTCATATTTCACCTCTCCCGCTGTGGCTCTACCTTAGTGTCGCGCAGTTTTGCTGGGTTATCTAAATGCAGGGTGTTATCTGAATCGCCTTTGCTGACTCAAGTGTTACTGGACGGGAGCCTATCAGACACACAAAGACGTGCGGCTTTAACATTTTGCATTAACACTCAAGGTCAGTTGTTTCATCCTGAACAGCATTTGTTGATTAAATGGAATGCGTGGGATTTGCAGTTTTGGCCCTTGATCCTATCACTTTATCCTCAAGTTCCTGTGTTATTGCTACTTAGAGACCCCGTCGAGATCTTAGCCTCACAGCAAAAGTCTGCTGGATATCATATGGTGCGACAACCATCTCGACCTTTATTCCGTGAATTATCAGTACCAGAGGAGGAGTCGATACTGGAGTATCAATGCAAGGTATTGCGCTTGTTATTGGATTATGGCTTAGAGATGAGTCAGTGTAGCCAAGTGATGGTCGTGGATTATCAGGAGCTGTTACCCGCGATAGCGAATAAAATCGCAAACTGGTTTTCGTTGGATCTCTCTCAAGAAGAGTGCAGTCAAGTCGAACAATGCCAGTTAATACACTCTAAAACAGCCACGCAGCCCTTTGTAGCAGATTCACAATCTAAACAAAGTTTTTTTTCGGCTAAGCAAAAAGAACAGATCCACCGTTATTGTAACTGGTCTAATCTTCACCTTTTTGAAACTAAAAGTTAACATGAATCTTGTATTTTTGTGTGATGTGAACTAGCTTTAGCCAACTATCTATATTAAAAAATATCAGCAAGTTAACGTTTTTATTCTAGGGATGGAAAATGCAATCATGTACCTCCAAGCAGTTAGCCGTTTTATTCTGCGAACGCATTCCCCTGAGTCACTCTTTAAACCTGTCATTCGATTTGTCGAGTTTTGCTCGTTAACCCCGAGCCGAGCTGCCACGGCGAATTAATGAACTATACAGCGCTGTCAGAGTTAATTATTACAGGGAATGTGTTTGATGGTAGAAGACATAGTATTACCTAAAGCCTATTCATTGCGTTACGCGTATAAAAATGACGATGCTTTTGTATTTGCACTATTTTGTTCTGCAAGGACGGAACTGTCTCTATTACCGCTTTCCCCACAGCAACGAGAGCTGTTAGTGCAACAACAATACCGCTTACAGCAAGCGGGTTACGCTGCCCAATACCCTCAAGCTGTGACTCTAATCATTGAATATCAATCAATTTCTATTGGCAAAATCATACTTAATCCCTCTGCTAACGGTGTCCATATCGTCGACTTTGTCATCGCGCCGCAATTTCGTGGCTATGGTTACGGTTCAGTCATTTTAGACTCGGTAAAAGCCTATGCCCAAGCAAAAGAGGCGAGTGTGAGTCTGAGTGTTGATCGACAAAATATGCGTGCGAAACAGTTATATCTCCGCTTGGGTTTCTTACCTTTTGAAATATCACCTACCCAAGAGTGGCTATCGTGGCCATCACCATAGGTAGTGTTGTTTCGGGGTAGTGGAAAGCGTGTGTAATCAACCTGATGATGTTTGGACAGGTTTGCTTTTATTAAGGAGTCATGGATGTCTGATAATTTTCTTGGAGAAATTAAGCTTCTCCCCTACGAATGGGCACCTAAATATTGGGTTTTGTGTGCCGGGCAATTATTGCCAATCAATTCCAATCAAGCGCTTTTTTCATTATTGGGTACGACCTACGGTGGAGACGGTGTCAATACCTTTGCATTGCCGGATTTACGTGGTCGCGCACCGGCTCACCCTAATGCTGCTATGGGTTTGCCACAGGGTAGCAAGGCTGGTGCAGAAAATGTAACCCTAGTACCCAACAACCTGCCAGTCCACAATCACCTTGTGATGGCCAGTTCTACGGCGGGCGATACCGTGCTTTTTGCAGGCAATAATATTGCCGCTGCCAAGAACAACGCAGGCGCTGTCAATTTGTATGAACCCGCTGCAAGTTTGCAAGCGTTGGATCCTGCAACGGTATCCAATACCGGCGGTAACCAACCCCATCAGAATTGCCAGCCTTCGCTGGTGATGAATTATTGCATTGCCACTCAAGGCATTTACCCTTCACGTAACTAGAGGAGAATCACTATGGATGCTTATATTGGTGATATCCGTCTGTTTGCGGGTAGCTTTGCACCGAGGGGTTGGATGTTGTGCGCGGGTCAGCTATTAAGTATTAGTGAGCAGACGACGCTTTTCGCTCTGATTGGAACGACATACGGCGGCGATGGAGTCACCACTTTCCAGCTGCCAGATTTGCGCGGCCGGCTTCCGGTTGGGCAGGGCAACGGCGCGGGTCTTACTCCCCGTGTTATCGGCCAGCAATTTGGTGTTGAATCCGTGACCTTGTTAACACCGCAAATACCTTCACACAGCCACAGTTTTTCGGCGAGTACAGCAAGTCCCTCCACATCACCCAGTCCCACGGGTAATGTGTTTGCCCACAGCAATACCGATAATATTTATGCTCCTTTGCCAACTAGCGGTGCCGATCCCCAAGTTATGAATGCACTCAGTGTGCAAGCCACCGGGGGAACACAACCACACAATAACATCATGCCTACCACAGCGATAAATTACATCATGTGTATTGAAGGCATTTTCCCATCGCGTAATTAAGGAGCGAAATTATGGATCCATTTATTGGTGAAATCCGTTTGTTGCCATTCAGCTTCGCTCCCCACAATTGGGCGCTGTGTAATGGCCAAACATTGTCAATCGCAAGTAATACCGCGTTGTTTTCAATTATCGGAATTACTTATGGTGGTAATGGTACAACTACGTTCCAATTGCCTAATTTGCAGGGGCAGGTCGTTGCGGGCGTAGGTCAGGGGCCCGGGCTGAGAACCTGGGATTGGGGCGAACAGTTTGGCGAAAATGGGGTGACGCTGCTTGCCACTGAAATGCCAGCGCACAACCACACGCTGACCGGTTTGAATAATCAGGGGACTTTGCCTTCTCCGGCAGCGAATACCTATCTGGCCAAGGATATTCGTGGTGGCAGTGGTATCGTCAACTATATGCAGACCGCGCCGGGTACATTAAATACCGCTATGGCAACACAGACTTTAGGTATAAGTGGTGGTGGTCTACCCCATGAAAACCGTCAGCCATTTCTGGCATTGAATTATTGCATTGCCCTTTATGGTGTATTTCCGGCACGCAATTAATTGATGAATGATCCCCGGCATGTTTGTCGGGAAGTTTTTTATAAATATTTTTAATTAGTAAGTCACATTGATGCCAAACAAATTACATTTTATTTCAGGTTTACCGCGTGCAGGCTCGACGTTGCTCGCAGGTATACTCCGGCAAAATCCACGCTTTCATGCGGCTATGAGTAGCCCTGTAGCAGGGCTTGTTAATGGCGCCCTCGAACAAATGGGGGCGGGTAGTGAGTCCTATTCATTTTTCGATGAACATAAGCGTAAGGTCATTTGTCGGGCATTAATTGATGCTTATTACCAAGATAAAAACCATCCGGTGATTTTCGACACCAACCGTCACTGGACTGCTCGTTTGCACCAATTGGTAGAGTTGGTTGATGATTTTAAAGTGATTTGTTGTGTGCGTAATCCGGCTTGGATTATGGATAGTTTTGAAGTGATTTACCGTAAAAACCCTTTTGATTACAGCCGTATGTTCAATTCGGCCTCGCGCCAGACTGTGTATAGCCGCTGCGAGTCATTAATCAATGCTGGTGGCGCGGTTGGAAGTGCATGGACGGCACTAAAGGAAGCCTATTACGGCGAGTTTTCTGATCGCTTGCTATTAGTGGATTATGATCTGCTTACCCAGCATCCGGCACGCACGCTGGAGTTAATCTATCGTTTTATTTGCGAACCGCAATTCGAACACGATTTTAATCATGTCGAATATGCTGAAAATGAGTTTGACCACAATCTTGGGGTCAAAGGTTTGCATAGCGTTAAGCGGAAAGTGGAATACAAAAGTAGGCGCAGTATTTTACCGCCTGACTTATTTATGAAGTATCAAGAAATGGACTTCTGGCTGGATAGTACTGGCACTGCAGCCAATATTATTGCAAGTAAAAAACCTGTAGCACCTAACGCAAAAAATGAAGGGAATCACTTATCATGAGACACGCACTGCTTAGTGGGCTTTCCTCGCTGTTATTACCATTCGGACTCTATGGTGCTGGTGCTATTGCAGCGCCGAGTTATCAGCGATCCTATTTGAATGCATCGATAAATGCATCGACCGATCTATTATTGCGTTCAGACACCTCTTTACCACAGGATCTAATTGATTTATCTGGCGATCAACTGGATATCCAGAGTGCACATCCTGTGCGTGAGCTGGTGATTGTTGATGGTGCAGTGACTGATGCCGATAAGGCTGTGCTGCGCCGCGCCCTTAAACCTAGTGTTCAATTGGTAGAGTTAGATTCTTCTATCGCTGGATTACCGCAATTAATTAATGTACTTGATGAACACAAAAATCTCGCCGCTATTCATGTGGTCTCCCACGCACAAGCGGGTGCTATTTTGCTCGGTAATTCACGTATTACCCCGGAGACAATCCAGCATGAAGTGCACGCATTTGCCGCGCTAAAAGGCGCGGTGCGTGAAGGTGGCGATTTATTATTTTACGGTTGCGATCTGGCCGCAAACGAAACCGGTGAAGCGCTGCTGGATATCATTAGCAATAACACGGGTTTGGATATTGCCGCTTCCAATAATTTAACCGGTAATGCCGAATTACAGGGCGACTGGGATTTAGAAGTTACCCGCGGAAATATTGAATCTACGTTGGCGTTTTCTGAGAAGGCGTTAAGGGATTTTTCGGGTGTATTAGCGGCTTCGAATGGTACAAAAACATTTTCTGGTTGGTCAGGAAATCTCACTACAGAACTTAGTACTACCGATTTCAGATTAACGGCAACGGATGGAAATAATAGTATACAGAATGTTGGAATTTATGGAGGCATTGCTTATACCTCGACCGGTACTCCCAATATTAATAGTAATCACTATTTCTATTTAAAGGCAGACGGAACCAATACTACTGCGTTTGAGCTCACAGGCTTAAGTAGTGGAGAAGCCCCAGGGTATAACCATAACTTCACCAATGTGCGGATTGTGGGCATTGTTCGGGGGGGGGGCACGGTCAACTCTTCTACAATAAATGGCACTAGTACTTTCGATGAATCCTTTACTTTCGAATCGGGGCAACTAACCGCATTTTCCGGGGTTAAGCTGACAGGTTTTAAGCTTTATTTTGATTGCAGTACAAACTGTATCCAAGCGGCTGACGTCGCCAAGTTTGAGTTCAGAAGTTTTACCATCCAAGGCGCTGTTAATACACCGCCTGCTGTTACCCCAACACTCAGCAGCGTTAACTTATCGGATTCAGCACTGAGAGCAGGCGAAACCTCCACAGTCACTTTTACATTTTCAACGGCGGTTACCGGTTTTACCAATGCTGATATCACTATTCCAAATGGTTCACTGAGCGCTGTAAGCTCTGGTGATGGTGGCACTACCTGGACGGCAACTTTCACACCAACAGCTAGTATTACCGATGCAACAAACGTATTTACGGTTAACATGACTGGCGTCAGCAGCGTTGCTACATCAACACCAGGAAGCGGCACCACCAATTCCGGTAATTTCACTATTGATACATCGCGACCAACAGCAACAATTGTAGTTGCCGATAACGCCTTGATGGTTGGGGAAACCTCGCTGGTTACCATCACTTTCAGTGAAGCGGTGACGGGATTTGCCAATGCGGATTTAACGATTGCGAATGGTACTTTGAGTGCAGTGAGTTCTGGTGATGGAGGCATTACCTGGACGGCTACATTGACTCCCACAGCCAGTACTACTGATGCCAGTAACCTGATCACACTGGACAACACTGGCATGACCGATGCGGCAGGCAATGCTGGAACGGGTACAACAGACTCCAACAATTACGCCGTAGATACCGCCCGCCCCACAGCATCAATTGTGGTGGCTGATACAGCGCTGTCGATTGGTGAAACCCCGCTGGTCACCATTACGTTCAGTGAAGCGGTGACAGGATTTACTAACGCAGATTTAACCATCGCCAACGGCACACTCAGTACGGTGAGTTCCGGTGATGGTGGTGTCACCTGGACAGCCACCTTTACACCTACGGTCAGTACTACTGATGCCACCAATGTCATCACGCTTGCTAACACGGGTGTAAGCGATGCATCAGGCAATACAGGAACAGGTACTACTAATTCCAACAATTATGCAATCGATACGGTTCGTCCCATTGCTTCAATAGTGGTTGCTGATACCGCACTGGCTGTAGATGAAACTTCATTGGTCACCGTCACATTCAGTGAAGCGGTGACTGGTTTTACCAACGCCGATTTAACCATTGCCAATGGTACTTTGAGTGCGGTGAGCTCTGGTGATGGCGGCATTACCTGGACGGCAACATTGACTCCTACCGCCAGTATTACCGATGCCACCAACCTGATCACTTTGGATAATACCGGTGTAACAGATGCAGCAGGTAACGCAGGAAGCGGAACTACTGATTCCAATAATTATGCAATTGACAGCCTGCGTCCAACGGCTTCGCTGGTTGTGGCGGATACAAGTTTGTTAGCCGGTGAAACCTCTCTGGTGACAATCACCTTCAGTGAAGCGGTGACAGGTTTTACTAACGCCGATTTAACGATTGCGAATGGTACTTTGAGTGCGGTGAGTTCTGGCGATGGAGGCATCACTTGGACGGCGACATTGACGCCGACAGCCAGTATTGCGGATGCCACTAACCTGGTCACACTTGATAACACTGGTGTGACCGATACTGCAGGCAACGCAGGAACGGGTACTACTGATTCCAACAATTACGCCATATCCACTGTGCGCCCTACGGCATCAATTGTCGTTGCTGATACAGCTCTTGCAGCAGGTGAAACTTCGTTAGTCACAATCACCTTCAGCGAAGCGGTGACTGGATTTAGCAATGCTGATTTAACCATTGCTAATGGAAGCTTAAGTGCGGTGAGTTCTGGTGATGGCGGCATTACTTGGACGGCCACCTTCACACCCACAGCCAGTATTACGGATACCAGCAATGTCATCACTCTAGCTAATACCGGTGTACAAAACGCTGCTGGTAATACAGGAAGCGGAACGACTGATTCCAATAACTATGCAATTGATACTGCTCGCCCCACAGCCTCAATAGTGGTTGCCGGTACTGCACTGGCGATTGGTGAAACCTCGTTGGTCACTATTACTTTCAGTGAAGCGGTGACAGGATTTACTAACGCAGATTTAACGATTGCCAATGGAACACTGAGCGCGGTGAGTTCTGGTGATGGTGGTATTACTTGGACTGCAACTTTAACACCGACGGCCAGTATTACCGATGCTACTAATGTCATCACATTGGATAATACTGGCATCACAGATGCAGCAGGTAACGCGGGAACAGGCACAACTGATTCCAACAATTATGCAATTGACAGTACAAGGCCAACCGCGTCACTGGTTGTTGCTGATACAGCTTTGGGTGCTGGTGAAACGTCATTGGTCACCATTACTTTCAGTGAGGCAGTGACCGGCTTTACCAATGCGGACCTTACCATCGCGAATGGAACATTAAGTGCGGTGAGTTCATCGGATGGTGGCATTACCTGGACGGCGACTTTGACGCCAACCGCCAGTGTGACGGATGCAACCAACATCATTACATTGGATAACACTGGAGTGGCCGATGCGGTTGGTAATGCGGGCACAGGCACAACGGATTCCAACAACTATGCCATAGATACAACACGCCCAACGGCCACAATAGTCGTCGCGGACACTGCATTAGCGGTTGGTGAAACGTCCCTGGTGACCTTCACTTTTAGTGAAGCTGTGACTGGTTTTACCAATGCGGATCTGACTATTGCCAACGGCACTTTAACTGCGGTCAGCAGCGGTGACGGTGGCATTACCTGGACGGCGACTTTGACGCCAACCGCCAGTGTGACGGATGCAACCAACATCATTACATTGGATAACACTGGGGTGGCCGATGCGGCTGGTAATGCAGGCACAGGCACAGCGGATTCCAACAACTATGCCATAGATACAACACGCCCAACGGCCACAATAGTCGTCGCGGACACTGCATTAGCGGTTGGTGAAACGTCCCTGGTGACCTTCACTTTTAATGAGGCAGTGACTGGTTTTACCAATGCGGATCTGACTATTGCCAACGGCACTTTAACTGTGGTCAGCAGCGGTGACGGGGGCATTACCTGGACGGCGACTTTGACGCCAACCGCCAGTGTGACGGATGCAACCAACATCATTACATTGGATAACACTGGGGTGGCCGATGCGGCTGGTAATGCAGGCACAGGCACAACGGATTCCAATAACTATGCGATAGATACAGCCACGCCAACAGTACAGAGTGTTAACCCACTAGATGGCGATATTGGGGTGGCAGTTAGTGCCAATTTTGTGCTGACTATGAATGAAGATATTCAACTCGGTACCGGCAATATAGTGATCTACGACGCCGATGATCTGGCCGTAGCGACCATTGATGTGACTGCACATGCGGGACAGTTAAGTACAGCTGGTGGCATGTTGACTATTAACCCAACCGCGAATCTAGTTGAAAACACCAGTTATTACATTCAAATCGCTAATGGGGCTATTACCGACTTGGTGGGTAACCTTTACGCTGGGATTAGCAATAAAACCGATTGGAACTTTACCGTTGCCGATGTTACACCACCGGTGGTGACTGGGATTGTCGTGACGGGATCGCCCGCAGCGAATGCGGCTAGTCTAGTGTTCACTGTGAGTTTTGATGAGATAGCGAGCAATCTATCTACCGATGATTTTGTGCTCACGGCAACAGGCTCGGCCAGTGGCAGTATTGCCAGCGTTTCTGCGGCATCTGGAAACAGTGTTGATGTGACTGTGAATACTGTGAGCGGCACGGGTAGCCTGAGACTCGATGTCAAGGCGAATTCCAATATCCAAGATGCTTCCGGTAACGGTAATGGAACCAACGGCTATACCGCCGCTTATACCGGTGGTGCAAGTCATACTGTCGATCGCGATGCGCCTTTAGCACCTTCGGGGCTGGATCTTGCCACGGCTTCCGATTCCGGGATCATCAGTACAGATAATTTAACCAGCGATACCACCCCGACAGTCACAGGCAGCGCCGAGGCGAATAGTACTGTGACGCTCACGAGCAGCATCGATGGTGTATTGGGTACAACAACGGCAGATGGTTCTGGAAATTGGTCGTTTACCACGCCGCTATTAACCAGTAATTCAGCGCATAATATTACGGCCACTGCGACCGATGTTGCGGGCAATACTGGCGCGGTGTCGACGGCACTTGCGCTTACGCTCGATACACAAATTCCCTCGATAACCAGCTCGGCCCCTGCAGGAGGTGCCGCGGCGGATGCCAGTGTGATATTCAACCTCGCCTTTAGCGAATCGGTGAATAGCCTGACGACGGATGATTTTGCCCTGGTGAGCACAGGCACCGTATCTGGTACTATTTCGAGCGTTTCCGCTAGCTCTGGAACCGGTATTGCCGTCACTGTTAATGGCATATCGGGTACGGGTAGTCTGAAGGTCGGCCACACAGCGAGTGATATTGTCGATGATGCGGGTAATGCACTCGGTGCCTATAGTGCCGGCACCGCACACTCGGTCGATACGGATGCACCAACTATTTCGAGCGTCAGTTTTGACCAGACGTCGGTGACTCAGGCAAATCAAAATGCGATTAGCCTGACCTTAGCGAGTGCGGAGGTGGGAACCAGCGCAAATTACACTATTACCGGCAGTTCAGGCACGCCTGTCACTGGCACTATTGCCGTCGTGAGTGCGTCACAACAGCTCATCAATATAGATGTGAGTGGCTTAGGGGATGGCACTTTGACAGTGAGCCTGACCCTGACAGATGCGGCGGGTAATGTTTCTAGCCCCGCCGTGACCGATACCATATCGAAAGATGCCACAGTGCCTACAGTGGATGTCGTCGCCGTTAGCGATGGGCATTATGGTGTCGGCAGCACTATCGATATCACTGTCACCTTGACCGAGGATGTGACTGTTTCTGGCACACTCTCTACACTGTCGCTCGATATCGATGGTGTGGCTCGTCAAGCGGTATTCGTGTCTGCTACCGGCGGTGTGCTGACCTATAGATATACAGTCCAAGCGGGTGATAACACGGGGGCGAGTGGTTTAATTGTCGATACCAATGGCATAGCACTTAATGGCGACACTATGCGGGATGCGGGTAGCAATGATGCCGACTTAAGCTACAGCCAGTGGAGCAGTGTCGATGTGATTGTCGATACGACGGCTCCCGTCGATCCTATTGTTACTGCGCCTGCTGGCACTATAAGTACCAATCTGGCAACGACATTGATCAGCGGAACGCACCCTGACGATGGGGTGACAATCAGCCTCTATGCCGATGTGGATAATGACGGTGTTGCCGATAACGCGACTGTGTTGGATGACACTATAGTGGTCGCGGGCACTTGGACTCTGAGTGCCTCATTATCGACGGACAGCGACAATAATTTCGTTGTGATTGCCAGCGATGCAGCGAGCAATGTTTCCGCACCCCAGAATGTCCCTACTATTACTCAAGACTCAACGGCGCCAGCTGCTCCATCTACGCCAGATCTGGATGCAGCAAGCGATTCGGGGACGAGTTTCGCGGATAATATCACCAAGAATACAACACTCGTGTTGACGGGGACCGCAGAGGCTGGTGCCAGTGTCGTCCTTAGCAGCCAACTTGATGGTGAGCTTGGCACTGTCAATGCGGATGGCAGTGGTGATTGGAGCGTTAGTGCGACCAACGTGAGTGCGGGCACCCATAGCATCACAGCGGTTGCTACTGATATCGCAGGAAATAGCAGTGTCGCATCGAGCGCTCTATCTGTGACTATTGATACGAGTGCGCCCACTTCCTCAGTAATTGATAATCAAAACATTCAACCTGGCGAGAGTTCATCTACGCTCGCGTTTACTATTGCCGATGATGTAACCGCTGTGACGGATATTCTTGTGACGCCAGCGAGTTCAGATACCACAGTGGTCCCACTGGCGGATGTTGTATTAGCAGGAAGCAATGCCGACAGAAGTGTGACTGTGACTGCGCTTGGCTCGGGTACCAGTACCATCACCCTTACGCTCGAAGATGGTGCGGGTAATACTAGTACTCAAACCTTCGAGGTTGTGGTGAATAGTGCTCCGACTATTTTGGGAATACCCGCGACGAATGTGGCTCAAGGTGCACCTTATAGCTTTGTGCCAACAGGTGCAGATGCGGATGGTAATAGCCTGCTCTTTGACATTACGAATCGACCTGCATGGGCGAGCTTTAATACGGCAACAGGGGAATTAAGCGGTACGCCAACGAATGCGGATGTCGGTGTGACGACGGCAATAGTGATCAGTGTGAGTGATGGAGTGCTCAGTGCGAGCCTGCCCGCTTTCAATCTCACGGTCACCAACGTCAATGACGCACCGACCATCAGTTCAACGGCCATCACTGCCGCCACCCAAGATGTGGCGTACAGCTACACCTTTGCGGCGAGTGATACTGATGTGGGCGACACCTTAACCTTAAGCGCGGTGACTAAACCAAGCTGGTTGAGCTTCAATGCGGCTACTGGATTGTTAAGTGGTACGCCAAGCAATGCCGATGTGGGCAGCCATGCGGTGACACTGAAAGTCACCGACACGGACGGCTTAACGGCAGAGCAAAGCTTCAGCATCACGGTCACTAACGTCAACGATGCGCCGACGATTAGTTCAACAGCTATCATTGCCGCCACTCAAGATGCGGCGTACAGCTACACCTTTGCGGCTGCGGATACCGATGTGGGCGATG